>JBDUEQ010000146.1:0-79295 GCA_040002315.1 Gammaproteobacteria bacterium
CCGAGAATAGCCGGCAAGCTGGACAACTGCACCGGCGTCATCTCGACATAGCCGAGCTCGTTGAGACCCCGCTGGAGTGGGTCGACCAGCGTCAAGGTGGAGAATTCAGTCATCCGCGCATGTTCGCATCAATTTTTGAACTTCGTGCACCACAAACCCCCAACTTTTGGCTATTCGCCAACAAGGATCGGCATTGCAAGGGCCGGTATGCATTCATTCGTGCGTCGGCATCGATAGGTTGCTAGGACCTTCGCCGGAGCGAGTATTCCGAGCGCCAGTCCGTCGACGGCACTGCCGCCGCCGCTACCACTTTCGGTCCCGATGTGTTGGCCATACTTGAGGCTCCCCATAGTAGAGCTGAGTCGGAGTAAGATCGAGACCTATCCGAAGGAGTGCCGGTGCCCATGCGGCTGTTTGTCTTGTTTTTCGTATTGTGGTCCGCCACTGCGCATTCGCTGGATTCACCGCTGAACCTCAAGCAGCAAGTGTTGTGGGATCGCCTCCGGCTGGCGGTTGCCGAAGAGGAACAGCAACTCGACGGCGTTCTTGGCGTTGCGATCCTGGATCTGAACTCTGGGCAAACAATCTTCGTCCATCCTGATGAGGTATTTCCGCAGGCTAGTTCGATCAAGATCGCTGTGCTCGCCGAACTCTATCACCAGGCACAGCAGGCGGCCCGCGGTGCGAGCGGCAAGGCAACGTTGAAGGATCGCTATGTGGTGCGCGCTGCAGATATCGTTCCCGATAGCGCCATCCTCGGTGGCTTAACAGCGGGAGTGTCGTCTCTCACCAACCATGATCTCGCGACGATTATGGTGGCCGTCAGCGATAATTCCGCCACGAACGTTCTGATCGATCGCGTTGGCATGGACAACGTGGTGCGCTTGACGAAATCACTGGGTCTTTCGCACACGCAACTGCGCCGTAAGATGATGGACCTTCAGGCAGCAGCTCAGGGTAGGGAGAATATCTCCACCCCACGCGAAATGATGACCCTGTTGGAGCAGATTTATCGCGGCAAGGTGATCGAGGCGCCACTGCTCGATGATTTCTTCGACGTATTGGCAACTCATAAAGACAGCTGGATACCGCGTGATCTGCCGGCGGATCTCAAAATTGCGAACAAGCCGGGCGAACTCGAAGGGGTGCGCAACGACTCCGGCATCGTGTTTGTTAAGAATCGGCCGTACGTGATCTGCGTCATGACTACCTACCTTGCAAATGAGCGTGCCGGCGAAGAGGCAATCACGCGAATCTCGCGTCTAGCCTATGATCTATTCGACCGCCTCAGCCGTGCGTCCGATTTGGGCCGGGTGATTTCTCCTGGTAATGGCGGCACGCGATAGTGGCGCACGCGACCCATTCGAGGAAACTGTAGCCTAACGACTAACTGGCATTGGCATGGCGGATGCGATCGATTCCGGCCACGATCGAATAAAACGAGACGAGAGTGGGCAGCGACAGACCCAATCGTTCCGCGTTGCGCACCGCATAACCCAGCGTCTCTTCAACTTCCAGCGCGCGACCGGCCTCAAGATCTTGCAAACTGGACATGCGATGTTGCGGAGCCTTGATGTGGATCTCGCGGCCGCAAGCTTGGATAGTCGCCGCCGCCTGACTCTCGGAAGCCCGAATTATCGTTGCCACCGGCAGCGGTGATTGGTTCGACAGAGTAATGCCTCTCGCCACGGCCAAAATTCCCATCTCCCTCACCAGCCGGGCCAATACCACCGCCAACCCTGGATCCATCATGTATTTCCAGGTTACCTCACGGGTGATGACGGCCAGCGCCATCATTCCCACCCAGGCCACAAATTTGGACCATTCGAGGCTCTCGATATTCGGCACGGCGCTCGCTCGAATGCCCGAGCGGTCGATGACACTGGAAATGCGCTGCGCGCGGGCGCGACCGACACCGTCGCCCGGGAATTCGCCAATGTAGATCTGCTCATTGCGCGTAAACAGGACCTCACCGCCTGCCAACAGCTCGCCGCTGGTATCGGCCAGCGCGCCCAGCACACGTTCCCTACCCCACAAACCGACCAAGTCATCATCCTTCATCACGCCATTCTGAACCGACAACGCGCTGCCGACCTTCGCGCGGCTGTAAGGCGAGAGCGCTGCCTTGCCATTATGCGTTTTGGTGGCAACAATAAAAACTTCCGCGCCCTCGAATTTGGAAGGGTCGGTTAGCACAGGCACTCGTTGATTGAAGTCCGTCAGCCCCTTGATGCGCAAACCCTCGCGTTCAATGTCCAGCGCGCGCTGACCTCGCGCGAGCATGACGACGCTCCGCCCACTACGACTCAGATGCGCGCCAATAATAGAGCCCAATGCCCCTGCGCCCAGAATCGCAAATTCATATCTGTCCATCATCTGCTCCGAGATTGCGATGGCCCCGCTCGACGATGCTATCAAGATACTTGTTTGTGTGAAAACCGGGTGCATCTGCGCGCCTTCCTTGAGGGGAGTGTAGGGACCGAGGGTATGCTGTCGGTGCAGTTGTCGCCGATTCGTGTTGTTTCGCCGCCACGTTCTTGGCCCGGTTAAACAGCGTGAAAGGTGAGCATTTGCCTTGCTTTGGCACGTTGCAAATAGCAAGTTTTGCAACCTTACTCGCGCATTACGGCATTACAGTGCAATATCCGAAGGATCTAGTTAGACAAGAGGTCGAATGATTTATCGAGCCATGCCGGCCGTGTGGGATCCGCAGTTTCGACGCGTGTTTTACGAGCGTTGGGGACACGAGAGTGCGGTGATTTCCGCGCGCACGCGGCGAGTGGAGTATCCTGAGTTCAAGCAGCTGTTGTCGATCAAGGCGGCAGCCGGCGGGTCTGAGAATTATTTTCTCGACGGCCGTCGCCTTACGGTCGATGACGATACCTTTGCTATTTTCAATAGCGACCGTGTGTATGCAAGCAGCATCGAGTCGCTGCAGCCGGTGCATTCATTCGCAGTTTTCTTCGATCGCACGCTGGTGGCGCAGGCGTGGCACTCGATGGCCAAATCAACCAGCGCGCTGGATGAGCTGCCTCTCGCCGAGTTGGCGCTTCCGGAATTCGCCGAGCGTCTGTATGAACACGAGAACTTGGTGAGTCCTGTGTTACGGCACATCCGCCGAGTGGTGGACGCGGGGCCGGTGGATGATGCATGGCTCGAAGAACAACTGCTGTTTCTCTTGGGACGGATGCTGCGCTTGCAGCACCGAGTGCTGTGCGTGGAGGCAGTGGTGCCGTCGCGCAAACCGGCGACGCGTCGTGAGTTGATGCGCCGATTGAGTCTCGGGATCGATTTCATGCAAAGCCGCTATCGCGATACGGTCTTTCTCAAGGACATCGCGGCGGCCGCGCACTTGTCGTCATTCCACTTCCTACGGGTGTTCAAGACGGTGTATCGGGTTTCGCCGAGCGACTATCTAAACCGCAAACGCTCGGCCGCGGCGCTGCGGCTGCTGCGGGAATCGCATTGGAGCATGAATGAGATCGCGGAACATGTGGGATTCGGCAGCCGCACCAGCATGTACCGGCATTTGCGGACGCGTTACGGCATGGAACCCAGAGAGCTGCGCTTGCGGCGTTGAGTTGCACCTTGGTCGAAGCGCCATTCTACAGTGCGCGACTTGATGATCCCCGCGTCGGCGTTGCCGCGCAGGTGCGGGACTCGCCAGAACAGCCGATCGTTGCGGCGTATCAGATGTCCGCGCACATGATGCAGTCGCGGGTGGCGACGCGCGCCGGCGGAGGCCCGCTCAATCTGAGCTTCGCGATATGGCTGCAAGAGCGGTGCGCTCACCTCGATATGATCGGCGAGCGGCATGCGCCCGCGTGCGATGCGAGCACGGTTGAGGCGCTCCAGCTGCGTGGCGCGCTGCGGTAGTCCATCACGGGTCATGAGCAATAAAAGAAAAGCCAGCAGCACCGGCACCGCCAAGGCGACGCAGCCGATGGAATGATGCAGGATCTCTCGTTGATGCGAAGCATCATGGGTCGCCTCGCGGTAGTATTTGGCCCAGGAGCCTTCGAACTCGAAGTGGAAGCTGCGGCTTAAAAGCCCCTGCGGATCGATGGCTGCGGCGGCTACGCGCAGTATGCCGGGTTCGGCGGGCGGCATCGCCGGTACGGGAGAATCGAGATAGAAACGGCTTTGGGCGGCGCTGGCGTGGATATCGAGGTCGCTATCGCCACCCGACCAAAAGGCGCGGATCAGGCCGTTGCGCCCATCGGTCGAGGAGCGTATCAACACGCCGAAATGCCCAATAGTTGAGTCCTCGAGGCAGCCGGCGTTCATGGCGTTGCGGCGCAAGGCTTGCAGCCAGGGTTTGTTGCACCATTCGACCCAGATATTCTCTGCGGGCACACGAATCAGATCGGCGCATGCCATCACAGTAACGCCATTCGAATAGGCGAGATCCGTGCACAGCGATGTCAGCGTATCGTCGAGTACGTATCGAATGGGGCAATGCTCGAGATCCGCAGCTGCGTCCATGGCGCCCGAGAGGCGCGTGCGGCTGCCATCGATGGTGCTTTCTACGACGAATGGCTCGCGGCACTGAATAATGCGATCGATGAGTCTCATTGAGTTCCTGAAGTGTCGTCGCCGACGCTACAGGCATTGAGCACTCGAGGAGTTTCAGATCTTGCCGAGTTTCACGCCGCTGGAAATGATGAAGACGCGGCCTGAGTGATGGCCGTTGACGCCGCTCCAACCTGAAGTGATGAGCATGTCGGCGGTGCCATCGCCATCCACGTCGCCCAAGCCGACGGCATCGAAGCCGAAGGAGTCACCGGGCGTACGGCAAGTGAATGTTTTGATGAGATGACCGTCCTTGCCTGAATATAAGTAAGCACGCCCGGCGGACAAGGCGACTTGTCCGTACTGCCAAGCGCCCACGATGAGGTCTTCATGGCCGTCGCCGTCTACATCGCCAGCCGTCGATTTGCTGGTGCCAAAGCCGTCGCCCGCGTTCTCGCCGGTCAGTGTCATAAGATTCTCGCCTGTGCTGGCCGAGTGCACGTAAATGCGTCCGGTGGAGGCTCCCTTCGAGGCGTTAGTCCAGTCCGAGACAAAAATATCGTGTGTGTCCGCGGCGGTCGTGTTGTGCAAGATCGAAACGAACATTGCACCGAGCGCAGTACCTGTGGAGTCCGCATCGATGACGAATTTCGGCGTGCCCGCTGGGTTGTCATATAGATAGACGCGGCCATGGCGATCTGGACCTGCGAGCGGCGCGCCAACGACCAGATAGTGGTCCTTTCCCTTGGAGTAACCCGCGACCGCGCTGCCGAAGGCGTCGCCGAGGCGCTCGCCCGCCAGAGTGAAGAGCAGCCGGCCATCCTTGCCGGAATAAATGTAGGCGTGACCGGTATTCACGGACTCGCCGTCCTTGCCCGGTGCGCCGATGATGAGATCCGCGTGGCCATCGCCGTCGACGTCGCCAATGCCTGAGATATGATTGCCGAAAAGCTCGTCGGCGCGTGCCGATTGGAAGGTTTGCAAAATCTGCCCGTCCCGGCCGGAATAGATGTAGGCGACCCCGGAACCTGAGGGTCCGCTGGCGGCCACGTCGGGAATCCCATCGCCGTTGGTATCGCCGATGCCCTCGACGCCGGAACCCAATTCATCGCCCGGCTTACCGTCAGCGCTCCAGAGTAAACGGCCGCTGCCGACCGAATACACATAAATGCGTCCGGCGTGCGCTCCGTGGGTCGGGGCGGAAGTAACGATGTCGGTGATGCCGTCGCCGTCGACGTCGCCAACGTTGCGGGCGATCCAGCCGAACTGATCGCCCGCAGATTCGCCGCGCCATTCTCTAATGATTTTAACCGGCTCGACAAACGGCTGTTCGAAATCCGCGGCGCTCGGAAGCAGGGCGTTGAAGCGCGAGTCTTTGCGCAAGCCAACGAGGTGCGCGTCGGCCGAAATCTCGGTCATGTCGTAGCGATGGCTTGCCCGCGCAAGGCCCAGCCATTCGAAGGCATGTTGCGAATCGTGCTTCGCGGCGTAGGCCACGCCTAGCTGGAAGAAGACTTTCGGAGAATCGGGCTGAATCGCTAGTGCGCGCCGATAGTCGCCGACAGCGGCGGTAAAATGGCCCAGGCCCATCTCGCTCGTGGCGAGCGCCCGCCATGCGGCGGCGTTGTTGGGATGGTTGGCGGTAATTTCTCTGAGGGACTTTGCGGCGCCGGCGGCATTGCCGTTCTGTAGTTGCGACACAGCGCTCTCAAGCGTGGGTGGTGCGGTGCTAGGTGCGGCATTTGCGGTAAGCGCACAGCTTAAGGCCAGTCCCCAAGAGTAGTTGGGCGCCAAGAAGATTCCTAAGAGGGTTGGGCGCATCTTTGTCAATGCTACGGCCAATCCGGAGGCGGCGTGGTGTAGATCTTGCTCAAAATGCCCGGAATTCAATCTTTGAGCACATCGAGGCTGCGGAGGCGCGGCGCAAGCAGGGATTTGGTGCGACACTGCTTGAGGCGGCAGAGAAAGAGGCTCGACGACGGGCTGTCGGAGCATACTTCTCGCGACGTTCAGCCATTGGTGTCGTAGATGAGTAGTTTTCGAGTAATTTTCGAGAGGGCGTGTCGAAATCCGCCGGCCGCGTTCGTCATAGAGGGTAGAAGCATCCGGCCGCAGGTGCAGCAGCGCACTCAATCATTCGACAAAGACAAAAGTTCCTTCCCGAAAACGCAGATGAAAGGAAAAACTCAATGAGCACGACTACTACCTATCTCGCCGTATTCCTCGGCAGCAAAACCGGCCCGCGCCGGGCGGCCTGGGACGCCCTGCCCGAAGCTGATCGCCGAGCGGCCGAACGACAAGGCATGGCGGCCTGGAAAGCGTGGGTCGAAAAGCACGCCGCCGTCATAGTTGCCATGGGCGGGCCACTGGGGAAAACCAAGAAGATCACGCAGCGTGGAATTGACGACACGAGCAATAACATGGGCGCGTTTACGGTTGTGCGCGCAGAATCGCACGACGCCGCCGCCAAGCTTTTCGTGGATCATCCGCACTTCATGATTTTTCCCGGGGACTGCGTCGAGATCATGCCGGTGCTGCCCATACCTGGGGCTTAACGGCCGCCGGCGCAGGACTCGAGCAGGACTATATGATAGCCGGGATTCCGACCGCATCATTCTTCGACAGAAGCTGTGCGAAGAGGAAGCTTCGGTTCACACTGATGGCGAGTTCCGGCGCTACGGCATTATTAGGCGAATTGCGGGTTACGCGAACAAGTTATCTTTTCCTGCTAACCTCACGGCTAAAGGAACCTTTAGGGGGGGGCGTGCTCAAAGTTGCGCTTGGGATTGTTTTGATAGTCTGTGCGATCTCGGCGCCTGCCGAAACCGCGCCACAGATTACGCCGCTGATCGTGACCAACGTCACCCTGATCGACGGAACCGGCGCGGCACCTCGAGCGCATGTGACCGTGCGGATCGACGACGGTCACATCGCCGCTATCGAAGGGTCGTCAGCGACGGCGCCTGGCAATGCCGGTGGCGAGGTGATCGACGGCACCGGCCGCTTTCTTGTCCCGGGGTTCTTCGACAATAACGCGCATCTGACCGTTTATGGCCAACCGGCGCGACGCGATACGTCGGCAAAATATGGCGATCGTAATGAGGAGCTGGCGCTGGAATTCGCGCAGCGTACGCTGAAGGCCGGCATCACAACATTGGTGGACAGCTATGGCGTGTTGCCGCCGTCAATAGTCGTTCGCAATAAGATCAACCAAGGCGAGGCGGTGGGTTCGAGGTTGCTGCTGGCGGGCAACATCCTCGGGTGGGGCGGGCCGTTCTCCATCACGTTCTCGCTGACCAAGGACTCGGACCTGTCGATGTTCCAGGAAAAATGGGACGACCTCCTGGCGCAGGGCATGGGCGAAGAGTTGGCGGACATGACCCCGGAGGAACTTCGGACTGCGATGAACGGTTACCTCGACAAGGGGGTCGATGTCATCAAGTACGGCGGCACCAGCCATTTCATGCGGCCTTCCTTGATAGGCTTTTCGCCGAGGCAGCAGGCAGTCATCGTCGCCGAAGCGCATAAGAGAGGCAAACCGGTACAGACGCACGCGACCAGTTCTGAGGGGTTGCGACTGGCCGTGGAAGCGGGGATTGACCTGATTCAGCATCCTGAAATGATGAGTCGAGACCTGCCGGATGACCTCATCCGCTTGATTGTATCCAAAGGCGTGTTCTGCGGCATGCGGGCTAACCTTATCACCGGGGCGGCATGGAATCATCATCGGTCGCAGCGCGCCGAAATGGAAGTGCGAATTGCGAAACTACCTGCGGCCACGACTGCAGCAGAGCATTGGCGGCGGGATGACATGCTGCAAGAGACTCTAGACATTCAGCGTAGGAATGCGGTGCGGCTCATCGCGGCAGGTTGCAAGGTCACGCCGGCGACTGACAGCTATTTGGGCGACGCCCCGGAATTTCGCCGCGTGGTAAAGACCGATGAGCTCGAGCCAGGCAGCGGTACTGTGCTTGCTATCGAAGGATTGGTGGAGCTGGGCATGACTCCCATGAAAGCTTTGGTCGCGGCAACCGCCAATGGCGCAGGAGCGGCGCTGCGCTCGAAGGATCTGGGAACCGTCGAGAAAGGTAAAGTCGCGGATCTTGTTCTGCTTACCGCTGATCCTTTGGCGGATATACACAACATTGAGAAGATCGCTGCCGTCATTGCCCAAGGCCGAAAAGTTGATTTGGCGCGGCTGCCGGAACACCCCATTTTCTATAAAAAGCCAAACGCTCCGGAATGACGCGCCACTCCAGTGCGGCATCCGCCACGGTCTTGCTAGGTGGCCGCCCTATACCCGACGCGACCGAGTCTGTCGGTAAGCGCGCGGCGATTGACCGTAGGCTTTGCGGAATACCTTGCCAAAGTTGCCGGAATCCGCGAATCCCCACTTGTATGCAATCTCGGTAATGGTTTGATGATCGAGTTGCAGATTGGATAGATCGGAGCGACAACGCTCCAAGCGCCGCGCTCTAATCCAGTCCGAGACCGTGCTGCCTATTTCTCCGAACAGCATGTGCAGGTAACGTACCGAGACGTGATTAGCGGCGGCGATTCGAGTCGGCGTCAGATTTGGGTCTGCTAGATTTTCGATGATGTATTCGCGCAGGCGGCGCAACGTCGCGTGACGCATGTTCGGACGCTTGCGGCAGGGCACAGAGCCCAGGGCTCTCGCCAGAAGATCGAGCGTGGGGTTCACGATCTGCACCGCATCGTACTCGTGCATGTTCCACAGCGCGTGGCCCAACGCTCGCAAGTGATTGGCGAACAATCCGCCGATTCCATGCGTGCAAGACAGCGCTACGCCAACATAGTCCTCAGCGTTCGGCATGAGAGACCGCATGAGAGAGGCGGGGACCATGAAGGTCAGCTTCTCGAGTGGATCCAACAGCGTAAATTCGATCCGGCGCTGCGAATCCCACAACACATATTCACCCGCGCGCAGCGTGACGTCGCGATCGTGGAAGCGCAGATACTCGACACCGGAGACCACGTACAGCACGTTGAAGAAGTGGCCGTCGGTGCGACCGATGTCACCGATCGTCCGAATGCCGCTCAACGGGTCGCTATTGCAGTGAATGAGCTTGCAGCTGCCGAAGTCGTACTGACGCACCGCAGCCTCGCAGGTCTGCTGGCTGCGCGAAGTGATCGACCACGGTAGAAAGTACTGGCTGAGCGTGTTCGCCCAGGCATCGTAGCGCTGACTTGCAGGGAATTGTCCCGCCGACCAAGCCTTTACAGGTGCCCGTGAATCCCCCGGGAGCGGATATGCAAGCATGCCCTAAAGCTTCGCTATTGTTGTAATCACGCCTACGTAGACTACACCAGGTCGACTCCCCGTCAACCGTGAGTTCCCTCTGAGACGGGTCGACATGCGCCCGCTACCAGGATTGGCCCGAATGCGACGCCTAGGCTAGCCAATACAACCAATTGATCATTGGCTCTGAAGGGGGACGACTATGTTTAAGGCTGGCGTGAGCATGCTTTGCTGCGTTTTGGCAGTGGGCCTATTGGGTGGCGCGCCGGAAACCTGGGCTCAGGCGGCTGCCGAGGAGTCTTCCGTAGGCCTCGAACCCATCCTCGTAACGGCGGAACGGCGTACCACCGATGTGCAAAGAACGGCCGCCGCGGTGACCGCATATTCCGACGAGGACCTGACAGAACGAACCATCGTCGGAATCGGCGACATGGCCAACGCGAATGCCAGCCTGTTGGTCAGCCTGTTTCAGGGCGAGGCGCAAATCTATATCCGAGGCATCGGCTACTCCTCGGTGATAGGCGGCTCAGACAGTTCGACCGCGTTTCATTCGGATGGTGTTTACATCTCCCGCAGTGCCGGCGCGGTGCCCGCGTTTCTCGACGTCGAGCGCGTTGAAGTGCTGCGCGGTCCGCAGGGCACCTTGTACGGCCGCAACGCCACCGGCGGGTCGGTGAACGTGATATCTAAAGGACCGACCAACGATTTTGAGGCGGAAGGCCGGCTCGATGTTGGGAACTATGATGCCTACCGGGTAATGGGCGCCATCGGTGGGCCGTTGAATGATCGCATCGGCGTGCGCATCGCCGTGGAGCACGATTCGCACAAGGGCTATACCACGCTATACCGGCCGATTGTGGATCCCGCGGGATTAGGTTCCGTCAAGAGTGACGCCGAGGACCAGGATGCGTGGATGGCGCGCATCACTGTCACCGCAAGAATCCTCGACACCTTGAATGCCACCATCAAGGCCGACTACTACGAAGCGAATGACGATGGAGTGGTGTGGCATTACTTTGGGCCGGGCACGTCGACAGACCCTGTTTACCAGGCTCTGGTGCCGCCCTCCATTCGATCCGCACCCTATGCCCGCAGCTACGGCTCGGACATACAGGGTTTCAATAAGCCCTACAGCGAGGGTATCTCCGGAAAACTGGTGTGGAATATTGACGATTATGCCTTGAGCTCCCTGAGCGCCTACCGGAAGACCCGCCCCTACAACCGTGACGATCTCGACGTGTCTCCGGTATTCGGCGTGGATCAATTGCGCGAGGAGGACCAGCACCAGTTCTCGCAGGAGTTTCAGCTCAGCTCACCCAACAGCGGATTTTTTCAATGGATTTTGGGCGCGTACTACTTCGACGAAGCCAATCCTATTCGCAATGAATATTTTCTGCCCTTTACCAATGCGCTTTTCGGGCTGCCTAATACCCCGGATTGCTGTCTTCTAAAGCTCAACGGTAAGACTACCACCCAAGCTTACGCGGGCTTTGGCGAGGGCACGATCTACTTTACCGAAAAGCTTCAACTCGTGGTGGGTGGCCGCTACAGCAGCGAGCTGCGCGGCGGCGGTAACGACGTAGTGTTCGTCAATGCGCCGGTAACGGCGTTCGACAACGTGGCGTCATTCGCAGACACGCGATTCAACTCGTTTACTCCCAAGTTGGGCCTGAACTATGAACTCAACGCTAACACCTTTCTGTATGCGTCGGCGTCGAAGGGATTCAAGTCCGGCGGCTTCAATCCGGGCAGCTACCAGAACGATCCCTACAAGCCGGAGCAGATCTGGGACTACGAGGCGGGTGTCAAGCTCACCCTGTTCGATCGCCGGCTGCGCCTGAACACGGCGGTATTTTATTACGATTACACCGATCTGCAGGTACAGGATGTACAGAACAACAACGTCATTATTCGAAATGCCGCCAAGGCCAAGGTCGAAGGCCTCGAACTCGAATCCTCGTGGCTCGCGACACAGGCATTTCGCATCGACGCCAACCTTACCTGGCTGGACGCCGAATTCACCGATGGCGCCTTGCTTGATCCTAAATACCCCGCACTCGGCGTACAGCAGCTGAGCGGCAAGAAGCTGCCGCGTGCGCCCGATTTGAAGGCGACGCTGGGCGCGCAGTATCAATTCGATTTGCGCGACCAGAGTGGTATCACCTTGCGCGTCGACTACGCCTGGCAGGACAGGATTTACTTCTCGGCCTTCAATGTGCAGGATTTGTCTGAGCGCAGCTACGGGTGGCTCAAGGGGCGGGCCACCTATACCGGAACCTCGGGCAAGTGGAATGTGGCGGCCTACATCGATAATGCCACCAATGAAGTCGTGGCCACCAACAAAATCTTCAACGGCGACATCATCGGCTCCACGGTGCTCGGCAGTCTGGCGCCGCCCCGTACCTTCGGTGTCGAGTTCAATGTCCGTTATTGAAGTCGGCAGCACGCAACGGGCGAGCGCGTGACCAATAGAATCACAGGGAGACCGATCATGACTGACCTCAACATACCGGAAGTAATGCGCGACGGTGCGGACCTTGAGTGGGTGCCCGTCGTTGCGGGCATCGATTTGAAGCGTCTGTTTACCAGTCCCGAGACCGGCCGATGGACGGTATTGTTCCGCTGCCAACCGGGCAGTTTCATTCCGCGCCACAAGCACTTGGGCGCAGGAGAGTACTTCATGCTCAAGGGCCGCATGGACTATCGCATGGGAACCGCGCTTGCCGGCGTATACGGCTACGAGCCGATCGGCTCAGTGCACGACATGACCAGCTTTCCGGAATATACCGAATTGCTTTTCACCAACTTCGGTCCCGTGCTGTTCTTAAACGCCGACGACAGTATCGCCTCGGTGCTCGACTATGAATTGGTAGACAAGCTGGCGACTGCGGCCTGAATCCCAGCGATGACAGCCTTCGCGGCCACCTATCAAGCCAGCATTGAGGACCCCGCCCGGTTTTGGGCTGAGGCGGCGAGCGCCGTCAGCTGGTATCAGGCACCCAAGGAGACCTTTAAACGCAAGGCTTGTGGTCTGGCGGAGTGGTTTCCGGACGCGACCTTAAACACCTGCTTCAACGCCCTCGATCGGCATGTAATGGCGGGGCGCGGCGATCAACCGGCATTGATCTACGATAGTCCGCTCACCGGCACAACAAGACGCTTTACCTACCGGGAACTGCAGCACGATGTTGCGCGATTCGCTGGTGTGCTGCGCGAGTTGGGTGTGTGCCGCGGCGATCGCGTGGTCGTTTATCTGCCGATGATCCCCGAGGCCGTGGTCGCCATGCTGGCCTGTGCGCGCATCGGTGCGGTGCATTGCGTTGTGTTCGGCGGCTTTGCCGCACCCGAACTCGCCAAGCGCATCGATGATGCCAAGCCGCGCGTGGTGTTGAGCGCGTCCTGCGGCATCGAGCCCAAGGGCGTCGTGGCGTACAAGCCCCTGTTGGACGCCGCGCTTGAGAAGGCGGCACATCAGGTGACTAGCATCTTGATCTTGCAGCGGCGTGAGTTACGCGCTGAACTTCATCGTCCGCGCGATCTTGATTGGCACGACGCGGTAGCCCGTGCGGCGCCGGCTGCCTGCGTGCCGGTCGGGGCGAGCGATCCTTTGTACATTCTCTATACCTCCGGCACTACGGGGATTCCGAAGGGCGTGGTGCGCGATAACGGCGGCCACGCGGTGGCGTTGGCTTGGAGCCTACGCCATGTGTTTGGCATGGAGCCGGGCGAGATTTTCTGGGCTGCCTCGGATATCGGCTGGGTGGTAGGGCACAGCTACATCGTGTACGCCCCGCTCATCGCCGGCTGCACGACCATTCTCTACGAAGGCAAGCCGGTGGCAACACCGGATGCGGGCGCCTTTTGGCGAGTAATTCGCGAGCATCGGGTGCAGGTGCTATTTACATCGCCGACGGCACTGCGTGCCATCAAGCGCGAAGATCCGCAAGGGTTGCAGCTCCAATCCGGCGTGGGACGGCTGCGCGCCGTTTTCCTGGCCGGCGAACGCGCGGATCCTGACACGGTGCGCTGGGCGGAAGGCCATTGCCAAGTACCCGTAATCGACAATTGGTGGCAGACCGAACTGGGTTGGCCGGCATTAGCCACCTGCTTAGGGTTGGGCGAACGAGCGGTGCGGCACGGAAGCGCGGGACACGCGGTGCCCGGCTATCAATTCGCGGTATTGAATTCCCAGAGCGAGCCTCAAGCGCCGTGTGTCGTCGGCGACATATGCATTCGATTGCCGTTGCCGCCAGGATGCCTTGCGACCCTGTGGAAGAACGACGCAGGGCTCGCTGCGAGCTACCTTGCCGCCCATTCTGGATTCTATCTCACGGGTGATGCGGGTTTCATCGACGTCGAGGGCTTCGTGCATGTCATGAGCCGCGTCGATGACATTATCAACGTGGCAGGACATCGGCTCTCCAGCGGCGGCATCGAACAAGTCATGGCCGAACATGCCGACGTGGCCGAATGCGCGGTCATCGGTGCCGCCGATGCCATCAAGGGAATGGTGCCGGTGGGCTTGCTGGTACTGAAATCCGGCGTAACGCGCGCTTCCGCGGACGTCATCGCAGAGGTCGCGCGCATGATCCGCGATGCGATAGGCGCCATCGCGGCCTGCAAGACTATCGTCATTGTGGAAAAGTTGCCAAAGACCCGCTCGGGCAAAATTCTGCGCTCCGTGATTCGCCGCATCGCCGACGGCGAATCCTTCGCTACTCCGGCCACCATCGAAGATCCGCAGGCCCTCGACGGCGTGTCCGAGGCGCTGCGCGCAGTGGGCTACAACCAGACGGAGGTGAATCGTGCCAGCGGAACGTGACGTGCGACTTAGGATGTATGAGCAAATGGTTACGAGCCGCTATTTCGAGGAGGCCATTAAGTTGGCATATCTTGAGGGCAAGCAGCCGCTGTTCAACATGGCTAAGGGACCTATTCCTGGGGAAATGCATTTATCGAGCGGCCAGGAGCCTTGCGCGGTAGGGGTGTGCGCGCATCTGCGCCACGACGATTCCGTGACAGCGACGCATCGCGCGCATCACATCGCCATTGCCAAGGGTGTTGCGCTCAATGCCATGACTGCTGAGATTTTCGGCAAGCGCGATGGATTGTCCGGCGGGCGCGGCGGCCATATGCATCTGTTCGACTCGGCCGTCAATTTCTGCTGCTCTGGGATCGTGGCGCAAGGCATGGGGCCGGCCGTGGGGGCAGCGCTGGCTGCGAAGCTTGCGGGCAGCGACGCGGTAGCGGTGAGCTTTATCGGCGAAGGCGCCGCCAATCAAGGTGCGTTTCACGAATCCCTAAATCTCGCCGCGGTATGGAAGGCGCCGGTGATATTCGTCATCGAAGATAACGCCTGGGGCATCTCCGTGGCGAAGCGCACTTCCACGGCCATCGCGCGAAACTCCGATCGTGCGGCGGCCTACGGTATGCCGGGCCGCTTCGTCCCGGACAATGACATCGATGCCATTTACGACGCGGCGGGCGATGCAGTTCATCGAGCGCGCGCCGGCGGCGGACCGACCCTGATCGAGATCGAGACCTGGCGCCTGGAGGGGCATTTCATGGGCGACGCGGAGGGCTATCGGCCTGGCGGCGAGGTAGCCGACCTGCAGGCGCGCGATCCTCTGATCGTGTACCGCCGGCGACTTGCCGATGCCGGAATATCCGTGGTGGAATTTGAGTCGATTGAACGCCGCGCCGGGCGCGCGGTTGCGGACGCACTGGAATTCGCGCGCAAGTCTGACTATCCCGCCGTCGAGTCCGCGTTCGAAACCGTCTTCAGCTGAAACTGGGAGAGAGTCAATGACCGCCACCGCCACCGCCACCGCCACCGCGGCGCCCACGCGTCGCCTGACCATCGCGAAAGCCATGAGCGAGGCAATCGGGCTCTCGATGGATGCCGATCCCAAGGTTATCGTACTCGGCGAGGACATCGGCGCGCTGGGCGGCGTGTTTGGCACGACGCAAGGCCTGCTCGAGCGCTTTGGTGCCGCGCGGGTGCGCGACACACCGATCTCCGAGACCGCGTTCATCGGCGCCGCGGTGGGTCTTGCCGCAGCGGGTATGCGTCCCATCGTCGAACTCATGTTCGTAGATTTCTTCGGTGTCTGTATGGATGCGATCTACAACCTGGCGGCGAAGCAGAGCTACTTTTCCGGCGGCCATGTGTGTTGCCCCATGGTGCTCATGACTTCCGTGGGCGGCGGCTATGGCGATGCCGGACAGCACTCTCAATGCCTGTACGCGACCTTTGCACATCTTCCCGGATTAAAGGTCGTGATGCCGTCGAACGCGTACGACGCCAAGGGTTTGATGCTGAGCGCCATCGCGGACGCGAATCCGGTGGTGTTCATGTTTCACAAGGCATTGCAGGGCATGGGATGGCTGGGCACCGTACCCGGCTCCATCGTTCATGTACCGTCAGAAATGTACACGGTTCCGATCGGCCGGGCGGCGACGGTGCGACCCGGCCGCGACATCACGCTCGTAGGTTTAGGCCTCACGGTTCATCTGGCGCTGCAAGCGGCCACCACATTAGCCGCGCAGGGCATCGAGGCCGAAGTGATCGATTTGCGCAGCATTGCACCGCTGGATCGCGAGGCCATTGCTGCATCAGTGGCCAAGACCCGCCGGCTCATTGTCGTGGATGATGACTACCGCAGTTTTGGCGTGAGTGCCGAGGTCATCGCCGGCGCCTGCGAAGGCGACGTGGATTGGCTGTCCGCGCCGGCTCGAATTACCCATCCTGACGTGCCGATTCCGTATTCACCCGCCCTCGAGCATCCGCTGCTGCCGAGCGCCGCCAAGATCGTCGAAGCCTCTACGCGCTTATGCCACGACAAGGTCGAATGATGGACGTGATCATTCCCGTAGACCTGTGGGGCGAGGACGGCGACGCCGTTATCGCGACTTGGCTATTTCAAAGCGGAGAATTGGTATCGCCAGGTGCCGTTCTCGCTGAGGTCATGTACGAAAAAGCCAGCATGGAAGTCACTTCGCCCGGAGCAGGACGGCTCACTATTCTCGTGGAAGCCGAGAGTCCGGTGCGGCAGGGGCAATTGATTGGGAGAATAGAGACCTGAAGGGTCTGGAATATCACTGTGCATTCCAGGCCGACACTCTCGCCTTTGCCTCGTCGAGCAGCGCATCCAGTCTTGCACGGTCATACACCTGGCCACGCATGATCACTGTGTCGATGGCGCGCGTGGCGTTGATGTCCTCGAGTGGATTGCGGTTGAGCAACACGAGGTCTGCGGCCTTGCCCTCGGAGACGGAACCATAGCGGTCGAGTTTTCCAAACCAGGCTGGGCCGGCCCGGCTGGCCGCCGATAGAGCCTGCGCCGGGGTCAATCCTTTGTTGACGAAAAGGGTCAACTCCTCATGCAGACCAATTCCGGGGTAGTCGAAAGAATTCAGGAAACCCGCGTCTGTGCCCGCCATGATCGTCACGCCCGCTGACTGCAACATCGGCAGTACTGCAGCCACGCGCTCGAAATGCGCGTGGCGAGCGAGGATTTCGTTGGCGCTCGCCTTGTTGGCTCGTTCGATGCGCCATGCGTAGGTCTTACGCAGCTTGGGCCCGATATACGCAAGATACGGATCCTTGTCGTGCGTGTCGGTATCCAACCAATCGAGAATCCGGCCGCCATTGAGCGTCGGTGTGACAAAGACTCCCTTCTGCGCAAGGTTGCGGTAGGCGGCCATTGCAGTGCCCTGGTCAAATCCGACGTCAATGCGGCGATTGGCTTCGGCCCGATCAATGCGACCCGCCGCGAAGTCCGCTGCGATGGCGGCTTCGTCCTTCACCCCTGCCTTGTAGGCGTAGTCCATGTGCTCTATCGAGCTGATGCCGGCCTCGACAGCTTGGCCCACGGTCAGCGCCATCGGGATGTGCCCGGAGGTACGTATGCCAAGGCTATGGGCACGCGATATGGCATACAGAAACAATGGTGGCGCGATTGTGCTGTCGGTGATCTTTATGAAATCCACCCGATCGCGCTGTAATCGACTGATGGCAGCGTCCACGTCGGCTTTGTTGCCCACCTCAAGGGTGCCCTTCCAGACGGGATGGATGCCTTCGATTTTGGCGCCCGAACTGAACAATTGCGGCCCCAGCAGTTCGCCCTCGAGAATGTCGCGACGCCACGCAAGCACCTGGTCGGGCAAGTCACCTGAGCAGTCGCGGATGCTGGTGATTCCATACGCCACATACAGCGGCAGCAGCGCCTTGTTCTCTTCGATCAGGTCAGGGCCGCCCCCGAAGTGCACATGCATGTCCCATAAACCGGGAATCAGGTACCGGCCGTGCGCCTCGATTGTCCGGTCGGCCCGCCATGTGCGTGCAATGGTGTCATCAGCGCCCACAGCAACGATGGTGTCTCTCCGGATAACTACCGCGCGATCGGCGAAGGTGCGCGCGTGCTCTACATCAACGATGATCGCGTGGCGAATTATCACATTGCCCGTCGAACCGGCCGCAAATGCCGGCGAAGCCAGCCCGGCAATTAGGTAGAAGATCAGCGAGGGCAGGGAGTAGCGATTCCAGAACCAATGCATCAGCCATTGTAGCCGATCGGAGTAGGCAACATGCTCCTGCACCCGCATCAGCGCTACCGCCAGAAATCCGAACTGGATCCTCAGAATCGGATATTCGTGAATCCCCGTAGAATTGCCCTGCGCGCATGGTCGGCGGTTCGTTTTGGTGCGCAATCCAGCGCATACTCGGTGCTCAAGGGCATTGCCGCACTTTTAATGAACAATATCCGACCGAAGAGGGAATCATGAATAAATTACTGAAATTGCTGACCATCGGCACCATTTTCGCTTTCGGCGCGACCACGGCGGCATCAGCGGCCAACAGCGCGGACCCGATCATCGGCACTTGGACGCTCAATTTGGAAAAATCGAAGTTTCACGGGGACCGCGCGCCGAAATCCATGACCAGAACTTATTCCGCAGCTGCCGGCGGCACAGAGATGAAGGTAGGCGGTGTCGCGTCCGGCGGGACTGCAGTATCGCAAAGTGCAATCTTGACTTACGACAGCAAGGACATTGCCTTCATGGGATCGTCCGAATTCGATACGCTCTCGTTGAAGAAAGTGAATGGCGGCACCGTCAAGGCTCAGCTGAAGAAGGACGGAAAAATCGTCGGCACCACGACGCGCACGATTTCAGGAGGCGGCAAGGTGCTGACTCTATCTACGGCGATGAAGACCGCCAAGGGCGGCACGACTCACGACGTAGCGGTGTACGACAAACAGTGACGTGAATAAAGCGCGTTGTATATTTTCATCGAGTGTCCGCTTCCCCTCAAACGCTCCGTAAACCTTGCCATACTGACCATGCGATCGGGTCGTGCACTTCATTTCGATTCTACGGGGTACCAATAGCCACCTTGCGTCCTCCTCCGGGCAGAGATCGCTGTGGCCTGGTCGCGCCGCGGGGTGGGCGCGACCAGGAACTGGCTCAGCGGGCTCTAGGCGCTCAGAATTTTGCCGTAAACGCCACGAACAGCTGACGACCGAACATGTCGTAGGCGCTGTAGGTGTTTGCCGCGCCGCCCGGCGCTATATCCGTGTTGATAATCGGTGGATCCTTATCGAGCACGTTATTGGCCCCGGCGCGTATCTGCAAGATCTTGTTGACGTTCCATGTCGCTTCCAAGTCAATGTAGTTGAAGGAGGGGATTCTCGCGTTATAGAAATCGAATGCGCCAAAGGTCGCGAAATGCAGGGTCGGATCCCCGCTGTTGTTGTCTTGCGAAACCGAGCCGATGTATCGCCACGTGAGGGATGCCGAGACGTCCCAGGGTGTATCCCACGTCGTTCGGAAGATGTGATGCCAGCGCGGATTGATGGTCTGGCAAGTAAAGCCAAACAGCGAGGCGCAATCATAGGTGTGCGCGCCCGGCAGCGGCTCGGACTCGTTATGCAGCAGGTAGGCGCCGTTGAGTGCAAACGACACGCCGCCGAAGCCCGGCGGCAGGTCAAGTTTGTAGTTCATCTGCACATCGATGCCGCTGTTCACCGCGGTGCCGAGGTTGTACAGTTTCTGGACGACAAAGCCGCCGCCCGCTACCGTGTTGCCGGTCAGGCTGCCGGTGCCGGGCTGACGCACGATCTGGCTGCAGTAAGTCGGATCCCCCGTGTTGGCGCAATTGGAGACAATTACCAGATACGGGATCGTGCCGACCTCATCTTTTACCTGGATGTGGAAGTAGTCGATGCTTCCGGTGAGATGCGCGATTTGGCTGGGCGCAAAGTTTACGCCGATGGTGTAGGTATCACCCTGTTCCGGCTTCAGACCCGCGTTGCCGCTCGTTTCCTGCGACAACTGCGACGCCGTCCCCTGGGGAATCGAACCGCTGTTGTACTGCGCGGCGGTTACACCCGTGCGCTGACATTGCAGCAGCGAGAAGGAGATGGGCGGGGCACAGGGGTCGTTACCTACCGCGGCAAGACCGACGATCGGCGGCGTGAAAAGTTCGGCAACGCTCGGGGCGCGAATCGCGCGATCAAATGAGGCGCGGAATCGATAATCCGCAATTGGTGCGTATTGCACTTCAAATTTGTAAGTATTGGTGACTCCCGCGATTGAGTAGTCCGAGCGACGGTAGCCCGTATCGAACAACAGCTCTTTCGCGCCTGGCTTGTCTTGCACCAGCGGCGCCCGCAATTCGATGAATTCCTCCTTGACGGAGACGCTGGCATCGATCGGTGCCACGGCGCTGCCGAATCCGGACAGCAAGCCGCTCTCCTCGGCGGAGTCGGGCTGCAGGAATTCGTGATCGTTCCGATGTTCGAATCCCACGTTGACGCCCACGCCTTCGGTCGCGAACGGGGAGGCAATGCCATAGTTGCCGAGCCTGCCCGTCACGTCCGCGTGTAGAGTGCGCAGCGTCGAGGCCCCCTGAGCCGTGCCTAATTGGTACAGGTAGTTGAGCTGCGCAGGTGTCACGCCGCCATCGGCAAAAATGTTATACGGGACGCATCCGCCGCCGCTGATGCATCTCGGATTGGCCGCCGTGCCGGTCACCAGCAAAGCGTTGCCGATGCCCGCATAACTTAAGTATTTTTGATTGGAGTCGGAAAACGACGTGTAAAAGTATTGCCCATAGACGTCATAGCTCCAGGCATCGGCGAAAGTACCCTTGCTGCCGACCACCGCGCGATAGTTCGTATGCTCGAAATCGATGAAGCGGTCGCCGCCCTCGAGGTTGCGGCGGCCGATTCTCACCTGCGCGGTGGCCGAGCCTGGAGTTGCCGTATCAGCGGCAATCTGCGACGGAGTACACAGGATCCCTCGTTGCTGCGCAGTCAATAGCGGGTTGCTGCAATTGACGTAATAGTCGCCGGCGCCGGTCGGATCGAGCGGATTGCTGTCTTTGAACAGGGCAGCCGGTGCTACCTGTTGATGTGTCTTGTCGTCCATGAAAAAGAATTCGGTGTAGGGCTGAAAGTACTCCGTGATCGCTTGGTGCGCCATGAAGGCTGCGTTGTATCGGTCGTCCTCGCGGGTCATGAAGATAAATGGTTGCGAATTGTAGACCGCCGGAGGCGTGGTTGCGACGCTGCCATAAGGGACGAAGGCATGCCCGGACACGCTGTATACCGAGCCGGCGTTGGTACCACCTGTAGGTTGAAACCAGTTCGAATTCGATGACCCGTTGCACGAGACGCCATTGACGTTGCCGTCGTTGTCGAAGTTCGGAAACAACTGGCAGGCGCCGAAGTCCCGCTGGCTGCTCGCGACGGGGTCGGCGTGTCGATAACTCAAGTAGGCCGTCACATTGCCGTTGCCGTCCGCAAAATTCGTTCCCATCAGCAGGTCGAAGCTGCGGTTACGCCCGTCCTTGGCCGTGCCCGTGGGCGGTGCGTAGCCGAACTGCTGCACCAAACCCTGTGCGAAGGTGTTGTTGTTGTCGTGCCAGTTCTCTCCCAATTGCCCATCCACCTGGAAGCCTTGGAAGTTGCGCTTCATGATGAAGTTAACCACCCCCGCGATGGCATCTGAGCCGTAGGCGGCCGATGCGCCTCCGGTGACGACTTCGACGCGATCAACCAGTCCTGCTGGGATTTGGTCGAGGTCGGGCGCCGGCGAGGAGATGGCGGTATTCGGTGAACCCACGCCAAGCCGGCGGCCGTCGACGAGCACCAAGGTGCGGTTCGGACCGAGACCTCGCAAATCCGCGGTGGCGACGCCCCCCGCCGTGGTCAAGCCGCTCGTGCCGTTGCCGAGATCTTGGCCGAGGTCATTGTTAAAGTTCTGCGGCAATTGGTTGATGATGTCACTGATGTCGGTCTTGCCCGAAACCTGAATGGACTGCGAAGTGATGACCTGGATGGGACTCGTGCTGACTTCGTTCGGCGCAGCGATTCGCGATCCCGTGACGATGATGGCCTCCAAAGGTTGAGAGTCCGCTTGCGCCGCAACCGCCTGCTGCGAGCCAGTGGGTACCGCCTGAGCCAGCAAATAGCTGTCGGCGGAAATACTCTTCAACTTCGGCGCAGCCGGTTCGGCCGTGAGAGCCTCGCTGCCGGTCGTTTGCAATGACACGCCGGCACCCTCCGAGAAGGAGGGTTCGCTCAACGGGACGACGGTCACCGTCTTTTCGTCCAGATAGCGGTATGTGAGGCCCGTGCCCGTGAGCAGCTGATCGAAGGCTTCATCAGCAGTAATGTCACCGTCTGCGCCCCGAGTCCGCACATCACGAACGGTGTTCGACAGGTAGAGAACCTGCAATCCGCGGCTTTGCGCCAGTTGTTTGAGCGCCGGCCCGAGACCTTGCGCCACGATGTGAGTTGGCTTTCGCATTGAGGCAATCGCACTATCGGCCATGGATAAGCCGACGATGGATAGAGAGATGGCCGCCGCAACTACTGCAATACGCATAAACGCTCCCGTACCTCTTGAGAGGTTTTCGATGTTGGCCGGCCAACAGGGCCGCCAGTCTTCATGACGGTAGAGCGTTGTCACATAAAAAGTGGGTATGGCTAGTGTGAGTCGCGGCGGACGACGCGCACTTGGTTCTCCGTTTCGACGACCTCGATCGTGGTCTGGCTGCGAAGGAAATTGATTAGTGACGCAGGATCGGTCGACGAATAGATGCCGCTTATCTTGAGTTTCTGAAGTTCGGGATCGCCGATGGCCAACGGTCGCCGATTGTAGCGGTTGAATTCCTCTGCCACATCGCGCAGAGGCGTCTCTTCGAACATCAGGCGTCTCTGAACCCAGGCGGTGGCGACCATGGTGTCGGTCTTCATCGGCTTCGTCACAGTGTTCGGTAGAACGGTGAGCTGTTCGCCCGCAGATAAAAAGATCGGTACGGTGCCGGCTCTGCCTGATGCGTCATAGGTTTCAACGCGCCCTTCGACGACCGTCACGACCGTAGCAACATGTTTTCTGTAGACATCGAATTCTGTGCCGACTGCACGCACTTGAGCGTCGCCGGCACTAACCACAAATGGTCGATGCTTGTCCTTTGCGACACGAAACAGTGCCTGGCCTTCGAGCAGCGCGACGTCGCGTTGATGATCCGTGAGGTGAACTCGAATGCTCGAGCGCGCATTGAGCTCAACAGTCGACCCGTCGGCAAGCTGGATGGTTCGCTGCTCGCCGATTCCAGTAACGTAAGCCCCGCTGAGATCGCTGCCCCAAAACCCAATGACGGCCAAAGCAAGGAGGCCGACCGCAGCCAAGGCCAGCATCGCGCGCCGACGCTGATGCCAGAATGGCTCGGGCTCAGAGCGTGGTGGGGCGCTCGAGGGAGGAGCGCCTGCTGGCGATAGCGCAATGACGTCGGCTTCGCTTCGCGCACGGGCGAGCAGGGAAGCGATGTCGATCCTGGCTTCAGGATCTGATGTGGGGAGTTCGGCCCACACTCCGGATACTTCTAAATATGCTTGGATGTGTTCGGGCGAGCGCCGCAGCCACTCGATATAACGGAGGCGCGCTTCACCGTTTACGTCCCCGGCGCGGAACTCAATGAACCAGACTGATGCCTCTGCGACGATTGACGGATGGGTCTTCACGCTGGAGGCTCCGATCTTCATTGCCTACTGGCTCTCTCGAACGCGCAAATTTTGACAGTGCTGGACCGCACGCGCCAGATACTTCTTGGCTGTTTCCCTCGACACGCCCAGTTCGTCTCCGACCTCCTGGACAGAATATCCCGCCACTCGATGCAGAACGAGGGCGGTCGCCACGCGCGTGGGGAGGTAGGCGAGGATCCGTTCGAGTTCGTCGAGCTGCTGGGCGTGAGCGACTTGATCAGGGGGGTCTTCGCTCGATGGCGCTTTGAGCTCTGAGAGGACTTCCGCAATATCAATTGATACAGGCTCGCTCGATCGCCGCGCCGCATGCTGATGAATCACGTGACTTGCAATAGTAAAGAGGTAGGCTTCGGGACTGCGAATACTTTCGTACCCCTCGACGCGCAATAGACGCAGGAAAACCTCTTGCGCCAAGTCCGGCACGTCAGCAGCATTGCGCAACCTCACCGACAGAAATCGGCGCAGCCGATGTCCATACCGGGCGGCTATGCCGGCGACGAAGCCTCGATTGTCTGTTACGCCCACGCCAATTCAATCCAGGTGAACCTACCCTTGGTATTAGAGCGCGTTGCGCTGGAAAGTGGGTATGCTCTTTGGACATTTCGATCTGCGCCGACGCAGGTCTCTCGATGGAAGATCCTGCCCCGTCATGCTTTGGCGCGATGGATCGAGTCGACTGGAATCAATAAGTCATTGATTACATTAAATTAGAGACGAATATGCGCGACGCCTATCTGTGCTCAGGCCGGCTTCTCGCCGCGCACCGTAGTGCGGTACAACTCGCGACGGTAGCCTTGGTAGTCGTTGTAAGCCTGGTGAACGCAAAGCCGGTTGTCCCAAAGCACAAGCATTTTCGGCTCCCAGCGTAGCCGGCAACCGAACACGGGTTGAGTGAGATGCCCGGTTAAGAATCGCATGATCGGTGCCGATTCCTCGGGCGCCATGCCCTCAATACCGATGCCATAGGAAGGGTCGACGTACAAGGCCTTCTCTCCGGTCACGGCGTGTGTGCGTACGATCGGGTGAACATTGCCCCTAATCTTGCGTAGCAGATCATCTGAGAGCTTGGCGGCATCACGCGTGGCAGCGAGACGGCCGATGGGGCTGTCGCTTACCTCAACTGCTTCCTGCGACGCCTTCAGCACATCGCGCAGCGAGAAATGTACCTTCAGGCCGTCGATCATCCGGCGATAGGTCTCGCTCAGCATGGCATAGGCCAAGGCCGAGTTGGCCCAGGTGGTGTCACCGCCGAAAGGGGGAATCTCAACCGACCGTAGAGTCGTGATTGCCGGCGGCTCCGGCAGAAAAGGCGAGTCCGTATGCCAGCCTTCACCAAATACCATTCTGGAAGAATCAGCGGCCTCCTTGATCAGCGGATGTACGTTTCGGTGTCCTGGTACGCCCTGGGTGTAGGCGTCCTCTGAGAAAGGACCAAATCGCAGGCTGAAGGCCTCGTGATCGTGGTGCGTGAGCGTCTGATTGCGCAGATAAATCATCTTGTGCCGGAACAGCGCGCGCGCGATCTCCGCGAACTGTGCATCAGTGACCTCAGCTGCCTGCGCGCCGCGTACTTCCGCCCCCATGGCCGCAGACAAGGGCATCACACTGATGTGCTGGTATTTCGCCGGATGGTTGTCGAATTTGCCGGTGGGATGGAGCCGCATGGGTGTGAAAACTGCCTACTGACGAGTATTCCTGGACAGGTAAGCGGCGAGCGTTTCAAGCTCCGCGTCGGTGATTTCCGTCTTTCGGAATTGTGGCATGACCGAGATCCCGTGGCGCACCAACATCCTCACCATTGCCGGAGGCAGGTCGGTCCATTCGAGCAGCACGCCGGATTTGACTCCTTGGTACTTCACGGTCAATGCGTGCGTTCCGGGATGCGTGATGCCGGGATCGTGGCACGGCGCGCACCATTTTCCGTAAACGACGCGCCCTTGTACCTGCGCAACGGTCAGTTCCCCTGCGAATGCTGGTGCCAAGAGAATGAGTCCGCAGACTGCCGCAATGGATGCCGCCTGCAGGCGCTTCGGCGTGGGTTGGGACCGCGGCCTCATGACTGTGTGCCTCTTAAGTGCTTCGGCCAAATATCGTAGCGACCGGGCGACAGTACGCCGTTGGGATCGATCGCGTCCTTGAGTGTTTCGTGAAATCGCCGTAAGGCATGGTCATTGAAGGAATAAACATCCATCACTGCCTTCTGGAAAACCGGTGCGGTGCGATACTCACCCCAGCCATGTTGGCCTCCGATCTCGATCAATTTTTGGAAGCCTTCCCGATAGCGCTTGTTGGTGGCGGGATCCTCGGTTACTGGGGTCGCCAGAATAAAAATGAAAGAACGCTCCCAGAAGCAAGCTGGCAGCGTGAATGTTCCAAACAACGGCATACCCAGGTCCCGTGCAGCCTCGCTGAACACCCGGTTCGCCTCGATGATGGCCTCACCGGTGCGCGGAATGATGGGCGAGAACCACATATGGCCCTTCGATGGTGTCGGGTTCCAGGGAGTCCGCGCACCGATCGAAAACGCACGCAACGACGGGATGCCGAACTCCGGCTCGTGGTATTGCTCCGCTTTGGCAGGGTCGATTGGCAGCGACAGCCGGTCGACGATGCGAAATCTTGCGCCATCGATCTTCGCGAAATGCCGCTGCGCGGCCTGCCACTGAGCTTCGATCACTTCCATCGGCCCGTGGAAACTCAGCCACAGCTCCCAATAGGCAATCCCCGCCTTGAGGCCATAGGCTTCGAGTTCACCGGAATAGCCGAGTTTCACCTCGCCCAGCAACTTCTTATGTTCCTCCGTCATCGTCGGCGGTCCATTTTCGAACAACAGCTGAATCTGGCCGATCGGCGGATAACCGTTGAGCGGGGAGGCGATGTCCGGGAACCCCGAGGTGATTCGCGCGTTCTCGAGATAGTTCAGCGTCTCGACGAGCGGTCCGAGATCCCGGTAGTGCGACAGCGAGACGGTGCATCGCAAATACGCCTCGGGCTGCGGCATCAGCCAAAACCCCATTTTGGTGACAATGCCGAAATTGGATTGAGAGAATATGCCGTCGATCCACGGCCCGCATCCCGATTTATACTGTTGCCAGGTTTTGGCGTTCGGAATCGCGCCCATGCCCGTGCGCAACAACTCGCCGTTCGGCAGGACCACCTCCATGCCGCAATGAGAATCAAAGTGATTGCGATAGTTCGCCGATGTATAGCCGCCACCGCGGTCGATTGCGTTGCCCACGACACTACCCCAGCCGGGGTCAGGACAATCAATCCACACCTTTAGATTCCGTTGCCGGATGTGGTGATACAGGTCGAAATAGCTCACCCCCGGCTCGACCAAAGCGAATGCGTTTGCCTCGTTCACCTCCAGGATACGATTCATGCGCTTGAGGTCGACCACGACGCATCCCGAGTAAGCGGGGGCGGAGCCGCCGTACCCGAGGTTCTTCCCGGTCGAAATAGCATACAGGGGGATGCGATATCGGTTGGCGGTACGCACGATCTGTTGCACCTCCTCAGTCGAGGACGGTGCCACCGCAGCGGAAGCGACCCGCTCCTCGGCCTCATGCAGGAACGGCGAATACGCATCGCGATACAGATCCACATCCTCGTCGCTGGTGAACACCCACTGCTTGCCCACGGCTTGTTCGAACTCGGCGAGCGCGCTGGAAAATTCCTTCGGCTTTACTCCCGGCGGCAATTTCACCGATCCCTCTCCCCAATATTCGTCATGCAGAAATAACCCAAGAGACCAGGTCCGCCCCCGATGCGACGCTTGGATCTAAGAGATCATCCGATACCGGGCCGCTGGAGCACGGTCGATCTTTCGCACGCTCGCAGCTGCCAAGCAGCTCCATCACACGCTCGGGCCAATCCTGCCGGCGGTTGAGGGCGGCAAAAGTTCGGCTCAGCATGGGCTCGGTCGCCGTCACGCGATGGCTAAAACCGATGAGCGAGCGTCGGTGGTCGATGCGAATCACCACGTGCCTCCAGTGGTCTTTGGCCATCTGCTCCAGACAGAACAGGCTGGAGGGCGTGGTCATGCCAGCGACTGAGCCGCGGCCCGCCGCCCATAGTGGACGCAGCATGTCGTGCCACAGGGGCGTGACGTCCCCTTCAAACGCAATGGTTTGGTGCCCAGACCGCCTCGCCGCCGCTGCGAAGGATCGGCACTCGGCGTAGCGAGAATCGAACACGATTTCATCCAACGCGATGGCCGGGCTGCGGCTGGCAGTGGCTGCGCCGGTCGCACCGGTGCCGGTCGCGGCGAAAACACCTTCGGCGTGACAGCATACTGCGGCGGCAGCGCTGCCCAGACAGAATGTGCGGCGGTCCATAACGCTCCGTTGCGACAGTTAACTGCACAAATATAAGCATTCTTGGCGTGCGGAACTCGCACGACAGTGAACTCAATTCATCGGCAGTACCGCAGCCCATCGCCGCTGCTTCTCTTGGTAGGAAACTGCGGCGTTCGCGGGACTGGTCGACGGCAGCACGCGCGCCGCGATGAGTTGCATGGGAGTTGGCAGCTTGGCGAGTACTGAACGTCGGTAGATCGCTTCCGCTTTCCGGCCATTGAAACAAATGAGCTGAATTTGCGTATAGCGGAATCGAGGCTCCCGAGGCGGACCGCGGACTCGCAAGCATCCCACAAGGCAATACTCGCATTTTTCAGCCCCTGGACTCGATTCGGATAGGGTAGCGCTGGATCGAAACCGAGCAGCGACGCCATGATCAACACACGCGCCGAAGGTTGCGATATTGCGGCAAGGCCCAGGGAGGGCTCAGTATGCACGATCGCTGCATGGGCTGTTTGGCCGCCAAGGATCGGGACATAGCGGCGAAGACCCCGGGGACTCTGACCGACGACGATGGTGTCGGCGAGCTGTACTCGCGCGGTGAATGCATATTGGGGGTGGAGGTCTGTCAGCATTGGCAAATCTACTCTGGCGATTTCAACGTTTGGGAAGGACGCGGTGCATGGCTCGAAGTCTGTAGTTTTTGTGATGCATTTTCAATGGCAAACTATTTCGCGCCCCGCGGCACATGCAATTCTGGGTTTGTGAGTCTGCGAATCATGGGTGTTCGGCGAAGCGTCTGCGAGGAGTGAGAGCCGCAAGCACCGCCGCCACGATGAATAGAGCGGGCACATCTCCTAGCAGGTGGCCATGATTCTCAGATGCCTGCAGCGATTGGAAGGTCATGATGGCGCCATGTACTACGCTCGACCAAACCGTGAACCAGATCAGG
Source organism: Gammaproteobacteria bacterium (assembly GCA_040002315.1). Classification (GTDB taxonomy): domain Bacteria; phylum Pseudomonadota; class Gammaproteobacteria; order Steroidobacterales; family Steroidobacteraceae; genus Bog-1198. The sequence goes on from JBDUEQ010000146.1 coordinate 29,077, forward strand.
CTGAGGTGCTCGAGTGGATTGCGTGCTGCAAGGATAAGGAATACGCCCAGCGTCGCGTAGATGCCGACTATCATCAACGGATAGTGGGAGTGTCCGGTGTGCCATGTCCATCCCGACGGCCAGACGACCATCAATAGATAGATTCCACCGATGAAGATTGCGCCGACCGCGATCAGTGCGATCCGTAGAAACCGAAGCTGTTGAATAGCGCTCATGTGTTCAGCGCCTGGTAACGACAATCTCAAGATACTCGCTCGGAACGATCATGGTGCCGTCCGTTGCGCGATTGCACTTCCCGATCAGTGCCAGGAGATCTTGTTGCAGGGCCGCTTGCGACTGGGTATTGAGTGCGGCGAATGCCTTGAGCACCGGGCCGTAGTACCCACCGAAGACCTCCATCCAATGCTGGGGCGAGCGATAGCGGAACACGAAGTGACGTTGCACCGCCTCGACGGAAGCAGCATGCGGCTCGAACAATTCGGCGATTCGCGCGCGTACACCCCACAGTGCGGGGGACTTCGCGCCAGGCGGGGGAGGAAGATACTTTCCAATGGCTTTGAATAGCTGGCCTATGAAACCCTCCGGTGTCCAATTGGCAAGTCCGATCTTTCCACCGCGCTTGCATACGCGAAGCATCTCTGCGGCTGATCGCTCGTGATCGGGGGCAAACATGACGCCGAAGGTTGAGACGACCACATCGAAGGATTCATCCTCGAATGGCAGCGCCTCGGCATCCGCCTCGCGGAATTCGATGTTCAGGCGCTCAGCCGCGGCACGCTCGCGGGCTCGATCGAGTAACGACGGCACGTAGTCAGTCGACACGACGCTGCACCAGCGGCGGGCAGCCGCCAGGGAGACATTGCCGTTTCCGGCGGCGACGTCGAGTACCCGCTCGATGGAATGCAGATCGAGGGCCTCGCATAGGGATTCACCAACGATCTGCAGTGTCGTTCCGACGACCGAGTAATCGCCCGACGACCAGGCGGCTTGCTGCTTGCGCTTCAGGCCTGAAAGGTCGACGGTTTCGTTGGGTTTGACGATTGCGGACATATAGATTCTCCTAAGTAACCGTGGGGTAGCTAATTTCTGGGGACCATTTGAGTACAGGCTGAAGCGCGCGGGGTAACGCAAACCGGGACAAATGGCGGGACAACGCTCGGCGCATTCCCGGTAAACTTGCTGGTCTCGGCACGGATGGGCGGTATGCAGGAATTGACGCAATCTTTTGGCTATTGGTTGCGGCGTCGCCGAAAAGCGCTCGACCTTACCCAGGAAGCGCTCGCCGAATGCGTCAGTTGCTCGGGTTTCGCCATTAGGAAAATCGAAGCGGATGAACGCAGGCCGTCGTTACCGCTTGCCCATCGGCTGGCCGATGCGCTCGCCGTCCCGGCGCAGGAGCGGCGCGCATTTCTCGACGCGGCGCGCGCTGTTCGATCCGCAACCCGCCTGCCGCCGGGCGGATCGCCGGTGAACTCGCCATCAAGCAACGCTGGCGAGGACCCTCCACGCGAAGCTGCGGTCTATGCAAAAAACGAAGCGGCTCCCTTTGTGGGCCGTACCAAAGAGTATGACGTGCTAGCTGAGCTTGTCGCCAGCCTTGCTGGAGGCATCGGCAACACGGTGCTGATTGAAGGTGAGCCCGGTATCGGCAAGAGCCGGCTGATACGGGAGATCGTGCGTCATGCCGAGTCCCTTGGTTTGCCCATCATCGCGACCAATTGTTACCAGATCGAGAGGGCAATACCTTACCAGCCCGTCATCAATCTGGTCACGCGCGCGCTCAATCGCGCGTCATCCTCCGCGCTGAGCAAGCTGGCGCCGGTGTCGCTTGCCGAGCTTGCTGCACTGGTTCCCGCTGTGGCGCAGCGCTATCCGCAATTACCGGAGCTGTCGCGGGATTTTCCGGAAGCGCGCCAGGCTCGATTGTCTCACGCGGTCGGGCAGCTATTTGAAGCAGCGGGAGACGGCCGCCCCTCCATTCTGGTGGTGGACGATATCCAGTGGGCGGATGAGGCGAGCGCAAGGGTGCTTCATTACCTCGCTCGACAAGCCGCCCAACAACCTACGCTGATGATCTATGCGTACAGAGACGATGACCTCGCGAGCGACGAACGCCTTGCTCTACTAGTGGAGAGCCTGCATCGCGAACTCGGTGCACGGCGACTGCCGCTGTCTCGATTGCGCTTTGTCGACGCGAGCTCCTTAATCGGAGCATTCTACGATGCCAAGCGAGAGACACCGTGGCTCGCGGCCCGCCTCTTTCAGGAAACGGCAGGTAATCCATTCTTTCTTGTCTCGATACTCCAATCGTTGAGCGATGGTGAGACGCAGTTGGATGAGCGCAACGGCAAGGGTCCCGGCTTGCTGCCGGATGCCCTGCGAGCAGCGGTTCGTGTGCGCGTTGCCCACGTACCAAAACAAATTCGGCCCACCCTCGAAATCGCAGCGGTTCTTGGCCGCCGATTTGACTTCGATACCCTGCGCGAGGCAACCAACGAACCCGAAGCGGACGCACTCGAGTCGGTTGAGACGTTGGTTAAGCGCGGATTCCTCAGGGAGGAAGCGGATGACGGCGTGTACGACTTCAGTCACGACAAGGTGCGCGAGGTGGTTTATCGAGACATCGGCAGTGCACGGCGTCGATTGCTGCATCGTTTGGTGGCGGAAGCTCTAGAACGCCGTGACGAAGGCGAATTGTATGAGCGCGAGGCGCGCTTGTCTGAGCACTATGAGCGAGCTCAAGAATGGTCAAGGGCGCTCAAGTACCTCATCCTTACGGGCGAGCGCTCGCTGGCACTGTTCGCCATGCGCGATGCGCTTCACTGGCTGGATCGTGCGATCGCGCTATCCGAGACTCATCCTGAGGCCCTTGATGCACACCAGCGGCTCGCACTTTATGAACGTCGCGGCGCGGCGCGCGCCCTGGCAGGACAGACCGACGGGGCGGTGGCCGATATGCGGCATGTCATCGACAGTGCGCGCACTGCCGGCGAAAGCGAGAAGGCACGCGATGCGTTGATTCAGCTCGGCATGGCCTATCGGCGCGCCGACCTGTACGAGGCGGCGACGGCGTGTCTCACCGAGGCATTAGCGGAAACTCGAAAATTGCAAGACGAATATCAGGCCGCCGGCATCCTTTATCACCTGGGTACAGTGGCTTGGAGCACCGGCTTGAACGGACAAGCAATTGCGGCTCATGAGGAGGCGGTTGCCATTTGCGAAAGGCTGGGTCTTGCTGACCTCAACGCAGTACAGGCCTATCACGGCCGCGGCGAAGCGTACTTTGCGAATGCACAGCCGACGCAGGCCATCGGGTGCTTCGTTCGATCGCTGCAACTCTCCCGCCAGATTGGCGACAAGGCCTATGAATCCGAGAATCTGATGATGATCGGGCACGCTTGCGTGGGCGGCAAGGGGCTCGGCGACTACGCTCGGGCGGTAAGAAATTTCGATGAAGCGTTGGAGATTGCCTATAACGCAGACCTACAGTGGCATATGGGACCGACTCTCCTTGGCCTCGACCACGTCCGTGCCTGTACGGGAAGCTATGGAGAAGCTTGGACGGGCATGCAGAAGACCGTTCGCTGGCTCGCAAGCCTCAAGCAAGTTCGCTATCAGCTTATTGCCTACGACTATGTGGGTGAATTATTGCTCGATCTGCATTTGAATGAACAAGCAGTCGAGCAAATGGAGTGCGGCCTCTCACTCGCCCGAACCTCGGGCATCAATTTCTGGCGCGCTGCGATGGAGGCGCACCTCACGGTGGCGCAAATGCGGCTGGGCAGGAATACGGGCACTGCGGCGCTCGAGATGGCACTCGTGCGCACTCGCGGCGCCGCCGAGCGCTATCTCATGATCCCGTGCCTCGACGCTATGGCGGAGGTTGCGCTGGCATCGGGTACTCCACAGCGATGCCGGGAATTCGCCGGCGAACTGCTGGTGCTGGCCGAATCGAACGACCTGCGCGAAGTCGAGGCTCGGGCCCGGCGCTGGCTCGGCGAGGCGTTACTCGCAGAAGCCGCCCACAAGGAGGCTCACGCCGAATTGTCGCGCGCCGCGGCGCTGGCGCAAGGTGTGGGGCGCGTGCGGCTGCAGTTGGACGTGGAGCGGGCGCTGGCTAGAGTATTTGTGTCGAGTGAGCGGCCGCAAGAGGCTCTTCTGCACCAGCGCAAGGCCGATGAAATTCGCGAAGCGATCGAAAGAAGTCTCGATTCGTCGGAGTTGGTCGCACAACTCTCGTCATAGTCCGGGAAACAGGCGTTGGTTCGCAGCATTCGCTAGACATCTGCTGTTGCCGCAGGGTAGCTTCCATGCTGCTTGGCTGGAGTTGCCGTGAAATCGTATCTGTTGCCGTACCCCATGGCTGCCTGGGTGTTCTTCATGTCCGCAGCCGCGTTCGCTCAGCCTGTAACGGACAGTTTCTCCGAGGCCGATAGGTTGCGGGGCAACTATGGCCCCCATCGCTCCAACAACGATCTGCTGTACTACCATTTGGATGTACGAGTCGATCCCGATAATCAGTACCTGAGCGGCAAGAATTCCATTCGATTCAAGATGCTCAAAGACGGGACGAGAATTCAGCTCGATCTCGTGCCGGCATTCAAGATTGAAAAAATACTCTGGGATCAGCCGAAGGGCGACCCTCAACCACTACATTTCGAGCGTGCGGCGGGACGTACCGTCTATGTTGATTTTCCCGGCACACTGCACCGCGGTGGCGTCTACACCATCGAGTTCTATTATTCAGGGCATCCTGTGGAAATGGGCCGATTTGGCGGATTTGCGTTCCGTAAAGATCCTATGGGGCGCAATCTGGTCAATACGGCCTGCGAGGAAGAGGGTGCCAGCGTTTGGTGGCCCAACAAGGATCAGTGGCGTGACGAAGTGGACAGCATGGACATCAGCGTCGAGGCTCCCAGCGACCTGGTCGAGGTATCCGGAGGGCGGTTTCAAGGCAAGCAAGACCTGCCCGATGGCTACACACGCTGGAATTGGCATGTTCAGTATCCCATCAACAACTACGACGTGTCATTGAACATAGGCAAGTACGTGCATTTCGATGACCGGTACGGCGCTCTGACGCTCGACTACTACGTTTTCCCGGAAGATCTGGACAAGGCGAAGCGCCAATTCGTACAGGTCAAGGACATGCTTGGTGCGTTCACTCACTACTTCGGCGAGTATCCGTTTGCGAATGACGGTTACAAGCTCGTTGAGGCGCTGTATTCCGGAGTGGAGAATCAGACCGCCATCACCTACGGCAATCATTTCGAGAACGGCTATCTGGGAAAACCCACGGAAGGCATAGGAACTCGCTTCGATTTCATCATCGTGCACGAAAGCGCGCATGAATGGTTCGGCAACAGCATCACCGCGCAGGACCGCTCGGACATGTGGATCCACGAAGGATGGGCGAATTACAGTGAGGCGTTGTTCGTGGAGCAGATGTGGGGCAAGCAGGACGCCATCACCTACGTGAATACGGGAAAGGAGCGGGTGAAAAACCAGGTTCCGGTCATTTCCGAGGAGGGAGTATTCAGCACCCCGCCGCCGGACCAGTACAAGAAGGGCTCGTTATTTCTGAATACTCTGCGCAGCGTGGTCGACGACGATAGAGAATGGTTCTCGTTGCTTCGGGACTATTACCAACATTTCAAATATCAGACCATCATGACGACGGACATGGTCGCCTTCTTTAATCGTCATACTGGCAAACAACTGCAGCCGATCTTCGATGAATATCTACGGCATGCCGCCATCCCGACTCTTGAACTGCGTTTCAACGAGACCGCACACTCGATGTCGTACCGCTGGCTCGCGGACGAGAAGGGTTTTGCCATGCCGGTGCGGGTCGGTCGAAAGGACAAATGGCAAGTCATTCATCCCACCCAATCCTGGCGGACAATGACCACCGGCATCGGCAAAGATGATTTCGAAGTCGCGACGGATCTGTACTATATAAACGTCAGTAAGCACTAGATGCTTTTAAGCATATTTCCGAGCATTATCCGGGTCTTATGCGAACTCCGGTGCTTCTCGATGCGGCGCTGTTTCCTGCAAGAGCGACTGGCGGCAGCTCGCGGCGCGGAAAATTCTTGCCGGGCTGGCTGCGTCACACCGTACATAGCCGGAAGGCCTCCGCGAGCGATACGAACGGATCGCTGCGCGTCGGTTCGAACTCGTGCGCGACATATCCCTGATAGTTGAGGTCAGCGATGGCGGCGGCGATGGCGGGGTAGTTGAGTTCCTGGGTGCCGTTGATCTCATGGCGGCCCGGGACGCCGCCGGTATGAAAATGTCCAATCCACTGGATGTTGTCGCGGATAGTCCGGATCACATCGCCCTCCATGATCTGCATGTGATAGATGTCATACAACAACTTCACCCGCGGCGAATTGACTCCCTTCAGGACTGCAACCCCGAATGCGGTATGATCTCCCTGGTAACCCGGGTGGTTCACTTTGCTGTTAAGCAGCTCCACGCAGATGGTGACACCCTGCTCGGTGGCGAGGGGCGCAATTTTTGCAAGGCCCGCGACGCAATTGGCGATCGCCGCCTGGTCGTCGATGCCCGGGACACGATTCCCAAACATGGCGATGACGTTCGGAACCTGTGCGCGCGCTGCGAGCGGGAGCACCGTTTCTAATTCGTTCAGCAGCATTGCGTGATGGGCGGGGTCGTTGAAACCCGTCTCGATGAATTTCTCCCGCCGGCTGGCATAGCTCATTGAGACGGTGAGCCCTGCATCGCGCGCAACCGTCCACTCATCCGGGAACAACAGATCGATCGCCCGGAAGCCAATCGGTTTCACGCGGCGGCACAGATCGGGCAGCGGTATACGTGCGTACGGCCAGCGGCACAGCGATTGCTGGAGCCGCCCGTTGGACGAACCTGACGAGTCCGCCCGGACTTCGCCAGCAGCGAGAATGCCGGCAGCCCCCGCCAGCGCCCTGAATGTAGCGCGGCGGCTGATCGGGTGGTATTTGTCCGGCATGCGCCTCGAGCTACTGTACTTCAGCTCATGGCGTGCAGATAGGCGTACGCATGCCGAGCCGCCTGCACTTGGCTCATACGCGCGAACGGCCCTTCCTGTTCCACAAAGTAGTGTTGCAAGCCCGCCTTCGATGCTGCGGCGAATATCGGCTTGTAGTCGATGATGCCGTGTCCCAATTCGGCTCCGGCAGGTTCGGCCTCCTTACCGTCAACCTTACTGGGTGGCAGGAAGTCCTTGACGTGAATCATAGGAAAACGATGGGGGTATTTCCTGAAATAGTCTGCGGGATTGCCGCCGCCCAGCACCATCCAGCCGCAGTCGATCTCGAACTTCACCAGTTCCGGGTCTGTTTCACGCAGCATGAGGTCGTAGCCGGTGGCGCCCCCGCCTTGGTCGTCCAATTCGCCGTGGTGATTGTGATAGGCGTACTGAAGTCCGGCCTGCTTGGCCTTCTCGCCTATTTTATTGGCGAGCTCGGCCGATCGCTTTGCTTCATCCAGAGTCATCGCCTGTGTTGGGTTGACAAGCGGTGGACGCAAACTACCGCGCAGGCTGCCGCTGGTGGCGTAATGTGCGCCCAGTGCGTGCGCATCATCGAAGGCTGCCCCCAAATTGGCAATGTCGAACTGCAGGTGCGCGCTGGGGCAGGCCAGGCCGTTCTCATCGAGCAGCTTGCGAAATTCCCTCGCCGACAGATTGCCGAAACCGGCCGTTTCTACCTCGCCGAAGCCAATCTCCTTGATGGCCTTCAAGGTGCCCTCTGGATTCTCTTTGATGCCCGCGTTGACCGCATAGAGCTGAATGCCTATGGGCTTGCCCATTGGATTGGAAAACGCGCGCGGCAACCAATTGGATGCACCCAGCGCCGCGCCCAATCCACCCGACCGGATGAGGAACTTTCTTCGGGACAATGATTTCATGTTTGCAGTCTCCACCACAGATCATAACGATATTACATTTTCGTAACCGATATACACTAGCCTGATAACTTTGTGGGGTCCTGCCGGCAATGCTGCAGTCTGCACACTATGACGCGATTGTGGTCGGCTCCGGCATATCCGGCGGGTGGGCCGCGAAGGAGCTCACGGAGAAGGGGCTGCGTGTCCTGCTGCTCGAGCGGGGCCGCAACGTTGAGCACATCAAGGACTACGTCAACGCCACTAAAGCGCCTTGGGAGTATTTGCACCGAGGCGGCCGTACGTACGCCATGGAACAGGCTTACCCCGTGCTCAAGCGAGACTATCCGCTCAATGAGAAGAACCTCGCCTTCTGGGTGAACGAGAAGGACTCGCCCTACACGGAAGTGAAACGATTCGACTGGTATCGAGGTTATCAGGTCGGTGGCCGTTCGCTCACCTGGGGGCGCCAGAGTTACCGCTGGAGCGATTTCGACTTCGAGGGCAATGCAAAGGATGGTATCGCGGTCGACTGGCCGATTCGTTATGGTGAGCTTGCGCATTGGTACGACCACGTTGAAAGGCACGCGGGAATCTCGGGCTCACGCGACGGGCTGGCTCAGCTTCCCGACGGGCAATATTTACCTGCAATGCCGCTCAATTGCGGTGAGGAGTTGGTCGCCAACCGGCTCAAGGGCAAGTTCGACGGTAAGCGTCAAATCATCGCGGGACGCACCGCGAATGCCACCAAGGCGCTGGAAGGGCGCGCGCCTTGTCAGTATCGGAACGCATGTTGGCTAGGCTGCCCGTACGGAGCCTACTTCAGCACGCAGTCCTCGACGCTGCCGGCGGCGGCGAAGACCGGCAAGCTCACGCTCAAGCCTTGGTCGATCGTGACCGAGGTTCTCTACGACAAAGATCGCAAGCGCGCCAGTGGCGTACGGGTGCTCGATGCCGTCACCGAGCAGTGGGCCGACTATACCGCGAAGTTGGTCTTTCTCTGTGCCTCCACGCTCAATTCAACGTGGCTGCTGCTGCGATCCGCAACGGACGTGTGGCCGGGGGGCCTCGGCAGCAGCTCAGGTGAACTCGGTCACAACCTCATGGACCATCATTTCCGCTGTGGCGCGGAGGGCAAACTCTCGGGCTTGGACGACAAGTACTACTACGGACGTCGTCCTACCGGCATCTACATTCCGCGGTATCGCAATTTGTTCGGCGACAAGCGGCAGTACCTGCGTGGGTTTGGCTACCAAGGCAGCGCCAGCCGCGAAGGATGGTCGCGCGCGGTCAAAGAACTGGGTGTGGGTGCAGCCTTCAAGGACGAGCTGACCTCGCCTGGACCCTGGGTGTTTGGTGCCACGGGATTCGGCGAAATGCTTCCCAATCACGCCAACCACATTGGGCTTGACGCATCGAGGCAGGACAAGTGGGGACTGCCGGTGCTCAAAATTGATTGCGCCACCGGCGAGAACGAGCACTTGATGCGCAAGGATATGATGTCAGACATGGCGGAGATGCTCGAGCAAACGGGGGCGAAAATGATCAGCACGTACAATGACGGATATTTTCCGGGCATGAGCATCCACGAGATGGGCACCGCGCGCATGGGGAAGTATCCCACGAGCTCTGTGCTGAACGCGCACAATCAGGTGTGGGATGCCCCGAACGTGTTCGTCACCGACGGAGCGTGCATGACGTCTTCAGCGTGTCAGAACCCTTCGCTCACATATATGGCGCTCACTGCTAGAGCCGCGGATTATGCCGTGAATGAACTCAATCGACGCAACCTTTGAGCTGTAGCGAACATGTCGTCCGAACCGGAACAAGTGCAGACGCTCAATCGTCGAGAGGCAATTCGGCGGGTCAGCGCCATGCTGGGAGGCGTTGCATTGGTCGGCGGGAGCGGCCTGTTGACCGCCGTAGCTACTTCCGAGCAAGGCGCGCCGGGCGAATTCAGCATCAAACAAATCGCATTGCTGGACGAAATCGCCGAAACGATTCTTCCCGCCACCAAGACTCCGGGCGCGAAGGCCGCCAAGGCCGGTGCATTCATGGCGCTGATGGTCACCGATTGCTACGGTCCCGACGAGCAGAAGATATTCCGCGAAGGCATGGTTACAGTGGACCAGGCGATGCAGCAGGCAAACAAAGTGTCGTTCCTGCAGGCATCGTCGCAACAGCGCCTCGCCGTGCTCACCATTCTTGACCAAGAACAGAAGCGCATGATGGATGCGCGCGAAGCTGCAGATCATAACGCTGCAGCGCGGCATGACAAGCAACCGGCACACTACTTTCGCATGATGAAAGAACTCGCGCTGCTCGGCTACTTCACGTCCGAAATCGGTTGCATGCTGGTATTGCGCTACATCGAGTCGCCGGGCCGCTTCGATCCGTGTATCCCATGCACGGCGGGCGAGCCGGCTTGGGCGTCGCATGCCTGAGCTCGTCGGTAACAGCGCATCTGTTCTGCCCTTGCGCCGTCTTCGTGCTGGCATCGTTGGCGGCGGGCGCGGAGCGTTCATAGGGTCGATACACCGCATAGCTGCCGAGCTCGACGGCCAGGCGCTGGTGGTGGCGGGTGCCATGTCCGCGGATCCGCAGATCGCCCGGGAAAGCGCCGCGGCCTGGTTTCTCGAGCGCGCCTACGACTCCTACACCGACATGGCCCTGGCGGAATGCGCCCTCGAGAACGGCATCGATTTCGTCATCATTGCAACCCCTAATCATCTGCACTACCCCGTTGCGAAGGCATTTCTCACAGCAGGGGTCCACGTCATCTGCGACAAACCACTCGCCTTCACGGTCGCCGAGGCAGAAGAACTGGTGCGACTTGTTGACGAAGGCGCGACGCTGTTTGCGCTCACGCACAACTACACGGGCTATCCGGCCGTGCGCCAGGGGCGCGCGATGGTTCGCGCTGGACAGTTGGGCGACATTCGCAAAGTCATGGTCGAATACACCCAGGACTGGCTGATGGAACCGTTGGAAAACCGGGGCAACAAGCAGGCGGAGTGGAGAACGGATCCTGCACGGTCAGGCCTTGGCGGCTGTGTGGGTGATATCGGGTCGCACGCCGAGAATCTGCTCGAGTATGTCACGGGTCTCGAGATCGAATCCTTATGCGCCGACTTGAGCAGTATCGTCCCGGGCCGCCGCTTGGATGACGACGGCAATATACTGTTGCGGCTGCGTGGCGGAGCCAAGGGGACGCTGGTGTGCTCACAAATTGCCTGCGGGGAGGAGAACCGACTCTCCATTCGAGTATATGGATCCGAGGCGGGGCTGGAGTGGCATCAGCAGGAACCGAACACACTCATCTACAAGGCCGCCGGCAAGCCGTGGGCGCGGCTACGGACCGGCCAGAGCTACATGAGTGAGTCCGCCAGGGCTGCGACGCGAACGCCGGCTGGACATCCCGAGGGCTATCTCGAAGCCTTTGCGAACATCTACCGCGGCTTCATCGAGGACGTACGCCGGGTCGGGTCCGGTCAACCACCGCGGCGGGACTACCCCGGCGTTCGAGACGGCCTGCGCGGCTTGCGCTTCGTTGAACGCGCGGTGGCGAGTTCGCAGTCCGGTTCGGTTTGGCTCAAGTTGTAGGATCCTATGACTCCCATCATTAGAATTCGTCTTTGCACCATGATGTTCCTGGAGTTCTTCATCTGGGGCGGTTGGTTCGTGACCATGGGCAGTTACCTGGCGTCGAACCTTCACGCGACCGGAGCGCAGACCGCGCTCGCCTACTCCACCCAGTCATGGGGAGCCATCATCGCGCCATTCATCGTCGGGCTCATCGCGGATCGCTACTTCAACGCCGAACGGCTTTTGGGGGTCATCCACATCGGCGGTGCCATACTGATGTACGTGTTGTTCTCGAGCCGGGATTTCGCTGGGTTCTATCCGTATCTGTTGGCGTACATGATTCTATACATGCCGAGCTTGGCACTCGTCAATTCAATTGCATTTCGACAGATGAATGATCCCTCCAAGCATTTTTCGAGCATCCGCGTCTGGGGCACGATCGGTTGGATCGTGGCGGGCCTGGTGATCAGCTATCTGTTCGCCTGGGATTCGAGCAAGGGAATGACGCAAGGCTTCCTCAAGAACACCTTTCTGATGTGTTCCATGGCCTCATTCGCGCTGGGGCTGTACAGCTTCACACTGCCGCAAACGCCGCCCGCGCCCAGACTCAAAAACGGCAGCGGGATAAGTGCCCTGCTGGGGTTCGATGCATTGGTGCTGTTGAAGCAACGGAACTTTGTCGTGTTCTTCGTGGCGTCGATATTGATCTGCATTCCGCTCGCGTTCTATTACCAGAACGCCAATCAGTTTCTTACCGAAATTCACGTCGCCAATGCCACCGGCAAGCAAACCATCGGCCAGATGTCCGAAGTGCTGTTCATGTTGCTGATCCCGTTGTTCCTGAACCGTTTTGGCATGAAGACCACCCTGCTGCTCGGCATGTTGGCTTGGGCTCTTCGGTATATATTATTTGCGTTCGGCAACGCTCACGAGCTTGCATACATGTTGCTGCTCGGGATCGCGCTGCATGGCGTGTGCTATGACTTCTTCTTTGTCTCCGGACAGATCTACACCGACTCCAAGGCGGGTCCACAGCACAAGAGTGCCGCGCAGGGCTTGATCACGTTGGCTACCTACGGCGTCGGCATGCTGATGGGGTTTTGGGCCGCCGGTCGCATCGACGATCTGTACTTCGCGGGCGCGGTGCACGACTGGAAAGCAATTTGGCTTTATCCGGCGGGATTTGCGGCCCTGGTGTTCGTGTTGTTCGCGTTGACCTTCCGCAATGAGACCATCGGGTCCGCCAAATCATGACGCACGTGACGGAATTCAAACCCCGCCCGATGAAGCTCAGCGTGCTCACGGCGGCGCTGCAGGAACTCACGCCGCGCGAGCGGCGTGAGGCAGACCCAGACCTCGCCGTCGAGGAGTGGCTGGAATTTGCGAGACAGATGGATTGTCCGCACATCGAGCTCTCGGCGGCGCTGCATCCCGGCGAGAGCGATGTGCCGGCGGCCGCGCTTCTCGATCCCGTGGCGAATACGCTGGACCTGCGCCAACCCTTTGACCGCAAGCGCGCCGCGCGCTTGCGGCAGGCAATGCAGGCGACCCGAGTCGGTCTGTCGGATCTAGCCTACTTCGACAACATGCTGGCCCCCGACGATTCCGTGCGGCGGGAGAAGCACGAACTGATGCTGAGGGTGTTCGACGCTGCGGTTCTGCTCGGCACGGACGCCGTGACCGGCTTCGTTGGCCGCAATCCGTTATTGGAAATGGACGCCAATTTAGCCATGTTCGAACAAGTGTTCGTGCCGCTGCTAAAGGCAGCCAAGGCTCGCGGGCTGACCTTTCGGGTCGAGCAATGTCCCATGCCGGGATGGAACATCACCGACAAGTGGCATAACAACATCGCCTATGCACCGGGTCCGTGGATTGCACTGCATCGGATCTGCGAGCGTCACGGCGTCGGCGATCAGTTCCGCATTCACTACGATCCCTCGCATGCGATCTTGATGGGACAGGATTCACGTTCGGTGTTTCAATACTTGAAGGACGAAGGCTATAATTTTTTGATCAGCGGTTTTCACGTCAAGGGGCAGGTCATCGACTCGCGCGGCGTCTCCGGCTGGGGCTATGGCGGGCAGACCATGCAGCGCGGGGACTGGCGCGGCGGGAAGCCCTCCACCGATCCGCTTGAGCAACAGAACGCCTGGAAGAAGCAAACCGTGTTTTCGGAACACGAACTGCCGGGGACGGCGCGGCACGATCCGCTCGCGTACTTGCAGAATCGAACCGTGGATTGGCTGGACCATCAATTGGCGGCGCGCGAACTGCTGGACATCGCGCCTGATAAAACCTTCCTGGTCGTAGAACACGAATATCCCAAGGCCCGCATCCAGGACAAGGCACGCCTCAAGCCGATTCTGGCGGGCTCCATCGCCTTCACCCGCGCGATCGACGAAGCCGCCGCGGCGATGTACGCGCTGCAGCATGAGGTGCTCGCTTCTCAGGGCATCGCAGTGCAGGGTGTCGGGCGCGAGGCCTACCGGTCCTGAGCAAGACCGCAACGCCATGCCCCTCGTAACTGCGGAAACCCAACAGAGCGACTACGACGTCATCGTTGTGGGCTCTGGTGCCGCCGGTGGGCAGTCGGCGTATACGCTGAGCATGGACGGCGCCAAGGTCCTCATGCTCGAGGCCGGCCGCAATTACTCCGCAACCGAGTCGTCCATGTTCCGGACACCGGAACTCGCGCCTCTGCGTGCTGCCGACACACCGGACAAACCTTTCGGGTTCTACGACGCGACGGTGGATGGAGGCTGGAACGTTCCGGGGGAGCCCTATGTGCGGGCGAGTGAAGATGACGGGAGCCGCTTCGAATGGTGGCGCGCGCGCATGCTGGGCGGCCGCACCAATCACTGGGGACGCATCTCACTGCGCAATGGTCCCTATGACTTCAAGCCGAAAACCCGAGATGGCTTGGGGTTCGATTGGCCCATCGGGTACGATGACGTCGCTCCGTACTACGACAAAGTCGAGTTGTTGATCGGCGTGTACGGCGGCAACGAGGGGCTCGAGAACACTCCGAATTCGCCGCCGGGTTGCCTGCTGCCGCCGCCCAAGCCCTTGGTCAGCGATCACTTGATAAGGCAGCGCGCGAAGAGGCTCGGGATTCCTGTAATACCCGGTCACCGCGCAGTGCTGACCCAGACGCTCGATTACAAGAATTCACCGGCACGTCTGCATCCCGGCAATGCAAAGGCGCAGAGGATTCTGATGGCGGACATGCGCAGCCGCAGCCCTTGTCTGTGGGCCACTCCTTGCGGGTCCGGCTGTGCCGTCCGCGCCAACTATCAGTCGACCACCGTCCATTTGCCGCCGGCTCTTAAGACCGGGAATCTCGACATCATCACCGACGCGATGGTTTATGAGGTGACACTCGGCCGCGATGGCCGCGCCAACGGCGTCAATTTCATCGACCGGATCAGCGGCAAACAGCGGCACGCTGCCGCCAGGGTCGTGATTCTGGCCGCGAGCGCCTGCGAGTCGGTGCGTATTCTCCTTAACTCCAAGAGCGCGCAGTTCCCACAAGGCCTCGCGAATTCGAGCGGCAAGGTCGGGCAATATCTGATGGACACGGTGGGCTCTGCCGTCGGCGGTCAAGTCCCACTGCTCGAGAATCTGCCGCCGCTCAATGAGGACGCTGCCGACGGCGGTCAGATGTATGTCCCCTGGTGGTTGTACCGCGAGCAGCATGCAGGACAACTCGGATTCGCCCGCGGCTACCACATCGAATTCGGCGGCGGCAAGCGAATGCCCGGCGACGGCACGGGAGCCGGCCTCGAATGGCTCACCGGCGGCAGCTACGGGGCGAAATTCAAGCAGGACGTTCGACGCTATTACGGTTCATTCGTCTGGTTCAGCGGCCGCGGCGAGATGATCCCCAACGATCAGTCCTTCTGCGAGATCGATCGCAGCGTCAAGGACAAGTGGGGAATCCCCGTGCTGCGTTTTCATTGGCAGTGGTCGGAGCACGAGCGGCGGCAAGCCGCCCATATGCAAAAAACCTTTGCGGGCATCATTGATGCCATGGGCGGGCGGACACAGCACCCGGTACAGAGCGACGGCGCCAAGGCCATCGCGCCCGGAGGTTCCATCATTCACGAGGTCGGCGGCGCCCTCATGGGATCCGATGCCAAGAGTTCGGTCACGAATTCCTGGGGTCAGACCTGGGACGTGAGCAATCTATTCATCAACGACGGAGCGGTGTTCGCGTCGAACGCGGACAAGAATCCGACGCTCACCATCATGGCGTTGGCATGGCGCGCATCGGACCATATTCTCGAGCGCATGCGGCGCAAGGAGCTGTAATGGATCGGCGCACGACCCTCAAGTGGGTGCTGGCCACGAGTACCGTCTGGACGCTTCGGCGACATCAAGGCGCGTGGGCCGACGCGGCACCGGCGGGACGAGGTTACGGCACCGATCCCAACCTTGCGGCGAACTACCATCCTGGCGAGCTGTGGCCGCTGGCGATGACCACCGTGCAGCGGCGGCTGGCGCGTATTTTGTCGGACATCATCATTCCGTCCGATGAGCGCTCGCCCAGTGCCTCGCAGGCCGGTGTGGTGGACTTCATCGATGAATGGGTAAGCGCGCCGTATTCAGACTTTCAACGAGATAGAGGTATCGTGTTAGGCGGCTTTACCTGGCTGGACACCGAAGCCGCGCGCCGCTTCGGGAAGGAATTCATCGAACTCGACTCCGCGCGGCAACTTGGAATGTGTGACGACATCTGCGATGGATCGCGCGTCACGGACTCGCTGCGCGAGGCTGCCCGCTTCTTCGCACTGTACCGCGACTTGACCGCCGGCGGATTTTACTCGACTGCCATCGGCCGCAAAGACTTGGATTACATCGGCAATGTACCTTTGGCTGGTTTTGATGGACCTCCGCCCGCGCTGCTCAAGTCGTTGGGCCTGCTATGAACACTTGTTTGAACGGTGAACTATGAATGAGATGCGCTGCGCGGCCGCAATATTGGGTTTTGTGTGCGCGACATCGTTGTCCGCGGCGCCGGCGCCTGCGCCTGCGGACTTCGACTCGCCTTGGCGTCTTCTGGTGCAGGACCACGGCGCGCCCGAGTGGCGCGGCTGGAATACAACTGGATTCCCCGCCGGCTGGCATGTGGACGGCGGCGTGCTCTCCAAGGAAGGCGATGTCGAAGATCTGGTCACGAATCAGAGTTACGGAAATTTTGAGCTTGAGCTCGAATGGAAGATAGGCAAGGGCGGCAACAGCGGCGTTTTCTACCGCGGCACGCGCGAGTATGATCATATCTATTGGAGCGCTCCGGAATACCAGCTGCTCGATGACGCCAACGCCGGGGACGGCAAGAATCGCCTCACGTCTGCGGCCTCCGCGTACGCGCTCTATGCCGCGCCGGCCGGCGTAGTGTTGCCGTTTGATCATTGGAATAAAACTCGAATCATTGTCAACGGCTCGCACGTCGAGCATTGGCTCAATGGCCGCAAGGTTGTGGACTATGAGCTCAGGAGCTCTGATTGGAGGAACAAGGTGGCTGCAAGCAAATTTTCGGCATACCCCAACTACGGCCTCGCGGCCGGTGGATTGATCGGCATCCAAGGAGATCACACGGGGGCACTGGCACTTCGTCACATCCGCATACGGGTACCGCCCCCATGACAGAGTCATCCGCAGCGAATTTGGAGCTGGCCCTGGTGCTGCCTCTCGGAGTGGTGGCGAATCAGCTGCTGCGGATAGAGGCGGATTTACGATTTCTGAACATGAAGGCGTTGCTCATTGCGAAGGAGCGCGAACGCGGCACCGTGGGCGCCCAGATATCGGTCCGCCTCGAACAGATCAATGAGGCGCTCGATCTGATCCGCCGCCTCACGTCGGACATTGAAACAGACATGCTGCCGAAGTCCGCGACCGTTGCCGCTGCGTCATCAAAGGATCAGACATCCCGCAAACCGCTTCCCGAGCGCGACGACTGAAAGCTACGACTGAAAGCGCGTCTCGGGCTGTGATGCGCCTGGCGGCTAGTGCACCGGACACAGGGACAGCCCCTGCTTGTTGTTGATACCTCCCGCGCAGGCCAGTTCCTGATTCAGTTGATTGACGAGCACGGCGTTCTTGCGCAAAGCGGACTCGAGCAATCCTGCGTGCTGCTGCGCTGTGCCCAATTCACCGCCTTCGACGGCTTCGGTCAGCCCGGGCAACTCGAGATGTGCATACGTATAGCGGCAGGCATACAGCAGGTGGCGATACCACGGGCGTCCTGGAATGCCTTCCGGATTGAGCCAGTTGCGCTCGATGTCCATCATTCCGCGATTGATCTGATCGGCGAGCAAGGGATCGATCTTACCCGAGGCGAGAGCGGCCCCAATCGTTTGAGTGAGCACTCGTCCGGCGTCTGCAAATTCATCGATCGCGGCGCGCAGCGAATTCAATTTCAGCCTGCCCACGTCGCTTTTCTTGGACAATGTATTGAGATACTCGCGAATGTGCGCGCCGTAGCTGCCGAAATCGTAGGGTAGGAAATCCGCGTTGGACAGCCGCAGCGCGAGGACGCCCCACAGCTGGGCCATCAGCCTGTGATAGTGGAATCCAGGATCGCCAAAATGGCTCATCCAGTAGAAATTGTCGTAGGCCGAATGGTAGACGCCATAAGGTCCCTCGAAGGTAAGGTCCAGTACCGGCACTCCGACGTGATCAAGCAGCGCCGCGTAATCGGAACCGCTGCCGATGCGCGTTTCGGTGAGGTTGAAATCGGTCACCGAGTCGTTCTCCTTGCGCTCTCGCAGATTCTTGGACCGGGACAGCTGCCACACCTGGTACAAGGATTTTCCCGACGGATCCACAGCGCTCTTGCTGGTCTCCACCATCAGCGGGGCCAGGGAGCCTACGCTGCTGCCCTGAAAGTCTGGCCCCGTGACCGCAATGTCGACATTGAGGTAGGCGACGGCCTTCTGCCGTAGCTCGTGCGCGAACTGTTCGCTCCATTCGGCCGAGCCTGCGTAGCTTGTCTCTTCGCCATCCCAGCTGAGAAACACCATGGTGCGTTTGGGTCGAATGCCCTGCTTCAACAATTTCCCCAAGCCGCGGGTCATCTCGATCATTGAAGCGGTGCCGCTGCTGGGATCAGCCGCGCCGAACACCCAGGCATCGCGATGGTTGCCGGCCAGAACCCATTCATCGGGATAGTCACTGCCGCGAATGCGTGCTTCCACCACGTAGTTCGGTTTGATGGACTCCGACATGTCGATCTTAAGATGCGCCCGAACCCGATCGCCGCCCAGATGATATTTGAATGGCAATCCGCCCTGCCAGTCGTCGGGTGCGAGCGGGCCATCCATGTTTTCGAGCAGTGGCTTAGCATCGTGCCACGAAAGCGGCAGCGCCATGATTTTGGGGACGGACGGGGAATCATGCGCAGGAATGCGCTTTGCTCCCGGCAAGGACGGCCAGCCCGGGGTCGTTGGATCTCCCGCCTGCCGAAAGTCGTATTCGATCGCGCCGCGCTGAAAATGAGTCTCCGGCCCGTACGGGCCTTTCGGGAATACCTTGCCCTGTTTGTAACCGTCTTCGGCGGGATCGCTGTAGATAAGTATCGCCGCGGCCCCTTCTCGCTCCGCTGTCAACGCCTTGAAGCCGCGATAGCTGTATGGGTTGGAATATCGCACCAGCACGATTTTTCCCTTGACGTCGATGCCATTCTTACGCAGCAGCGCAAAGTCTTCGGGATTGCCGCTATGCGCATAGATCACCGGCGCGGTGATGTCTCCGGACTTGGACATGCCGATCCAGGCCGAGCTGATGTGCGGATTCTTGGTGTCGGGATCCTCGTCGTATGCCGCCTCGCGTAGGCTGGCACGGTAGTGCGTCGGCGCCACCATTTCGAGCGAGGTCTCCTTTGGATCGGAGCTGAAGACATCGTAGCGGCGGATGACAACGTCCTCAAGACCCTGGTTCTTCCATTCGCGAGCGATGTAACGCGCCAGCTCATTATTGCGATCCGATCCCGCGACGTGCGGTTCCGCGGTGAAGATGCGCAGCTGGCGTCTCGCCTCCGCGGCGGTAGGGATTGCCTTGAACCGCGCTTCGACGGCGGTTTCCTGCGTGGTGGAGGCGGCAGTAAATCCAAGCAGGCTTTGTGGGTGAGCGGGATGGGCGAGGAGGGCGGCCAGGGTGACGAGGCCTGATGCCCGGTTCAAGTTGACGAGCTTCATCCTCCGAGTATGACAGAGGCCCTCATCGAGACAAACCCATTGACGGATACAAATCAGGCGCGCGATCCGTCAATTCGATATCGACGCCTCACTCGTCCGGTCCAGTGCGCCGTCTGGCATCATCTGCAAAAAATAATGTTTCTCAAAGGTTGACACGCTTTCTCTAATGGGGCCACTATTCTTTTATCGGGATAATAATTTCCTGATAAGAAAAATACCGTGCTGATGGGGTTCCTTGCACGGTCAGCCGCTCGGAACGGCATAGGCCAGCGACGAGCTGTCAGAATTTGGGGGATGCAGCATGAATCCGGTGGCAACTGTATCGATTGGCTGCGCAGCCATGCTCGTCGTTGCCATGGCGTGGCCGGGACCGGCAGCGGCGGCTGTTACCCCGGCATTCACCATCGAGCAGGTGATGAGCGCGCCGTTCCCTTCGTCGCTCGTCGCCGCACCGGCTCAGGGTCGATTCGCCTGGGTGTTCAATGAGCGGGGCAGCCGCAATGTGTGGATCGCCGACCCAGCGGCCAAGGGGAGCTATGACTCGCGTGCGATCACTGCCTACGCCGGCGATGATGGCTTCGATCTGGGTGAACTCGCCTGGGACGCCAAGGGTGAAACGCTGATGTTTACACGCGGCGGTAGTCTGGAGGGCGGAGGGCCGGTGAACGTCACCAGCCAACCGACGGGCGCACCCCCTCAGCAGATCTGGGCTGTCACGGTGGGGCAACCCACCGTACGCAAGCTGGCCACGGGTCATTCGGCAGTGCCTGCTCCGAACGACGAGCGAGTGGCCTATCTCGTTGACGGACAGATTTGGGTGACTGCACTCGACGCCTCGGCCAAGCCGCGACAGCTGCTGCACGATCGCGGGTTTGATTCGCAGTTGCACTGGTCGCCGGACGGCTCACGGCTGGCCTTCGTCAGCGGGCGCAAAGATCATAGTTTCATAGGCGTCTATGATTTCGGCCGGGACGCCATTACTTGGCTGACTCCCAGCGTCGATGGGGATGGGGCCATCGCTTGGGCTCCGGACGGCCTGAATATCGCATTCATTCGCGTGCCCACTCACCTGGCGCTGTCGGAATTCCAGCGCGAGGCGGAGCCGTGGGCGATCTGGCTGGCCGATGCGCGCACCGGTCGGGGCCGCGAAATCTGGAAGGCGCAGAAAGGCGCAGGCAGCAACTTCTCGCCCAGCCAGTCGGCCGACAATCTTCTCTGGGCGGATGGCGGTCGATTGATCTTCCCGTGGGAGCGCAGCGGCTGGCGCCATCTGTATTCCATTTCCACGCAAGGCGGCGAGCCGACGCAACTGACCCCGGGGCAGTTCGAGGTATTTCGCTTCGAGCTTAGCCGCGACCGGCGCCGCATCGTCTACTGCGCCAATCAGGACGACCTCGATCATCGGCATCTATGGAGCATTGCGCCTGCAGGCGGGCCACCGATACAGCTGACCCGCGGCGACACTATCGAAGATCTGGCGGTCATCGGCGGCGATTCAAGGAGCGTCGCTGCCTTGCACAGCGACGGCCGTCGACCGCTGCGGCCTGCAGTAGTGGCAGCAAAAGGACAAGTCCAGGATTTGGCGCCGGCGAGTCTGCCGCAGGAATTCCCCATCGACAAGCTCGTGGTTCCTGAACAAGTGGTGTTTCGCAGCCCTGACGGACTCAGCATCCACGGTCAGCTGTTTGCAGCGCATCTGAAGAAGGGCGAGCGGCGGCCGGCCGTGTTGTTCTTTCACGGTGGACCGACCCGGCAAATGCTCTTGGGCTGGCATCCCCTGGATGCCTACAGCTATTCGTACGCAATGAATCAGTATCTGGCGGCGCAGGGCTATATCGTGCTGTCGGTGAATTATCGCGGCGGCATCGGCTACGGCACGGAATTTCGGCTGCCGGACAAATTTGCGTTTGCCGGAGCCAGCGAGCTCAACGACATCAAGGGCGCCGCCTACTACCTTCGGGAACGCGCGGACGTTGACCCGAAGCGCATCGGCATTTGGGGACCCAGTTACGGCGGGCTGATGACCGCGCTCGGTTTGTCGCGTGCGTCCGATTTGCTGGCCGCCGGGGTCGACTATGCGGGCGTTTCGGACTGGAGTGGGCTCATGTCCTCGAACATGGAGCTGAGCGCCCCGGACGCCTCGCAGGAACAAATGCGTTTGGC
The DNA here is from genome assembly GCA_040002315.1 of Gammaproteobacteria bacterium. Classification (GTDB taxonomy): domain Bacteria; phylum Pseudomonadota; class Gammaproteobacteria; order Steroidobacterales; family Steroidobacteraceae; genus Bog-1198. Next base: position 50,910 of record JBDUEQ010000146.1, read on the forward strand.
ATTTCAGTCGTCGGCATTGGCCAGCATGGATACCTGGCGCTCGCCGGTGTTGCTGATTCACGCCGACGATGATCGCAATGTTCCCTTCGCCCAGACAGTGGATCAGGTGCGCGCTCTGCGCCGACACGGCATCCCCTTCGAGCAAATTGTCATACCGGATGAGATTCACGACTTGCTGCTGTATCGCTCGTGGATCATGCTGTTCCACGCCACGGATGATTTCTTCGATCGCAAGCTTTACAACCTGTCCTCCCCAGCGCATTGAAAAGAATAATTCTTGCCGCTCTGTTATTGATGGGAGCGAGCTTCGCGGTAGGCGTGGCCGCGCCCGCGCACCATGAACTCACGCAAACGGACGCCGATGCCTGGCTCGATGGCTACATGCCGTATGCGCTGGCGCAAGCCAACATCGCCGGCGCGGTGGTGGTCATCGTCAAGGACGGTGAGGTGCTCACCCAACGCGGTTACGGCTATGCCGATGTTGCCGCCCGCCGTCGCGTCGATCCCGCTGTCACGATGTTTCGGCCGGGATCAATTTCGAAGCTGTTTACATGGACGGCGGTGATGCAGCTGGTGGAGCAGGGCAAGATCGATCTCGACGTCGATATCAACCGCTACCTTGATTTCAATATTCCGCCGTTTCGGGGACAGCACATAACCATGCGCAATGTCATGACGCATCGATCGGGATTCGAAGAAGCGTTCAAAGGCGGAGTTACTTTCAGCGGTGCTGTACCGCCTTTGGGTGACGCGGTGAAGCGCCTGCTTCCGCCGCGGGTGTATATGCCGGGCACGACGCCGGCCTATTCCAATTACGCGGCAGCGACCGCAGGCTACATCGTGGAACGCGTCTCGGGCATGCCGTTCGACGACTATGTCGAGCGCAATATCTTTCAACCTCTCGGTATGACGCACACGACTTTCCGCCAGCCCCTGCCGCCGCTGCTTGCGCCATACATGGCACAGGGCTATCCGGACGCTTCGGTCGATGCCAAACCGTTTGAACTGATCTCGGTGCCACCCGCCGGATCCTTAAGCGCATCCGCGGCGGACATGGCCAAATTCATGATTGCGCATTTAAATCATGGCGCCGGCTTGATGAAGCCGGAGACTTCGCTGCTGATGCAGACGTTCTACGAGGGTGCAGTGCCGGGCACGAACCGCATGGCACTCGGTTTCTACGAGCAGCGGATGAATGGCCTGAGTGCCATTGCCCATGGCGGCGATCTGAACTATTTTCATAGCGATCTGTGGCTGCTACCCGGTAAAAATGTCGGCCTATTCGTGTCAATGAACAGTGCCGGCACGGGCGGCGAAAACTTCGCCATACGGCTGGCGCTGTTCGAGCAGTTTGGGGACCGCTACTACCCGACGGCAAACGATGACCCGCCCAAGGAACTGGCCTCCGCCAAGGAGCACGCCAAGCTGCTCGCCGGCAGCTATCTCAACAGCCGCGGCGAGTTTTCGAATTTCATCGATATCTTGAATTTGTTCGGCCAGGTGAAAATTGGCTTGGGCAAGGACGGCCGCCCGCAGATTCCGCCGATCTTCGGCGGCGCCGCGCGTCAGTGGATCGAGATTGCCCCATTCGTGTGGCAGGACGCCTACGGTCACCAGCGCATAGGCGCGAAGATGGAGGACGGCAAGGTCGCGCGCTGGAGCATGGACGTGGTTTCGCCATTCATGGTGTGGGACCGTACGCCTTGGTATCGCGACGCTGCGTGGTTGATGCCTGTGCTGCTGCTGGCGTTCGTCGTGGTCGCGCTCACGGCCCTGTCTTGGCCGGCCGGCGCAATCAGCCGGCGCCGATACCATGCGACCCTTGCGCTGCAGGACGGCGACCGCAGCGCCTATCGTTGGGTTCGCGTCTTTTGCTGGCTGTTTCTCGCCACGACTGCCGGCTGGTCGGTGCTGTTCGTGTCGATTTCCGGCACGGAGGTGCTGGATTGGCTGATCCGGCCGTTGCAAGTCGCCGGCACGATCGTGAGCCTGGGTTTGGTCGGCAGCGCGCTTTGGAACTTGCAATTGGTCTTCAAGGGCCGTCGCGGCTGGTTTGCGCGAACTTGGAGTGTGCTGTTAAGTATTGCCGCCCTATGCATTGTCGGCGGAATGCTCGACTTCCACCTGCTAACCTTCGGCAACCGTTATTGAAGTTCGCAAGGACTGCATTGCCGACAACATCTTCCTCGTTTCAAAGACTCGTGTTGCCCGGCTTTGCATTCAAGGCCGTCGTCATTGGCGGAGGTTATGCAACAGGTCGTGAGCTCGCGGCGTTCTTCCTGCCGAGCGGAGCGTGGGGCGGCCTGTACGGCATGCTGCTGTCCATGGCCATTTGGAGCGCGGTGTGTGTTGTCACATTTGTATTCGCCTTTCGAACCGGCAGCCGCGATTACCGCAGCTTTTTTCGCCATTTGCTAGGTCCACTATGGCCGGCCTTCGAGGTCGCCTATTTTCTGGCGGTAATGCTGATACTGGCCGTATTTGCGGCCTCCGCAGGCGCGATCGGCCATGCCATCTTTGGATGGCCGCAATTCTTGGGCGCTCTGTGTTTGGTGGTTTCGATTGCACTGGTCGCAACCTGGGGCAACGTGGCCGTCGAGCGTCTTTTTAAATACGTGTCGTTTTTTCTTTACGCCACCTATGCGTTGTTCGTCATCTTGTCGCTGACCCGCTTCGGCGACCGCACTTTGTCCGCATTCGCAGTACCCTCATCGGGCTTAGCGTGGATTACCGGAGGCGTGACCTACGCAGGTTACAACATCATCGGCGCCATCGTCATTTTGCCGGTGATCCGTCACATGGTGAGCGCAAGAGATGCGGTCGTTGCCGGCACCTTGGCAGGTCCGTTGGCCATGATTCCCGCGATGCTGTTTTTCATTTGCATGATTGCCTACTATCCTGAGATCCAGGATCAGCCATTGCCTTCGGATTTCCTGCTGGGGAAATTAGGCCTGCCCGCGTTCCGGATGATATTCCAAACGATGATATTTGCAGCACTTCTCGAGAGCGGTACGGGATGCGTACATGCCATCAATGAGCGCGTCGCTCAAGCTTACCGAGGCAGTGCCAATCGCGTGCTGCCGATGCGCGCGCGATTGGGGATTACGCTGTCGGTTTTGACAGGCTCGGTGTTCGTCGCGGATCGCTTCGGCCTGGTGGCGCTCATTGCCGGGGGCTACCGCTGGCTGGCCTACGCGCTGCTGGCCATCTACGTCCTGCCGCTCATGACGCTCGGTTTGTGGCGCATCTTGTGCGGTGACCTTGCGCCGGCCCCCCCGGCTGCGCGTCCCAAGGCGTAAGTGCCCCACCAAAGTTTGCTGAAGCATTCGATTATCGTATACGATCTACGATTCGCGGAAATGCCGCGAGAAGCAGAGCCGGCACTATGACATCACATCGGGCCACTAGGCCGCGCGCTCGACGCATCCGCGGGCTCGTTGCCTGCATCATCGTTGCTGCGGCGACGGTAGTTCGCGTGCCGGCACTCGCCGCTGCCGAAGCGCTGCATGTCACGCCGAATGCCAGCGAAATACTCGCATCGTCGGCGGCCTCGGATTGGCGGCCAATCGACCCCGAGAACACGCTATATCTGGAACTTCGCTCCGGACGCGTCGTCATTGAACTCGCGCCCCAATTTGCGCCGCTGCATGTCGCGAACCTCAAGACACTGGTTCGCGAGAAGTATTTCGATGGTCTGGCCATCGTTCGCGTTGCGGATGACTACCTGACTGAATGGGAGGATGCGACCGGTAAGCGCCCCACGCGCAGCGCTGCCAGCAGCTTGCCGTCCGAGTTTTCCGGCCGCATCGGCGCGGACCAGCCGTTTATGCGGCTTGCGGACGGCGATTTCTATGCGCCGGAGGCTGGTTTCTCCGAAGGGTATCCGGTGGCGCGCGACCCGAAGGCGGGCGAGCGGTGGTTGACTCACTGTTACGGCATGCTGGGGCTGGGCCGCGACACGGCCGCTACCAGCGGTTTCGGCGGCTCGCCGTTCGTGGTCCTTGGGGTGGCACGCAATCTCGATCGGAACGACACCCTGCTGGGCCACGTCGTCCAAGGCATTGAGCTTCTGTCGACGTTGCCGCGCGGCACAGGCCCGCTTGGCTTCTATTCGAAAGCTGAGCAGCGCATCCCGATTGTAGCCGTTCGGGTTGCCGCCGACGTTTCGGCGGCCGAGCGTTCCGAGGTGGAAGTGCTGCGAACCGATACGGCAACTTTTAGCCGCTACGTCGAGGCGCGACGAAATCCACCGGACGAATGGTATGTACAGCGTGCGGGACGGGTCGATGTATGCGCCGTACGCGTTGCGTCACGGCCTCGAGTAGCTGCAGCGAGGGATTCAAAATGAACCGACGTGAGATGTTGTCGAATCTGGGCGCCGCCGGCGCCGTCATGGCAGGAGCGGCCGCCCTGCAATCGCAGGTCGCAAATGCGGCAGCGGGTTCCGATTCCAGCAAGCTGTTCCTACCTGCGGATCGCCTCGCACCAGCGACCGTGGACCGTCTGCCGCTCAGCTGGAACAAGCGGAGAATGCGGCTGCTGCAGGCGCGGCTGGCCGCAGCCGGCTACGATGGAATCTTCCTCACGGATCAGTGGAACATCATCTATTTCACCGGCCTTTTCCACACGTCTACCGAGCGCATGATGCATGCCTTCATTCCGACTGCCGGCGATCATCCGATCTGGTTCTATCCGGCCCTCGACCGAGACTTGGTGAAGTCTTGGTGGTACGAAGACGGCGACATGTACTTCGACTGGCTCAATGTTGCCGGCTCCGCCCCGCAGGAAGGCAAGGTGATCAGGGGTCCCACCCAGGACCTATGGCGCTGGGCGATCGAGGGCCTGAAGCGGCGTGGCTTCGCGGACAAGAAGCTGGCGGCCGACAAAGAGCTGGTCCCTTCCGCCCAAAAGACGGTTGTCGACGTGTTGCGCCGCCCGATGGGGTCGGCTGCCGACGACTGTCTGTATCTGCGGGAACGCAAGACGCCCGAGGAGCTGGCTCTGTGCCGCCGGGCATACGGATATTTCGATCGCATCCACGCCTTCGCGCGCGACCTGATCTTGGCGCGCGGTACGGATTTGACGGACTTTGAGGTCGGGGCTGCGGCGACGAAATTCGGCACCGAGTTGGTGATGAGCGATATCAAGCATGACGGCACTCCGCACACCGCGGTCGGCATCACGGTCGAGGTCAGTTGTCGCGCCGGCCGGACCACCGGATATCCGCACCCGAATCAATTTCTCTACAACAAAATCGAGCGCGGCCAAGCCTTGCAAGTCGAGGGCAGCGTCAAGATCGGCGGCTGCGGCGGCGAGCTGTATCGGCCCTATATGATCGCGCCGAGGACGTCGCACATGGAAAAGATCTGGACTGTGAATCGCGATTGCTGCTTGATGCAGAAAGATCTGTCGCGAAAAGGCACTGAGTGTGCCGAGGTCGCATTCCCGATCCACGAGTACCAGGTCAAGCAGGGAGTGCAGAAGTACGTCTATCACCGCCCCGCGCACGGCGAAGGCATGGAAGGCCATCAGCCCCCTTATCTCGCACTCGGCGACCATACCGTACTCGATACGGGAATGTGCTTCTCAGTCGAGCCGGGATTGTTCGATTCGGAGAGTGGAATCGGCTCGAATTTTTCCGATGTTTTCGTCGTGGAGCCCACCGGGCCGTCGCTGCAAATGTCGCGCCTGCCGTGGAGCCAGGATTGGATGTGGATCAAGATTTGAACAGCGCCCACTCACTGGCCAAATCCTGCAGGGTGTGGCGAATCGGATCAAGTCACGCCGGTCGCATGCTTCTCTCGCTGCGGAAGCTGCCATTCCGGCCGGATAAAGTGGCAGGTGTAACCTCCCGGATAGTGCTCCAGGTAATCTTGGTGATCGGGCTCTGCCTCCCAGAAATCGCCGGCAGGAGCCAGCTCGGTCACCACCTTGCCGGGCCACAGCCCCGACGCCTCAACATCGGCGATAGTGTCCTCGGCAACCCGCTTCTGTTCTTCGCTGGTGTAGAAGATGGCCGAGCGATAGCTTAATCCTCGGTCATTACCCTGCCTGTTGAGCGTGGTGGGATCGTGGATCTGGAAAAAGAATTCGAGCAGTTTGCGGAAGGTGATCTTGCGCGGGTCAAATATGATTTCGATCGCTTCGGCGTGTGTGCCGTGATTGCGATAGGTGGCGTTTCGCACCTCGCCGCCCGAATAGCCCACCCGAGTCGAAATGACGCCCGGGTAGCGGCGAAGCAGATCCTGTACGCCCCAAAAGCAGCCGCCTGCGAGAACCGCGCGTTCGGTTGATGCAGTCATCTCGTTACTCCTCGTTCTACATGGCTTGCCGATAGATTGAACACTTGCGCCGTGAATGTCCACGGCGGGTTCAATTGGGCCGGAGCAGGCGAAATCAAGCGCGGGCGGCCCTTCTTATGGCAGATCCTGCAGCGCACCGAAGGCATCGGGTGAGCTCGCCCTTTGCAGCAGTACCCCCCGGGCTTGTCGGCAAACACACCGCTTACCACCGTTTGCGACACCCCGCTCGCTGGGCTCGATGCATTCTGCAGCAGCCCTGTGACCGCGTGGGTTCCGCCGATGACGCGGTGATTACAAGATCGTTGAGTCCGTCGCCATTCACGTCCGCAATCGCAATCATATTCGCACCGGCGAGGTACAAACTGACGGGGTTCGCGAATGCGCCGGGTGAAGTCTGGACAAACAGGGACACATCAATAGCGAATTCGCGGCTGCCCCGCTCGAAATGGCGCAGTAATCTGCGTGAAGTTACAATGCTGGCGCATCGGTAAATCGCCGCCAAGGAGAGTCTTGTGAACTTTTTTGCATCCGCCGCCGCGACCGCGGCCATGTTGAGCCTCGCCGCGGGGTCGGGCATTGCCGAGGAGGCACCATCTCCGGGTATTGCGCAAATCGCGCTCGCCACAGTTCCCGCAAAGAGCGGCGGCGCACGCCTGGCGGTAGAGTCGCCCGCCATTCCAAGCGGCGGCGACATTCCCTTCGAAAACACCCAGTACCGCGGCAATATATTTCCAGGCCTGTCATGGACCAAGGGGCCGCAAGGCACCCGTTCCTACGTCATCATCATGCAAGATCCCGACGCCATCCACGTCGGCATGCCCATTCTGCACTGGACCCTGTTCAACATCCCGATGAACATCACCAAGCTCGAGAAGGCGATGCAGGCGCCGCCCGAAGGCGCGAGCTATGGACCGAATATTCGTGGGATGGGTCAGGCGTATTTGGGGCCGCATACGCCGCCGGGTCCTAAGCACCATTATCACTTGCAGTTGTTCGCACTCGACTCGACGCTGGTATCGGATGCCGGCGCCAGCTATGAGTCACTCACTGCGGCGATGAAGGGTCATGTATTGGCTTCGGGTGAGCTGGTGGGCCTGGCTCAGGCCGACCCCAACGCGCCGCCGAAGTAGGGTGCGCCGTCCCGGTCGGCACTCCGCCTCGGTAAGCATGACGCGCCGTCAGCCATCGATCAAAGTTATCGCCATCCGCATGGGTGCGAAGCTACCGGGCGCCACTATGAATGCGCCAGGCTTGGCTCGAAAGTCTGCAGAAAATCCTTCCGGATCGGCGATGCCATGCCAGGGCTCGATGCAAATGAAATTTGCGCCCGGTTTGGTCCAGATACCGAGGTAGGGCATTTCCGGATAACTGATGCGAATTCGAGGTCCGTCGGCGGCGCCATAGATGACGGACCGGCTGCGGACTTGATCGAAGATGACCACGTCATCTTGGAAGAGGTCATCGCGAAGCGCCAGGCGTCGATTTGAGAGGGGTGTTGGCCGAGGCTGCGGCGTCAGCAGCCCGTCGGCGTTGAGGCGCCGCATCGGCGCGGGCTCGTCGTACGTAAACTCGATGTAATGGAATGCGCGATCTCGATCGTAGGGCATCGGCCAACGAAACCCCGGATGGTAGCCGAAGCTTGCAGGCATCGGTTCATCGCCCGCATTCCTGATCCAGGTCGTGAGCAATAGCGTCGGGCCCTCGATCGAAAAGTGGACATCCAATTCGAAGCGAAAGGGGTAGATTTCGAGACTGGCGGCATCTGCCCTTAACTGGAAAGTCGCGGCGGAGGGGCTCGAATCGATGATATTGAAACGTTTGTCGCGCGCGAAGCCATGCCTGGAGAGGTGATAGATCTTGGAATCTAGGCGGTAGGCGCCGCCGGCGAGGGCACCCACGATGGGGAAAAGCAGAGGTGCCCGCCCGGCCCAGACGCGTGGATCGCCGTCCCACAGCAAATCACGCCCCTCGCGATCGCGCAACGTAGACAGTTGTGCGCCCTGCGGGTTGACCTCGGCGGAAAGCTCACCGGAACTCAAATACACCCATTGATCACGCTGGTCTGACACGATTGGAAACCTCCGGCCTATAATTGCCTGCATAAATACCATGGACATTGAGCACTTCGATCTCCGAGAGCTGCCGCGGTCATTCTATGATGACCCGTATCCTACCTATGCGGCTCTGCGTTCCGCGTCGCCGGTGCACCGCCTTCCCGATGGATCGCTGTTTCTCACCCGTTACGCGGATCTCGAGCACGTCTATCGCGACCCCACGACGTTCAGTTCCGATAAGAAAATAGAGTTCCGACCGAAGTTCGGCGATTCGCCGTTGTACGAACATCACACCAGCAGTCTCGTATTCAATGACCCGCCGCTGCACACCCGGGTGCGCAAGATCATCGCGGGTGCGCTGACTCCGCGGGCCATCGCCGCTATGGAGCCGGGTCTCCACACCGTGGTCGATCGGCTGTTGGATCGAATCGAATCAACGGGCAGCCTCGATTTGATCACCGACTTCGCTGCCGTCATCCCGGTTGAGATCATCGGCAATCTTCTGGGCGTACCGCATGACGAACGTGGGCCGCTGCGCGGCTGGTCGCTCGCCATTCTCGGCGCGCTCGAACCGGCACCGACCCCCGCGATGCTTCATTTGGGGAACCAGGCGGTTCAAGACTTTCTCGTGTATCTCAAAAGGCTGGTCGCTGATCGTCGCCGTCATCTCGGTGAATCCGCGAATGACGTGCTGACGCGCCTGTTGGGTCAAGAACACGACGCCGCGCAACTCACCGAAACGCAAATGCTGCAGAATTGCATCTTCATACTCAATGCGGGTCATGAAACCACCACCAATCTCATCGGCAACGGGCTGCAACTGCTGATCGACTGGCCAGATCAGCGACAGGCTCTGCTCGAGAATCCGCAACTCATCAAAACCGCCATCGAAGAGTTTCTGCGCTTCGAGAGTTCCAATCAGCTTGGCAATCGGCGTACCACCGTCGCCACTCATCTTGCAGGGCACGACGTGCCGGCGGGGACGCAATTGAACCTCTGCATCGGCGCGGCGAATCGAGACCCGCAGCAATTCGAGAACCCTGACCGCCTGGAGCTTGCGCGCACACCGAATCGCCATCTGGCATTTGGATCCGGCGCGCATCTTTGCATCGGAGTGAATCTGGCGCGCCTGGAGGGCAGGGTGGCCATAGCGCGTTTTCTCAACCGCTTTCCCCGATATAGACCAGCCGGCGCGCCGGTTCGCGGCGGACGGGCGCGTTTTCGCGGTTTTCTGTCCGTCCCGATAGGGGTGGGTTGACGGCTAGTCCGGCGTCGGCCCCGCAATAAGTTAATGGCGGGCGGTGGGGCGATCGCAGGTCTTTGCAGAAGAATTCTCGCCGCCATCTCCGCGCTGCAGTATTCTGATGCTCTTATCGGTGATTCGCCCGAGAGCGGCTAAATAGCTTCGACAAAAAATTAAATAGGGGTATTCCGTCATGCCAAGTTCCAAAGGATTGCTCGTCATTGGGGCGACGCCGCGCGAATGGACGCGTTGCCTGCAGGTTTTCGCCGTCACGGCGATAGCCATAGCGGTCGCGTTAAGTTCCTCCGACGCATCTGCGCAGCAGAGCGGGGCCGGCCGATTCAAGCACTACCCGCGCACCGGCCCGATTGTAGCGCATCGCCAGCCTCTATCGCTGCTGGCCAAAGAGCGCGTCAAAGTAGTGGTGACGATGAGCGATGAGTCGGTCGCCGAGGCTCGCGCACTCGCACCGGATCATGTCGTGAGCAGGGCAGATCACGACGCGATTCAGTCGCGGGTGGCGCATCAGCATGCGTCGCTCGAGCCGGCGATTGCTTCGCGCGGCGGCCGCGTGCTGGCGCACTACCACGCCGCCATGAATGGCATGAAGATCGAGATTGCGCGCGGCGAAATCGCCGGCCTGTCGAGCTTGCCCGGCGTCGTTCAAGTCGTTCCGGTACCGAGGTACGCGCTTAACAACACGGTCAGCGTGCCTTATATCGGTGCGCCGGCAGTCTGGCAGGGAACGCCCGCATTCAAGGGTGAGCACGTCAAGATTGCCGTCATTGATACCGGCATCGACTACACACACGCGGACTTCGGCGGCCCCGGCACTGTAGATGCGTTCATGGCCGCCGCGGCTACCAGCGCGGCCCCCGCGGATCCGACGATGTTCGGGCCGAATGCGCCCAAGGTCAAAGGCGGTATCGATCTGGTGGGCGATGACTACGATGCAGACAACGCCGCCAGCGTACCCGCTCCGGATCCGAATCCGCTCGACTGCATTGGCCACGGCAGTCATGTGTCGGGCACCGCCGCCGGCTTCGGTGTCGCGAATGACGGCAGCACCTATCACGGACCCTACAACGAGGCTGTCTACAGCACGGGGTTTGGCATCGGTCCCGGTGTCGCACCGCTCGCCGACCTCTACATGGTGCGCGTTTTCGGCTGTAGCGGCACGACGGATGTAGTCGCCGATGCCATCGAATGGGCCGTGCAAAATGATATGGACGTGATCAGCATGTCGCTGGGTGCGGCATACGGTCCTGCCTCCAGCTCGGATTCGATTGCCGCTGACAATGCCGCGAAGGCCGGCATCATTGTGGTGGCTGCGGCGGGCAACGAAGGACCCGCGCCCTATGTCACCGGCGACCCGGGTTCCGCGACCCGTGCCATCAGTGTCGCGGCCATGAACGCGCGCCCCTTCCTCGCCAACGGCGTGCATATTGCGTTCTCTTCGGGCGGCGGTGCGAACGGCGTCGAAGCCAACAGCTTGCCGCTGCCGAACGGCTCTGTGCCGGCGGTGGTGTTGACCACGTCGCCCACGGCGCTCGGCCTAGGCTGCAACGCCACCGACTTTCCGGCGGGCGCAGCGGGCGCGCTGGTGATCTTGTCGCGCGGCACGTGCTCATTTGTCCAAAAGGCCACAAACGCCGAAGCCGCGGGTGCGGTAGCAGTCGGCGTCGTCAACAATGCTGCGGGCTTCTTCAGCCCCGCGATCGACGGCGTCACCATTCCTTTCATCGAGCTGCAGATCACCGACGCCGCGACGTTCTTAGCCGTGCCTGCGGGGGCTACCGCGTCCATAGTTCCGGCGAATGTACCCGACACGACATTCAAGCTGGCGGCCTCATTCAGCTCCGGCGGACCGCGCGATGAGGACGGAGCGCTCAAGCCGAATGTCACCGCGCCCGGCGTCAACGTGTTCTCGGTCAACATCGGCAGCGGCAATGGCGGCACCTTCGAATCCGGCACCTCCATGGCGACTCCGCATGTCGCTGGTGTCGCGGCGCTCGCGGTGCAGGCGCACAGGGACTGGAAGCAGTCGAGTTTGCGCGCGGCGGTCGTCGAGACGGCATCGCCGACGGCACTTCCGGACTATGCGCCGCGAATCGAAGGTTCGGGCTTGGTTCAAGCAGTGGGAGCCACCACCACGGATGTCACCGTGCATGGCGACGAGGACGGGAAGATGGGTCTCCTGTCTTTCGGCGTCGCCGAGCTGACCCGCGACTATCGCGACGAAAAGGACCTCGTCATTCGCAATCACGGACGTTTCCCCGCAGCGTTCACGGCCACCGCCACCTCTCCGGGGGGCGTACCGCATACAGTCAGGCTGTCGAGTTCGACGGTGTCCGTCCATGGCCGCGACGAGACGACGCTACGCATGTCGCTCGCGGTTCCGGCTAAGACCGCCGGCGCCACGCACGACGCGAATGGCGTGGTGTTTACCGATGCTTCCGGCGTGATTACCTTGAATCCGATGTCGTCGGCGAACCACGGTGTCAGCCTCAATCTGCCGTACTATCTCGTGACTCGGGCGCGCTCCAATGTCGATGCCGATCTGCGCGACGGCAAGACGCAGAGCATTCGCCTGACGAATCGCAACGGCGTGATTGCCGGCAACGGCGACTTCTACGCCTGGGGACTTAAGAACCCCAAGACCGGGACCATCGATGCGGCCTACGAGCCCCGCGCCGTCGGCGTCCAGACCAACCCGATATCGGCCACCGACAGCGTTCTGGTGTTCGCCGTGAACACCTATGGCCGCTTCTCTAATCCCGCCGTGGGCGAGTACGACATCTATATTGACGTCAACGGCGACGGAGTCTATGACTTCATATTGTTCTCTGCGGATGTCGGAGCTGTTGAGCTCGGCGATGCGAACGGTCAGATCGGAACCTTCCTCGTCGATCTGGCGAGCGGTGCGTTGATCCCGGAATTTCCGGCGGATGCGCCGACAGACGGCTCTACGGTGCTGATGCCGGTGTTGGCTTCCGACTTGGGGATTTCACCAACCAATCCGCGTTTCACCTACACTGTGGATGCGTATGACAGTTCCGGAGCCGGGGAGTCCTTGGCGGGAACCGCCTCGTTCAATGCCTTTGCGCCGGCGATCTCGAACGCCATGTTCGTGTCGGTGCCGCCCAATACGAGCACGAATGTGCCTGTCACCGTCGATAAGGCTGAGCTTAGGAAGACTCCTGCGCTTGGTTTCATGGTCGTGACGGAAGACAACGTATCGGGAGGGAGCCAAGCCAATCTCTTGAAGTTGTATCACTGAAGAGTCGCGGCCGCGCCGGAAGCCGTGCAGAGTTCGGCGCGGCCGCTTTATTGTTGATTGGATGCACCCTCCCCGGGTGCCCCGTTCGTATTCCCTATTAAAACTCGTAATAGGAGAATGTGACGTAATTGGCATCCCGTTGCATAGATTGACGGCACCTGTAGCGCTCCGCAGAGTTGTCACGTTTTCCCTACATTAATCAGGTTGGCGCTTGGCTATAGGTAGTCACCAGCCCACACCTGATTGACTTGGGAGCTTGTGATGCATGATTCGATTCGAGTTCTCGTGGTTGAGCATTCCGACACCGGCCGCTTTCTCGCGCAGCGCTTATTGGACGATTTCGATCTCGAGTTCACCTGGCAGTGCGTTGCCTCCGAGCCTGAATTGCGCGTCGTTGCGGAGGAGTTCGATCCCAACATCGTGCTCTGCGTCGATCAGACGGCGGCCAATGCATCGCATGCCTCGCTCGACATGCTGCGGCTGTTGTGTACGCGAAAACCGGTGATACTGATCTCGGAGATCAGTGCCGCGAACGAACTGGGGGTGAGCAGGGCTGCCGAGCTGCGGCCGCAGACCCGCCTGCCGGCCGTATGGCCTCCGCAGATCGTCGAATCGCCGACGGCCGCCGCCCAGCCTGCCGCATCCATACCGAAGTATCTGCCAGCGATTCTCGAGACGAGCTCGAACGTCGTGGTAATGAGCGACGCTCGCGGCTGGATTACATATGCCAGTATCGGCGCCTGCCGACTGTTGCGCGACTCGTGCGATCAGTCGCTCGTGACTCTTCTGGGCACGACAAACGATCAGTGCGTCCGCACCCCTAGTTGGCTCGATCCCGCAGGCGATGTGCCATCGGGATATAGCGATCACAGACTGGCATTCATTGACGTATGGGAGCCTCTGCCTATCCAGGCTCACGTGAACGATCTCGTTGGTTGTTTAACCGCGCGCGCACGCGACGACAACAGCGCTCTCGCGCTCGTCGGCCTGAATCTGGATGGATTGCAACTGCTCAACGAAGCCTATGGATGCGGCATGGGCGACGAGGTGTTGAGTCATGTGAGGTCCGTACTACAGTCCGACATTACCGGGTGCGGCATGGCTGCCCGCGTCGGGCAGGACGACTTTGTCGTCGTCCTGCCGCACCTTTCGCATGCTCCGGATGCTGCAATCGCCGTGCAAGGTATCCTGGAGTCGGTTTCGCAGCGCCGCCAGTTGGTCGAGGTGCAGGGCCGTGTCGACGACGGCACGGATCTGCAGTTGTTTCCGGCGAATGGATTTGAATCGCAGGGCGTGCTGCGCCCGGTATCCGGCATTGTCCAATCGGAATCGGTTCCTTGGCATGACGAGCAATTGCAGCCGGTCAGCGAGTATCGCTGCGCGTCGCTGTCGCAGCAGGCGCAGATGGATCTCGAGGACGCCATTCAGCGGCACGCGCTGAGTCTGCAGTATCAGCCGCAATACGAACTGCAAAGCGGCCGCGGCTGCGGGGTCGAAGTGCTGGCACGGTGGACTCGTTCCAACGGCGAGAGCATGGCGCCGGCGGTGTTCATTCCCTTGGCCGAACGTGGTGGCACGATTCGCATGCTGGGCGCCTGGGTGCTTGACTGCGCCTGCCAAACGGCCGCCGGCTGGCGCGGCCGGGACGCGGAGGCCTTGACCGTTTCGGTCAATGTGTCGACCATGCAAATAGATGAACGGTTTTACGGCGTGCTGCTGGCAATTCTCAAATCTTCCGGCTTTCCTGCATGGCGGCTGGAGCTGGAAATCTCCGAAAGCGCCATCATTGCCAATACCAACCAGACGCTTCACTGCCTGCAGCAATGGAAGGAGTTAGGTGTCCGCATTGCCGTGAATCATTTTGGCATTGACTACTCGAGCCTGAGCTATCTAGCGAGATTGCGTGTGGACCGCCTAAAGCTGGACAAGTCCCTTGTCCACAATATGACGCTTAACAAGAAGGGCGAATGCGTCATGAATGCGCTCATTGCGCTCGGAGCGGAATTGGGCGTCGATGTCATTGCCGAGGGCGTAGAAACCGAACCGCAATTTCAGATGCTGGCCGACTTGGGCTGCCCGCAGGCACAGGGATACCTGCTCGCTCGGCCAATGCTCGCCACGCAGGCTCAGGTCGCGCTGCGCAAATCATGGGGCAATTTACCGCAGACGGCGCATCGAAACCGCGCCGTCGGTCCGCAAATGCAGGCCTCCTAGCGGGATCGCAACACGCGCAGCTTGCTTTGAAAATCTTCCATGTTGATGTAGGCGCCGCACATATGCCGGTGGCCCTTGAACGTGTGCCGCCCGTGCATGGTGCGCCAGTTATCGAAGAACAACACCGTTCCCGGCAGCAGCCGCATGGAGATCTCGTGCGCCGGATCGTTGATCAAGCGATGCCAGAGCGCCAATGCGCGATAGAACTCGCTCATGCGGGGCGCGGGAAGAATGAACGGCGCTCGATCGTAGTTGTTGTAGGCGATTTGTTTCACGTCGCCGCGATCATCCAGCGCGATGATGGGATGCTCGGCTTTCAGGTGGACGCCATCGCCTAAGTAATGTGCCGGCACCTTGATCTCGGTCAACACTTCGAAGGCTTTCGGGTCGCTGTTGCGGATGGTCTCCGCCACCTTGAAGCCATCTACCAGGGTACTGTCGCCTCCGGAGCCGTCGAATTGCAGGCAGCTGAACATCTGGAAACCCGGCGAATCATTGCTGTAGGTGCCGTCGGTGTGCGGACCGATGGCGACCGAGGTGTAGGCTGTGTCCTTGAACGCCATGTTGGCGGAGAACTCCCACATGCCCCCAAAAATGGTCTCGCGCACGTAGCCCACACGCTTTACCAGGGCCTCAGTCCCGGCCATGGACGCCTCGGCGCCGGTGGTCAGGGCGAAGCCGAATTCCTCGACCAGGGAGAGCCAGCGCAGCAAGCCGGTATCCGAGCCCATGACTTCCTCGTGGCTCACGCTGGGGAAGTTCTTTCCAATCGTGTCTCGATCCCACAGCGTACGGTGCGGGGCGCGCGGCCGGCCTTCGTCCTGAGCGATATTCCAAAGGAACTGGGCGGGAAACACGCTGACGCTGTCGTCGTGCCGCCAGACGATTTGCAGCGTGTCGCCGCCGTCCTTGATCTCGATTCTCGCCGGCGTGATGTCCTGCGGTATCGAAAAGGTATCCACTTCCCGCTGCAGCGTGTCGGCGTTCAGACTGTGCTTGGCATGGCAGTGATCGCGCAGCCAAAACGGCGAGAAGCGCGCGGGCGCCGCCGTCGTGCTCCACGTCACTTCGACCTGAGCGTCGACGAGCTTGGCGGATTTCAGCAACGCCGGGGGTTGGTTGACTTGCTTCGGTAGCGGCTGATTCATTTCGAGTGTCGCTTTTGTAAACGATGAGTTACTGAACGATCGTATAATAACAGAATAGAGCCGTCAATCGGCAGCGTAGTGCTGCGGGAAAAGGTGGGGAGGAGCGCGGCACGCGGGCGGTGCAATGGCGTCGAGGCAATGTCACGTCCCCCTTGCGAGGATGCCGAGTCCGCCGGGGTCAGGATCCGCCGGCGTGAGTATTGACCCACTGGCTATTGCGCCGGCGTGACCGTGGTTTGAGTGCCCGTCACTTCAATCTCGACCCGGCGATCGGGCTGCAGGCAGGCGATCAAGGCCGGCGTGCGCTTCTCGCCCCGACACTCCTCGGGCTTGGTGACCGGCGCCGACTCGCCATGGCCTACCGCCGAGATCTTGGCGGCATCGATGCCCTTCGAGTCGACCAGATAGGCCTTGACGGACTCGGCGCGCTGCTCAGAGAGCCGCTGGTTGTAGGCGTCCGAACCGAGACGGTCGGTATACCCTTCGACCGTGATCGTTCCGTACTTCGTGCCGATCAGTTCCACCGCGAATCGGTCGAGCGCAGCCCTGCCCTCGGGCCTCACAGTCGCCTTGTCAAATGAGAACAGTGAGTCGGCCGAGAAACTCACTCGCCGATGCTCGATCACGGGCGGGGGCGGTGGTGGCGGAGGGGGCGGTGGTAGCGGCGGCGGGGGCGGCGGTGGCACGTACGCCGGCGGCGGCGGCGGCGGAGCAACCCGGCCGAGCGGGAATATCAGGTTGATCGAAAACAGGTCGACGTCGCCGCGATTGCCGAGGGAGTCGTGAATACGGAAGCGTTGAGCTTCGGCTCGCGCCAGGAAGTGGCGGCTGAACTCGAATTGCATGCCGCCGCCGAAGTCGTAGCCCAGTTTGCGCTCGCGGGTTTCAGGGTCGCTCAAAACGACCGCGCCGCTGCCGTGAGCGACGTATTTGGCCTCTGAGAATTGCGGTCCCGCCAATGCAAACAAAGACAGCCGCGGGGTAAGGGGCAACAGGCCGACCAGGTTGAAATCGATCCCCTGCAGTTTGATTTCGCCGCTCAGTTTTCCCGGCGGCGCGGTGACCGACGTGAAGCTGAACTTGCCAAGGTTGAAATAGCCGCCCTCGAGCCCGAAGTACTTGTTGAATTGATAGCCGCCGAACGCCTCCCAGGCGAAGTGCATTTGATTGCGCGTGAATTGCGTCGTTGCGAGTCCTCCAGCAAGCAAGTCATCGGTGATCCTGTTTTCGTCGATATGCGCGCGCGACTGGCCGGCTGCGAAGCCTCCGTACCAGTAGGCATCGTCATCGGCGACGGCTACGGAGGCCAGCAATGAGCTGACGGCCGTCGCAATGGCCAAGTGCCGGAATTTCGTATTTTTCATAGCTTGATTCCACACGGGCTTCGGTACCTCGGTGATGACGACGTTGCTCATGGTGCGATGATCGTGGTGTTGACCATGGTCACGGAGGCGACGAGACTGAGTACTCGCCCGGTGAGCGTGGTCTGAATGGTTTGACCGGCAGTGGAGATGGTGACACCAGCCGAAGAGATAATGGTGCCGACCATGGCGCTGCCATCTTCGACGCGTGCGGCTGCACCCACCTGCCAGAACACGTTCTTGGCCAGCGCGCCATTGACCAGCAGCACATGCCGCGGTGTCGCAGGGAGACCGACGGTCAGCGAGGAAGCCATCTGGAACACCCACTGCGCGTTGGGGTCCCCTTGCGCATCGAGCGTGAGGTCGCCGGAAGTGATGCCAAACGTGCCTGCGGCGGACGTGTAGGTGGCGGGCGTCAGGGTCAGCCCGCCGAGTTCACCCGCACCCGGATCACTGCCCGGCGGCAGGGCTGCCAGATAGTTGTACGCGAGTTGGGCATCCAACAGTGCCTGGGTCGCGGCCGCAGCAGTGGCGGCCGTTCCGGGTGCCGGCGGCGCGCAATCGATGCTGCCGTTGACCACTCCCACATTCAGCGGAGTCTGCGTGTACACGTTCAGCGCGTCGTGAAAGCCGGTGACCAGAGTACACGCGGCCGTGGTCGCCATATTGCCGTTGACCACGGTGTTGATGCCTTGGTTGGTGATTCCCGCACTTCCGCCGAAACTGCCGAAACCAGCTGCGGTTCCCAAATTGACGGGCTGGGTGCAGGCCGTGGTGCCTGTCGTAAACGTCCACACGTGGTCGGCGGCGAGCGCATTCCCGGCGACGTCCTTGACGCCGGCGGCGCCGGATTTAACGGTGGCCGTGAATAGAGTGCTGGCGGCAAAGCCGGTGGGAGCCGTTACCGTGAATTGCGCTATGTGATTGAGTGCGTCGTAGCTGACGGTGCCCAACACCGCAATTCCCGCCGCGGTCACGCGAAAGGTCGTTGTATTGATGGTCGCCGGATCCATCGCCTCGGTGAACGTGGCGCTGACGGTCTTGGTTCGACACACGATGGTGGCGCCGGCCAGCGGACTGACTAATGTAACGGTCGGCGGCGTGGTGTCGGTCGCCGCACCGCTGCTGAACGTCCATATATAGTTGCTGGCCGCAGGCAGGAGCGCGGGATCGCCCGCGAGTCCGTTGCCGGCTAAGTCGGCGGCGGCCGAGGTAATCGTCGCCGTGAACAGAGTGTTGGCCGCCAAAGCCGCCGTCGGGGTGAAGACGGCCGATCGGGCGCCCGCATGATAGGCCACGGTCCCGGTTACCGGCGACCCGAGGGTGGTGTTGACCACGGTGAAGTTCGCGCCCTTGATAGTGGTCGGGTCCATGTCTTCGCTGAACACGGCGGACACCAATGTGTTGGTCGCCACCGCCGTGGCGGTGTTGAGGGGAACGGTGAGCACCACCGTGGGACGAATGGTGTCGGCCAGCGCGCCGGTCGTAAAGGTCCAGATAAAGTCTGCGGCGAGGGGAGTGCCGCCAGTGTCGGCAGCGGCGGTGGTGATGGTCGCCGTAAGCAATGTGTTTGTCGGCAATGTGGCCGGCGCGGTCGGTGTGAATACGGCGGTCCTGGTGGCGACGACATAAGTCACGACTCCCGCCACCGGCGTGCCTAGGGTCGTGTTAACGACCGTGACGCTGGCGGCGGTAATAGTCGCTGCGTCCATATCCATGTCGAAGACCGCATTGATTCGCGTGTTTGTCGGCAGATTGGTGGCACCGTTGGCCGGTATCGTCAGGATCACCTGGGGAGCGACGCTCGGCGCATTGATGGTTGTGAAATTCCAGACGTAGTCTGCGGCCAGAGGAAAACCCATGCTGCTTTCTGCGATGGTGGTCACTGTAGCGGTGCACAGCGTGGCGAACGGCAGCGCAACGAGCGGCGTCACTGTCTCCGTGTCAGTGGCAGCATTGTAGGCAACGGCCGCGGCAACCGGTGTACCGGTCGGACATTCGACGCTGACGCTGGCTGGGGTCAGCGACGCTGTGGCCATGGACTCGCTAAAAGTCACCGTTAGGAGGCTGGTAGTCAGGACATTAGCGGCGCCAGGGACAGGGGAAGTGCCGGTGACGGTCGGGGCGGCGCCGACCCCCGGCGCCCCCAGTATGGTCTTGCGGCCGACGCCATTGCAGCCAACGGCGACGAGGCATAGCAACAAACAAGCCGTTGCGGCCGGAACCTTCCAAAGTCTGCGGGAGTGGTTCATAGGGTAACTTTGCTTTGCGGTACAGAGGCACGTTTTCGGGTATTGCCGACTTGTACGGCATTGCCGCGCATTCCTCTGTGCACAAGCGTACTCAGCAAGCGCTGCGTATCGCGAAAGCCCAAGCCCGTCACAGAAACCAGGGATTGCCCGACTCCGCCCGGTGCACTGATGTCTCAGTTTTGGAAGAGCCGATGGTGGACAGGACCGAGCCGAGAAATATGTTCACGGAGTTTTTAGGAACAAATAGCTATTGCAGGGCCGTACCGTACAATTGTGCGGTGACCGACAACAAGACCGCCACCGTCACCATTCTACTGTGCGCCTTGGGCGCAATCTTCGAGGGCGTCGACCTGCAAGTAGCCGGGGTCGCTGCCGCGGGCATCATTGCGGAGTTCAAACCGGACCCGCTGTATCTGGGAATTTTTTTCAGTGCCAGCACCTTGGGACTGTGCGGCGGCGCGCTGCTGGGCGGGCGTTTATCCGACCGGGTTGGACGCAAGCGAGTATTGATCGTATCCGTGGCGGTGTTCGGACTATTTTCCTTATTGGCCGCGTCCGCGTCGACTTTCTGGGCGCTGACCTGGGCGCGCCTGTTGACGGGATTGGGTCTCGGCGGCGCCTTCCCCATCTTGGTCGCATTGACGGCGGAAAGCAGCCGCCCCGACCGGCGCAGTTCCAACGTTGCGCTCGTCTACAGCGCCATGCCGTTCGGTGGAGCGCTGGTAAGCCTGCTCAGCATGCTCATGGCGCCTGCGCACTGGCGGCAGTTGTTCATCGTCGGCGGCATAGCTCCGCTCATCGTGGCACCCGTCATGGCGGCATATCTGCAAGAGTCCAAGGCTTTCGAGCGGACGATCGCTGCCGAGGGCACCGCCCATTCGCAGGAGGCGGGGTTCCGCGCCGTATTGGCGCAAGGCCGTGCGTCGAGAACGGTCTTATTGTGGGCGAGTTTCTTCCTAGGATTGTTGACTCTGTATTTGTTGCTGAATTGGCTGCCCACTCTGTTGCTGGGGTTTGGACTCGACAAGCGCCATGCGTCATTCGCGCAGATTGCGTTTAACTTGGGTGGGGCCGCCGCTGCATTGTTCGTCGGGAACCTGCTCGATGGCAAGTACCGCCGCGTCAGCGCCATCGTGGTGTTTGCGGCGCTGCCCGTGTCGCTGGGATGCTTGGCGCTGGCTCCGCAGCAGTCCTCAGTCATTGTATTTATGGTATTGGTGCTGGGGACCGTCGTGCTCGCCTCGCAGGTCGTCATGTACGCCATGGCGCCGCAGTGCTATCCGACACGCATCCGCGGAGTTGGAGTCGGCACGGCGGTGGCCGTCGGACGAGTGGGGTCGATCGCAGGGCCGGCAATTGCGGGCTTCCTGGTCGCGCGCGGGCTATCCACGTCGCAATTACTATTGATTCTCGTCCCGGTGACAATCGCCGGCGGCATTTGCGCGATTGCGCTCGTATGGATCATGTCGACCAGCCGCGGGTACGATGATCCTCGATGATAGTAGAAGCGCTCTGCGCTAAGCCCGGGGTTGCGCGCCGATGAACGGGCCTTTTTGCGAGGGCGGTACGGGGGTGCGCCGCGACTTGCGCCATAGATCATAGATCGCAAGCGCGCCGGTGAGCGTTCCGAGCAACGCAAAATACGCAGGCGGCCCGAAGCCTGCGATCAGGCCGCCCGACAGCACCGGTCCCAAGGCGGCAGCGGAGCCATTGAGCAGCAGCAGCGCACTGCTCGCGGCCACCATCTGCGCAGGTTCGAGTTTGTCATTGACGTGCGACACCGACAAAGAATAGAGCGTCAGCACCAGCCCGCTGAAAAGTGCCGCGAGCGCGAGAAATGCAGCGTGCGGCATATTCGGAAAAGCGACGATGCTGCCGGCGACCATGGTTGCCAGCGTGCATACGATGGCGATGACGGTGCGCCGGTCGATGCGATCCGACAGACGGCCGACGGGATACTGGGTTACCACTGCGGCTAAGATGCTCACTGCCATGAACGTGGCAACACCGCTGGTCTCCAGGCCGCGCAGGCGCGCGTACACCGGACCCATGGAAAATATGATGGCCGAAATCAGGCCCGACATGGTTACCCCAACCACTCCCAGCGGTGAATTGCGATACAGCTCGGGCAGACGAACCTTGCGCGGAAGGGCGCGCTCCGGCACGGCCTGCGCAGACAGCACGATCGGAACCATGGCGAGCGAGATGAGCACCGACACCAGCATGAACGGCATGGGGGTGAGCGGGTTCGAGATGATGAGCAGAAACTGTGCGGCGCCCAGTCCGCCGTACAGCACCAGCATGTACACCGCGAACAAGCGGCCGCGATTGGCGCGGCTGGCGCGATCGTTGATCCAGCTTTCGGCCACTACGTATATGCCGGCGAAGCACAGGCCTGAGATCAGGCGCATGACACCCCAGGCCACTGGATTGACGAAACCGCCCTGGACCAGAACCGCCACCGAAGCGACTGCAGCAAGAGCGGCGAATACGCGGATATGCCCGACTTGCCGCAGCAACGAGGGCGCAATGATGGTGCCCAGCACATACCCTACGTAGTAGCAGGACATGACGATGCCGGTGACCGGCGCCGGGAATCCCTCCAACGTGGCTCGCAAGCCCAGCAAAGTGCTCTGCAGGCCGGCGCCCAGCATGAGCACGCCCATGCCGAGAAGCAGCGGCCAAGTCGAGGAAATGGCGCTAAGCGGCACGGGGTTTTGACTCGTAGCGGCTCAAAATCCACAAGGCGCCAGGCAAGGCGGTGAAGTCTGCCAACAGTGCGAGGACAAAGGCCGACGAGGCAACGATGCCGAACTCGCGCATCGGCGGCAGATCCGACATCGCGAGCGCGAGGAAACCGCTGGCGTTGATCAGCGTTGCAAATAAGATGGGGCGGCCGGCGACCAGCAACGCGTGCTGCAGAGCGCCGGCCGTGGTGCCGGTCGAGAGGCCCTCTTGATAATGGTAGAAAAAGTGAATCTGATCATTCTCGGTCGCGCCGAGCACGGTGGAGCCGATGAGGATGGTTGCGATGTTGAGGGGAATGCCCACGAGGCGCATCACGAGGAACACCGACAGAATGGCGAACAACGACGGAATCATGGTCATCAGTCGGGCTGTCGGGCTGCGAAACACCAGCAGGAAGGCGAGAAAAATCACACTCGCGGTGAGTGCAAAGCTCTCGGTGAGAGTGGGCAGCAGGCGCTGAGTAATCTCCGCGCCGAGCACTCCTTTGCCGACCACACTGCCGCGCGCCGTACGCAGCGCCGGGCCGCCGACCGCCTGATCGCCGGCCTGGGCGGCGGCCCAGGCTTGCTCGACGAAGGACCGCATGGCGCCGACCCGGCCGAAGAGCTTGGCGCGTCCACGGATGCTGAGCCGCACATTGGCAAGGTCGGTGACGTCGACGTATTCCCGCGCCCCAGGTTCAGTGAGCATGATTTGCTCCAAATCGGCGGCGAGCTTCGGCCAATCGGCTGCCGACGTCGGCAGCCGGTCGGAGCCCGTCTGCACATAGCGCGCCCAGCGCAACACGGACGTGGGGCCGTCGACAGCGGTGATGCGTGGATCGCTTTCGAGCCTTAGTGTCAGCTGTTCCAGGGCGCGCAGGAAATCCGGATCCAGCGCGTGACCGGGCGGAGTCTGCAGCCATAGCTCAACCACATCGAGCGCGTTCGACTGCTCGAAATGCCGGGTATCCTGGGCCACGCGCTCGTTGGGATTGACGTAGGTCAGCACATCCATCTCAAGTGCGAGGGGCGCTACCGCGCCGGGAATGCCGAATAACGCAGCCGCTCCGCACAGCATCATCACGAGCGCGCCGGCGACCAGCAGCCAGCGGTAACGGCGGCTCGCGGGAACCAGCGCGTCGACGAAACGCGGGAACCACGTTCCGGCCGGGCCCTTGTCCAGGCGCATCGGCGTGCGCAACAGCGACTGCAGTGCCGGAAACAGAGTGAAGCAGCCTATCCAGGCCACGATCAGCCCGCAGGCGGTCCACAGCCCCATCTCGCGCACCGGACGAATGTCGGAAATCGCCAATGCGCCGAAACCGACCGCGGTCGCGAACATCGAGGCGGTGCAGGGCAGGAATTTATTCGCAATTGCACGCGCATGGTGCTCGAGAGGAGTCGGCGAGTCGTCCGGTTCGATGTACCGTGAGTGAATGTAGACGAGCGTGGCGGTGGTGGTGACCATCACGGTCAGCGGCACCAAAGTGGAGATGACCGTGTGCGACCAGCCGAACAGATAGGCGAGTCCCATGGCGATGGCGACGAGAGTGCCCAGCGTGAGAATGATGGCTGCCAAGGCGCGCCAGGAACGATAGATGATGAATACCAGCGTCATCAGAAAGATACCGAACAGCGGCATGAAGCGCACCGTCGCTGCACCGGTTTGGCGCTCCAACCAGGCGTCGAGCCATGGCGAGCCGACGCGCCGCACTTGGGTGATCGGGCCGCCGGAGCCCTCGAGCGGCAGCACCAGGGCGTCGATCGCGGACAGAGCGCGGTTGCGCTCGGCGGGCGATTTCACGCGCAGCTCCAGCGCAATGCCGAAATAGTGTTCGCCCAGAAGCCCGGAGCGGCGGAACAGCGGTGTCCCGATGGCAAAGGCGCGCACATGCTCGGCCTCGGCGGGACTGATTTCCGCGGCCGCACCACGCGCACGGCGGTAGAGGTCGAGCAGACTGTGAGCCTCGACCTGCGGTATCTGGGCGAGCTCGTGCTGCAGCCGATCGGCTGCGCCCAGCGCGGCAGCGCCTAAGGGATCCGGCGCTTCCAGCATGATCAATGCCTGCTCGCCTTCGGGAAAGATGCGATCGAATTGGGCGGTGGCGCGCGCGACGGGATCGTCGGCAATGATGAGACGCTCGATGGCGGGATCATCGGGGACGCGCAGGGCGCCGTAAATGCCCGCGGCTGCGAGTACCAGGAATACGGCAGCGATCCAGCCCCGTGCACTCAGCACGCGGATAAAAATTCGAACTACCTTGGGCGAAGCCGGAACGCTCATGTAAGAAAACGCGCTCCATGCGGCCGGGGAGGCCTTCTGCGCGGGAGCATGATAGCCTAACCAAATGGGTTTATTGACAGCTGCATCGCTTGCCACTCTGGTGTTCTGTGCCCCGGGATACCCCGGTGCGGCGGGCGACGCGCAGCCGCTGGTCGACCAATTCGCAGGCGCGGCCGCCGCGACTTCAGGCTGGCCGGCGGGAAGTCTGGCGGCCGTTTATGATCCGACCGAAGAGGGCGGCTTGGCGAAACTCAAAGGGGCCGATGCCGTGCTCGCCTTCGTGCCATACCCCTTCTTTGTCGAGCATGGCGTGCAATTGCATTTGGCGCCGCTGGTCCAGGCGGACGTAACGGATGTGGGTCCGCAGCAGCGTTGGACACTGGTGGCAAAGTCCGGCCGTGTCACAAATGCTAAGTCCATGGCGGGGTACACCGTGCTCAGCACCGCGGGCTACGCTCCGGATTTCGTGCGACACATCGCTCTGCAGGGCTGGGACCTGCCGCCCGACGTCAAGGTTGAGACCACCGGACAAATCTTGAGTGCGTTAAGACGCGCCGCTGCAGGTGAGCCGGTCGCGGTACTGCTCGATCAGACCCAGGCGGCGGCCCTTCCTGGCCTGCCCTTCGCCGCGGAACTCAAAACCCTGATTCAGTCTGCGGAACTTCCCGTAGCACTGATCGTAGTCGTCGACTCCCGGGTGCCCGCCCCCCGCGCAAAGGCGTTGCAGACCGGGCTTTTGAAAATGACCCCGGCGTCGGGAGGCACCGACTCATTGGGGCCGCTGCGCTTGCACGGTTTCGTGCTGCCTAAATTGCCGCCACGCACCGCGGCGCCGTGATCAAACGGTTTTGGATGGGCTGCATGGTGCTTGGCGTCGCTGCATGCGCCAACCGGCTGACATCTCCGCCACCGTCCTCGCCGGCATCGGCGCCAAGCGCGGAGCCGTCTTCGGTGGCCGCGCTGGCTGAGGCCATCGATGCCGATGCGAAGCGCAGCGATCACGAGACCGACTCAAGAACTCGCGAGCAACTTGCGGCAGGGGCCGGCCGCAACGCGGACACCTGTCTTGCCCAGGAGCCTCGAGCCGCCGCATGTCTCTATGGGCGTGCCGTCGCACTAGGGCTCATGGCGAGGGCGCATCCGACTCGCGCCGGCGAATTCCTCAACAGCATGCTCGATGCCTTGGCGCAGGCGGAGACGGCGGATCCCGGCTACCAAGAAGGGGGCGCGGCGCGGGTGCGTGCACTGGTGCTGATTCGCGCACCCGGCTGGCCACTAGGTCCCGGCGACACCGATGCGGGGTTGGTTGCTGCGCGCCGTGCTGTCGCGCTAAGTCCGCTGTATCCGCCCAATCTGTTGGCGCTGGCGGAGGCGCTGGCAAAGTCCGGAGATGCCACGGGCGCCAAACTGAACTACTCGCGCGCGCGCGATGCGGCACTGGCGATCTCTGCCGTGGGGGATCGAGATGACTGGCTGCGCCAAGCCGAGCAGGGATTGCAGCACAAGTAGCGCAATCGGCCAGCAGCCTCACTGCGGCGTGCCACAATTGCGCAGCGCATTGCCATGATTGATCACGAAGGCGGGCACGTCGACTGGTAGTCTGGGCCGAGCAATGAAATTCCCGGCCAGGGATCCTGAGGAGCGGCAGTGACTAACTCGCGTTGGGCGGCAATCGTTCGTGTGATCGCGAGTGTCTGGAAGGCGTGGGCTCGGTGTGCGCAGACCGTGTTCGGCGCTTGGGCCTGGGAGGCACCGCGCTGGTGCACTTGGAGCCGTCGCGCGCTGACCGATATTGGCCGACGCGGATCGCAATCGGCGCGCGGCCATCCTCACACCACCGGCGCCGTCCTCGTCGGCATTGTGGTCCTTGGCGTAGGTGGCTATGGGTCCTGGCACTGGTACCAATTGCTGCCGAAGCCCGAGTTCGTCGCCTTCTCGCTCGCCGCGCCGGCGCGCACGCGCATAGAAGAAGAGAATGCCAAGCCGGATCCGCTGGTCGTGCGCTTCGATCGCTCCGTGGCCGCGCTGGCCCTGACAGGCAAGGCGCCGCCGACGGGTGTGAGTATGGCGCCCGGTCTCGAGGGCGGTTGGCGTTGGCTGGATGACCGGGTACTGGAGTTTCGTCCGAAGCAAGATTGGCCGATAGGCCAGGTTTACAAGGTGATTTTGGACAAGACTTTGCTCGCCCCGCAGGTGCGCCTCAAGGTTTACGGCTTCGAATTTTCCACCGCGAGATTTGCGGCGCATATTTCTGCCGCCCAGTTCTATCAGGACCCGGTCAATCCCGGCGTCAAGATGGGCGTGTTCGATGTGCAATTCACGCATCCGGTGGATCCCGCGGAATTTGAGCGGCGCGTCGAACTGCGTCTCGCCGGCCAAAAGGAAGGCGTGCTGGGAGTGGGGCGCGAAACCACACCGTTCACGGTCGTCTACGACAAACTCAAGCTCGTCGCGTCCGTGCATTCGGCAAGCCTGCCGATCCCGAAGGATTTGACTGCCCTGGAAGTTCACATCGACGCCGGTGTGCGCGCCGCGCGCGGCGGCAATCCGACCCCGACGCCGCTGTCGGCGAGTGCCGCCGTTCCTGGGCTTTACAGTCTGGCGGTGGCCGGTGCACAACCGCTGGTGGTCAGCAATCAGCGCAATGAACCCGAGCAAGTGCTGTTGGTCAACCTGTCAGCGGCCAGCGGTGAGCGTGATGTGGCGCAGGCGGTCAAGGTCTGGATTCTGCCGAAGGTGCGGCCCGCGCATGATGTGGTGCCGGCAGCCGGACGTGAGGACTTACCCTACGGCTGGTACAACCCGAAGGAAGTCACGGACGCTGTGCTGAGTGCGGCGCAGCCGTTGACGCTTGAGCAGATTCCGGCTGAACGCGAGTTCGTCGAGAGCCATAGTTTTCGCTATCACGCTGACGTCGGACGGTTCCTGTACGTGCAGGTAGACAAGGACTTGCGCTCCTTCGGCGGCTATCTGTCGCCGCGCACCGAGCGCTTCATCGTCGCCGTGCCGCCGTTTCCACCGGAGCTGAAAATCCTCTCCCAGGGAAGTTTGCTCGCGCTGTCCGGTGAACACAAAGTCGCCGCGCTGGTGCGCGATCTGCCGGGGGTGCGTATCGACATTGCGCGCCTGTTGCCGGCGCAGCTGCAACATCTGGTATCGCAGTCGAATGGCGATTTCTCCAATCCCAGTTTCTACGGAGGGCTCGGTCCCGACAACCTGACCGAGCGCTTCGTGCGCAAGATACCACTCGGCAATCTGGCGCACGGGCAGGCGCACTTCGAAAGCATCGACCTCGGCGAATATTTGCATAGCGGCACAGAAGAAAAGCGCGGCATTTTTCTATTGACTGTCCAAGGCTACGATCCGCGCGCCGAGGCGGCACAGCAACGCGCTGCCGCGGCCCGCCGGCGCGACGCCACGCTTCCCACAGCAGCTATCGGCGCGGCCGCGAACGGCGATGAAACCGAGGCGGGTGGTTCCGACGAAGCGGGCAGTACCAACGAGGCATCCGATGTGGCT
>JBDUEQ010000147.1:0-18888 GCA_040002315.1 Gammaproteobacteria bacterium
TCGCTTGGCGACGCGATCGATCAGCGACGTGGTCACGACCGTCTTGCCGATTCCGGCTTTCGCATTCCATTCGGGGCGATGCTTGAACAAATAGTCGATGAGCACCGAGAGATAATGATTGGGCGGCAACAGCCCGGCGGACCGTGTGACGACGCCGTGCCGGTCGTGGTCGGTGTCGCAGGCAAAAGAAATGTCGTACGCATCCTTGATGCCGATCAGCCGCTGCATGGCATACCGTGAGGACGGATCCATGCGGATCTTTCCGTCCCAATCAACCGTCATGAACGCAAATTGCGGGTCCAGCGCGAGGCTCACGACGGTCAAATCGAGCCGATAGTGTTCGGCAATGCGCGGCCAGTAATGCACGCCGGCACCGCCCAAGGGGTCGACGCCCATGTGAATACGCGCGCCGCGGATCGCATCCATGTCGATGATGTTGCCCAGGTCGGCGACGTAGCGGCCCAGAAAATCGTAAAAGTGCGTGGTCGGCGCGCGTCGGGCTTCGGCCAAGGGGACGCGCCGCACGCCCTGTAACGCGGCGGTGAGCAGTTCGTTCGCGCGATTTTCGATCCAGAAAGTGATATCGGTGTCGGCGGGGCCTCCGTTCTTAGCATTGTATTTGAAACCGCCATTATCTGGCGGATTGTGCGAGGGCGTGATGACGATACCGTCCGCCAGGCCGGTCTTTCGATCTCGATTGAACGCTAAAATTGCATGCGAAATGACGGGGGTCGGGGTGAATTCCCCGTCCGGCGCGATCCTGATCTCGACGCCGTTCGCTGAGAGTACTTCCATTGCTGTGTGGAATGCGACCTGCGACAACGCATGGGTATCGAAACCGAGAAACAGCGGCCCGTCGATCTTTTGTTGCGATCGGTAATTGCAAATCGCCTGCGTGATCGCGAGGATGTGCCACTCGTTGAAGCTGCGCTCGAAGGAAACGCCGCGGTGCCCGGACGTACCAAACGCGACGCGCTGTGCGGGCAGCGATGGGTCCGGCCGCAGATCCGAGTAGGCCGCCAACAGCTTCGCGACATTCACGAGAATCGACCGTGGTGCAGGCTTGCCCGCAAGTGGACTGATGATTTGACTCATAAAACCATGCTCCCATGCGGCGCGTATTGCATCTGTGCGGGATCGTACCGACGCTGAAGTTCATACGGGGGATGCTGACTGTTCCGCTCATTCGATGCGACAGGGGGTGCAATGGTCGTGAGCCGACTTGAGCGAATCTACTTTATTCGGCACGGCGAGACCGCCTGGTCGCTCACCGGCCAGCATACGGGCAGCACGGATCTTCCGTTGACGGCCCACGGCGAGGCGCAAGCGCGCGCGCTGGCCCCATGGCTGAAGAACGTTCCATTCACACGCGTACTGACGAGCGCACTGCGGCGGGCTCGGCAAACCTGCGAGCTGGCCGGTTTGGCGGAGCGCAGCGAGATCGATCCGCAGCTCGCCGAATGTGACTACGGCGAGTATGAAGGACGGCGCACGGTCGGCATCCAAGAGGAGCGCCCCGGGTGGAATGTTTGGCGAGATGGCTGCCCCGGCGGCGAAACACCCGCCCAACTGTCGGCACGTGCCGATCGGGTCATTGACCGATTGACGTCATTGCACGGCGCTGTGGCGGTTTTTTCGCACGGCCAGTTCGGCGAAGCGCTTGCGGCACGCTGGATCGGGCTGCCGACGCTCGACGGGCAGCACTTCGTACTCGATCCGGCATCGCTCAGCATTCTGGGGTATGAGCCGGGACACTCCGAGGTGCGCGTCATCGCGCGCTGGAATTCCGTGCCGGGGGTGGTGTGTGTCCGGCCCTGAGTGTGCGCGGTACCGCACAGACGGACGTCGATCAAAAGCGCAAAACAATAGCTGACCCAGCTTTCTAAAGATCTGCCCCCCGAGGCCGCACTTAGCGGGTTCGACGCCCCCCTGAGCCAGAACGTGCGCATGAATGCGCGAGAAGTCAATGCAGCCGCTGATTGCCGGAAATTGGAAGATGAACGGTCTTGGCGCGCAGCTGTCCGTGATCGAGGCCGTCGCAGCGCGCGTGGTGGCCGAGGCGCCTGCGGTGGATGTTCTGCTCTGCGTCCCTGCTACGCTGCTCTGGCGCGCGGCGGCAAGTGCCGCCGGACGAATTGTGATCGGTGCGGAGGACTGCAGTGCAGACATCGCGGGTCCGCATACCGGGGATATCAGCGCCGCGATGCTGAAGGACGCGGGCGCCGCCGTGGTCATCGTGGGACATTCTGAGCGCAGGCAACATCACGGTGAAACCGACGCGCTGGTCGCGAGCAAAGCCCGAGCGGCGTGGCGGGGCGGGCTGAAGTCCATCATCTGCATCGGAGAGACGGCCTCGCAACGCAAGGACGGTGCTGCCCAGTCGGTATGCGCGGCGCAAATCGAGGGCAGCGTGCCTGTAGATATGCCTCTCACCGGCAATGAAGTCGCCTATGAACCGCTGTGGGCGATCGGTACCGGCGATGTTCCGACGTCGCAGCAAATCGAGGAGATGCATCAGCATATTCGGCGCTGTCTCATAGCCCGCTTGGGGGTCCGCGCAGCAAGTATACGTATCCTGTACGGCGGTTCGGTCAAGCCGGCCAATGCGCGCGAGATTTTGGCGCTAGATGAAGTCGGCGGTGCCTTGGTTGGGGGGGCGAGTCTCGCGGCCGCGGACTTCAACGGCATCATACGAGAAGCAACGCATTGAATACGCCACCAACAGGCGAGCGGCTGCGAGTCGGAATTGCCGCGGACCATGGAGGATTTGCCTTAAAGACGCAGCTCGCCGCGCAGCTGCGCACAGCGCATGTCGAGATCGTGGATTTCGGCGCACATCACCTGGACTCCGCTGATGACTATCCGGATTTCGTGACTCCCCTGGCGAGAGCCGTGGCCGCCGGGCAAATGGACCGCGGGATCGCGCTATGCGGCAGCGGCGTCGGCGCCTCAGTGGCCGCGAACAAAGTGGCAGGCGTACGCGCCGGGCTCATTCATGACGTGTTCTCGGCGCGCCAGGGAGTTGAAGACGACGACATGAATGTCGCCTGTTTTGGTGGGAACGTGATCGGGGACGCGCTCGCCCTGGTATTGGCCGAAACGTTCTTGGCCGCGCGATTCAGTGGCGCACCTCGGCACCGGCGGTGCCTCGAAAAGATTCAAGCCTTGGAAAACTTAAGGATTTGCACTTCATGACGACCCCTACACTTGACGCCGACCTGCTTCGCAAGATGAATGCCTACTGGCGCGCTGCGAATTATGTATCCGTTGGGCAGATTTATCTCTACGCCAATCCGCTTCTGAAAGAACCGCTGAAGCTCGCGCACGTAAAACCTCTCGTGGTCAGTCACTGGGGCACCACGCCGGGCCAAAACTTCATCTATGTGCATCTGAACCGAATCATCAAGAAGTACGACCTCGATATGTTCTACATCGCGGGTCCCGGTCACGGCGGACCTGCCATCGTGGGCAATGTCTATCTCGAGGGAACCTGGACTGAATTTTATCCCGACGTGACACAGGACGAGAAAGGCTTGCAGAAGCTCTTCAAACAATTCTCATTCCCGGGTGGCATTTCAAGTCATGTGGCACCGACGACACCGGGCTCGATTCATGAAGGCGGCGAGCTCGGTTACTCGCTGAGCCATGCGTTTGGGGCGGTGTTCGACAATCCAGGGCTTGTGGTCGCCTGCGTCATCGGCGACGGCGAGGCGGAGACGGGGCCGCTCGCGACGGCGTGGCAGTCCAACAAGCTCTTGAATGCGCGATCCGACGGGGCCGTATTGCCTATTCTGCATTTGAACGGTTACAAGATCAGCAATCCGACCATCCTCGCACGCATAGAACACGAGGAACTGGAACAATTCATCCGCGGGTGCGGCTGGACGCCGTACTTCGTGGAAGGCGATGACCCGGACACGATGCACGAGCTCATGGCCTCGACGATGGAAACGGTCGTTGAGGAAATCCACCGCATTCAGCACAACGCGCGCAAGAACGGGGACACCACTCGGCCGCGCTGGCCGATGATCGTGCTCAAGTCGCCCAAGGGTTGGACGGGACCCAAGTTCGTCGATGGACTGCAGATCGAGGGTACCTTCCGAGCACACCAAGTGCCACTGCTGGTCGATGCGGAGCATCCGAGACATGTCGCGTTGCTCGAGAGCTGGATGAAGAGCTACAAGCCCGAGGAATTGTTCGATGAGCGTGGTCGTCTCAATAAGGAACTGGCGGATCTTGCGCCCCAAGGCTTGCGCCGCATGGGCGCTAACCCGCATGCGAATGGGGGAATTCTGCTGCGTGATCTCTGTATGCCGGATTTCCGAGATCACGCGCTCAGGGTGGTGAGCCCGGGGGCGATCAGTGGCCAGGACACGCTGGTGTTGGGCGAGTTCCTGCGGGACGTGGCCAAGCTCAATGCCGAGCCGCGCAACTTCCGTGTGTTCGGGCCCGACGAAACCTTGTCGAATCTGCTCGGCGCCGTATTCGAGGTGACCAACCGTCAGTGGGACGCGCGCGAGTTTCCCAACGACGAATTCCTGGCGCCTGTCGGAGGCGTGCTCGATTCGATGCTGAGCGAACACCAATGCGAGGGATGGATGGAGGGTTATGTGCTCACCGGGCGGCATGGACTGTTCAACAGCTATGAAGCGTTCATACGCATTGTCGACTCAATGGTCAGTCAACATGCGAAATGGTTGAAGGTCACGATCGAGCTGCCGTGGCGTCGCCCCATATCTTCCTTAAATTTTCTGCTGGCCTCGCACGTCTGGCAGCAGGACCACAACGGCTTCACACACCAGGATCCAGGGTTTCTCGATCATGTGATCAACAAGAAGGCAGAAATCGCGCGGGTGTATCTCCCGCCCGATGCCAATTGTCTTTTGTCGGTGTTCGATCATTGCCTGCGCAGCCGCAATACGGTCAATGTCGTCGTGGCCGGCAAGCATGCGCTACCTCAATGGCTGAACATCGATCAGGCGGTGGTCCATTGCACCGAGGGCATCGGTATCTGGTCGTGGGCCAGCAACGATCAGGGCGCAGAGCCTGACGTGGTGATGGCGTGTTGCGGTGACACGCCGACGCTCGAGGTCTTGGCCGCCGTATCGATTCTTCGTGTGAATTTGCCGGAACTCAAGATTCGCGTCGTGAACGTAGTTGATTTGATGACGCTCGAACCAAAGAGCGAGCATCCGCATGGCTTGACCGACTTGGATTACGACCGACTGTTCACGCGAACGAAGCACATTGTCTTCGCCTTTCACGGTTACCCGTGGCTCATTCACCGCTTGACCTATCGGCGGTTCAACCGAAACCTGCACGTCAGAGGCTACAAGGAGGAGGGGACGATTACGACGGCCTTCGACATGCGTGTCCAAAACGACCTGGATCGGTTCCATTTGGTACAGGACGTCATTGCTCGGCTACCGCAGCTGGGAGATCGTGGCGATGAGCTGAATCAGCGCATGGCGGATAAACTGATCGCGCATAAGCAATACATCGATCAGCACGGTGAGGATATGCCGGAGATTCGCGAGTGGGAATGGAGTGCACACCTTAAGAGTTCCCCCGTTCCGCAACGTATGAAACCGGCGGCATAGCCTAAAGGGATGGCAATTCATGACAGCGAAGATCGTCAAGGGCAAAGCCCCTCCGCCTGCGGATCCCAAGGATGACCTTAAGACGCTCCCCATGCCTGAGGTGGAGAAACGCTTAGGATCATCCGCAAACGGCCTCACCGCGGCGGAAGCGGCGACCCGGCTCACCAAGGATGGGCCGAATGAGCTGCCGGAGAAGAAGGAAAATCTGCTGCTAAAGTTTCTCGGCTATTTTTGGGGCCCTATCCCTTGGATGATCGAAGGGGCGGTGATTCTCTCCGGCGTGGTGCAGCACTGGCTCGATTTCGGGATCATTTTGTTCTTACTGTGTTCCAACGCCTGCGTTGGATTCTGGGAGGAACACCAGGCGGGCAATGCGATCGCGGCGCTCAAGGCGAAGCTGGCAGTCGATGCCCGCGCCAAGCGGGATGGCAAGTGGACTACCCCGAAGGCCAAGGATCTGGTGCCCGGGGATGTCGTCCGCCTGCGCTTAGGCGACATTGTCCCGGCGGATGCGCGGCTTCTCGCAGGCGATCCGGTGCAAGTCGACCAGTCAGCGCTGACCGGCGAGTCCATGCCAGTCACTGTCAAGCCGGGCGGCGCGGTGTATTCGGGGTCGATCATGAAGCGCGGCGAGATCGACGCCTTGGTGTACGCCACCGGAACGAACACCTACTTCGGCAAGACGGCCAAACTCGTCGAGGAGGCTCACACGGTGAGCCACTTTCAGCGTTCGGTCCTCAAGATCGGCAATTATCTCATCATCCTCGCTGTGGCGCTGGTGGCCGTCATCATCGCTGTTGCCTTGTACCGCAAAGATCCATTTCTGAGCACTCTGGAATTCGCGTTGGTGCTGCTGGTGGCGGCGATTCCCGTCGCCATGCCGACCGTGTTGTCGGTGACGATGGCGGTCGGTGCGAGGCTCCTGTCGAAGAAGCAGGTGGTGGTGACGAAGCTGTCCGCCATCGAGGAGCTGGCCGGTGTCGATGTGTTGTGTTCGGATAAGACGGGTACGCTCACCCAGAACAAGCTAGCGCTCGGAGATCCTTTCACGGTCAACAAAATCTCCGGCGATGAGGTCATTCTTTGGGCCGCTCTGGCCTCCCGGGCGGAGGACAAGGATACGATCGACCTCGCGGTGATTGCCGGCGTGAAGGACCCCAACGCACTGAAGGACTATCAGATCCTGCATTTTGAACCCTTTGATCCGGTGCACAAGCGCACCGAGGCCACGGTCAAGGCTAAGGATGGCAAGCAATTCTTCGTGGCGAAGGGCGCTCCGCAGGTGATTCTCAAGATGGCGACCGATGCGGATCAGGTGAAAGCCCAAGTCGACAAGGCAGTCAACGACTTCGCGGGACGGGGCTTCAGATCCTTGGGCGTCGTCCGCGCCGAACAAGAGGGCAAGTGGCAATTTGCGGGCGTCCTCCCCATGTCCGATCCACCGCGCGAGCAGGCCAAGGCGACCATCGCCGCCGCCAAAGACATGGGCGTGAAGATCAAGATGGTCACGGGCGATCAGTTGCCGATCGCCGTGGAAATGGCCAAGGAACTCGGGATGGGCATGAACATCCTCGATGCGAGCTCCTTGGGCGACGGTAAGCAAAAGGACACGTCGCAATCCGAGAAGGCCATCGAAGCCGCGGACGGCTATGCGCAAGTGTTTCCGGCGCAGAAGTACCACATCATTGAGGTGCTGCAGAAGCTCGGTCATTTCGTCGGCATGACCGGCGACGGCGTGAATGATGCGCCCGCGCTCAAGAAGGCGAACTGCGGCATTGCTGTGTCCGGCGCCACTGACGCCGCGCGCGCGGCCGCGGCCATCGTGCTGCTCGCGCCCGGCCTGTCGGTCATCATCGACGCCATCAAAGAGGCGCGAAAGATCGTTCAGCGGATGAACAGCTATGCCATCTACCGCATCGCTGAAACGCTGCGCGTGCTGCTTTTCATGACTCTCGCGATCCTCGTCTTCAATTTCTACCCGGTCACGGCCGTGATGATCGTGATGATCGCGGTGCTAAACGACGGCGCCATTCTTTCGATCGCCTACGATAAAGTGCATTACAAAAAAACGCCGGAAGCCTGGGATATGCGCATGGTGCTATCCATCGCCACAGTTTTGGGAGTGACCGGCGTCACTGCCGCGTTCGCCTTGTTTTACCTGGGCGATCGCGTGTTTCATCTGAGCCGCCCTCAGCTGCAAACATTGGTGTATCTGAAATTATCAGTAGCGGGACACCTGACCATATTTCTGACCCGCACCCGCGGCCCGTTCTGGTCGATCGCGCCCGCCAAGATTCTCTGGATGGCGGTGCTCGGCACGCAAATCATTGCCACGCTGATCGCCGTGTACGGGCTGTTCATGACTCCTCTCGGCTGGAAGCTGGCTGGGTTCGTTTGGGCTTATGCGATCGCCTGGGCGCTCTTGATCGATCGCATCAAGCTGCTCGCCTATCGATTCTTGGACCACAAGAAAACTGCATCCACGGCCAACAAGGCACCAGAGGACCTCACGCCCCAAATTGCCGCACGTGCGTACGAACTCTCTGAGCAGCGGGCCCACGGCATGAGTCAACAGGATCAGGATTGGCAGGAGGCCGAGTTCGAGATCCGCCATGCGACGACGAATACTCCCGCGGCGCCCAAGACTGCTGCCGCACCGAAGGTTCCCGAGCCACCGAAAGCCACCGAGCCACCGAAAGCCACCGAGCCACCGAAGGCCGCATAAATGACGATAAAGCGAAAGGATTTTCGGGTCAGGCCCGGTAAAACAGTGAACCTATCGCACTGGCCGACCGTGGTGGATCCTTACTACCAATCGAAGGAGGAGTACAAGACAATCCTCGAAGATCACCAGTCGAAGCTCGCGGCGCTGCAAAAGCTGCATTGGGGCTCGGATCGCCTCGCGCTGCTGCTGATCTTTCAAGGGACGGATGCCGCCGGCAAGGACGGCGCGATCCGGCACGTCATGTCCGGGGTCAATCCCGCGGGCTGCGAGGTGTTCGATTTCAAGCCGCCCAGTGCCGAGGAGCTGAAGCATGACTTTCTCTGGCGAACGACTTGCCGCCTGCCGGAACGCGGTCGCATCGGCATGTTCAACCGTTCGTACTACGAAGAGGTGCTGGTGCTAAGGGTCCATCCCGAAATCCTGCACCATGAAGCCCTGACGGAGGCGCCGGCGGGCGAGAAAAAGCTGTGGCGGCACCGGTACCGATCGATCAACAACCTCGAGCGCCACCTCTTCGACAACAGCACGCGCATCGTAAAGTTTTTCCTGCACCTGTCGAAGGACGAGCAGCGCAAGCGCTTTCTCGATCGTATCAACGCTCCCGACGAGAACTGGAAATTCAGTAAAGCCGATATTCACGAGCGCGCCTTCTGGGGTAAGTACGTTCGCGCCTATGAACACTGTCTGGGGGCCACCAGCACGCGCCACGCCCCATGGTATATCGTTCCCGCCGATGATAAGGAAAATGCGCGCCTCATCGTCTCGCGCATCGTCATCGATACGCTCGAAGACTTAAAGATGTCGTATCCGAAATCCGATGCAAAACGCCGACGCGAGCTCAAAACAATCGCGAAGCAGCTGTCCGCGTGAGACTTGCTTTTGCGATCATGAGCCTCGGAGCTTGAGGCCGCGATAGCGGCGTATCAGGGCGTTGGTCGAGCTATCGTGCTTGAGCGGCGGATCACGTGCGCTTTCGAGTTCGGGAATTGTTTTCTCCGCGAGCACTTTACCCAACTCGACCCCCCACTGATCGAATGAGTCGATATCCCAAATCACCCCTTGAGTGAAAACGCTATGCTCGTACAGCGCGATGAGAGAACCTAAGCTCTGCGGCGTCAGCCGCTCGGCAAGGAGGGTGTTGGTGGGGCGGTTGCCCTCGAAGACCCGGTGCGGCGCCAGCCAAGCGGTGGCGTACCCTCGGGCAGCGTCTTTGCAGGCATCGTATTGATCGTATCGGAAGCGGAGGCGGTTTAGCTGCTTTCAGCGAAGGGGGTCATGCCAGCAGCCGTCTTTTGAGATAAGCGCTTCGGCTGCTTGAGGTCCCCAGCTACCGCGTCGGTAGGGGTGGGCGCGATGGTGCTTCGTGAGGATTGGATTAACGACAGCCCACGCCGCCTCCACCGCATCTTCTCGCGCGAACAGCGCGCCATCGCCGGCCATCGCGTCCGTCAATAACCGCTCGTAGGGGGCTTCCTCATCTGGCTGTTCATCAAGCAGATAGAGCTCTCTCTGTTCGCCGACAAATTCTTGGCCAGCAAGCTTGACGCGAGCCGCAAGGGCAATCGCCGCGTTTGGCGATAGGCGAAAGCGCACATAATTACCCTGTGCAGTTGACTGCGCTGCATCGGCGAACAGGCGTTGCGGCGGCGGTTTGAGTTCCACCAACACTTCCGCCGCTGTTTCCGGAAGGAACTTGCCTGAACGCAAGTACCAGGGCACACCCTGCCAACGCCAGGAGTCGACAAAGAGGCGCACAGCGCAGTAGGTCTCGACATCAGAACGTCGCGCAACTCCCGGTTCCTTCCGGTAACCCGCGTACTGTCCGCGCACGACGTCGTCTGGCTGCAATTGGCGCATAGCCTGGAATACCTTGCGCTTCTCGTTGTGCACCGCCCCGAAACCTCGTTGGGCCGGCGGTTCCATCGCGAGTAGAGCAACGACCTGGAACAGGTGATTCTGAATGACATCGCGCAGGCAACCGGCGGATTCATAAAAAGCGCCGCGGCCCGCGACGCCGAATTTTTCCGCGAGCGTGATCTGTACGCTCGCCACGCAATTGCGGTTCCAGATGGGCTCCAGAAACGAATTGGCGAAGCGAAAGTAAAGAATATTCATGATCGCTTCTTTGCCGAGGTAGTGATCGATGCGAAAGATAGAATCTTCAGGAAACACAGACCTTGCCACGCGGTTCAATTCGCGTGCTGAAGCCAGATCGCGACCAAACGGTTTTTCCACGATCACCCGCGCTCCTGTTGCGAGCGCCGCGGCGCCCAGTCCTTGGATGACTGTTGCGAACAGCGACGGTGGGATGGCGAGATAGTGCGCAGGGCGTCGCGCAACACCCAACGCGCGCTTGATCGATGAGAAAGTGGACGGATCGTTGTAGTCGCCTTGCACATATTGGATGAGGGAAAGAAGACGCGCCAGGGTACGCTGGTTGACGGTCACTGCCGCCCTCTTGAGGCTGTCTTTGACGTAGCGATGTAAACGCGCCACCGTCCAGGGGGAAGAGGCGACGCCAATGATCGGTACCTGTAACTCGCCGCGTTTTACCATGGCGTAGAGCGCCGGGAAAATCATCTTGTGGGCGAGATCGCCCGTGACACCGAAAAGCACCAATGCATCGGAGCGAGGGGGCGCAGCGCTTTGAGGCGTTTTCAACGGGTTGCCGATTTCTCGACATGGCCACCGAACTGCTTGCGCATGGCGGATAGAAGCCGATCGGCATAGTTGGCACTGCCCTGCGATTCCAAACGTCCGAAGAGCGCTGCACTGATCACCGGGACAGGCACACCCACATCCAAGCCGGCTGCAATTGTCCAGCGCCCTTCGCCCGAATCAGACACGCGGCCGGTGTAGTGCTCCAATGCGGGGTCCTCTCGCAGGGCCGATGCGGTAAGATCCAGCAACCACGATCCAATCACGCTGCCGCGTCGCCAGACTTCGGCGATCTCCGGCAAGTCGAGATCAAACTGGTAAAACTGCGCATCAGGAAACGGGGCCGTTTCTGCATCCGTATCGCGGGAAACCTTCCCGGCATTGGCGTGCCGCAAAACGTTCAATCCCTCCGCATAGGCAGCCATGAGACCGTATTCAATGCCGTTGTGCACCATCTTGACAAAGTGTCCCGACCCTTGCGGCCCGCAATGCAAAAATCCCTGCTCAGCCGTGCCGCTGTTCTTCTTGCGACCTGGAGTGGGTATCGCAGTACCCTCGCCCGGAGCGAGCGTCGCGAATATGGGCTCAAGGTGTCGCGTGACTGTCGGGTCGCCTCCGATCATCAGGCAGTAACCGCGCTCGAGTCCGGCGACGCCGCCGCTCGTACCCACATCCAAATAACGGATTCCGCGGGACTTGAGATCATTGCCCCGCCGAATGTCGTCGCGATAGTAGGAGTTGCCGCCGTCAATGATGATGTCGCCCTCGTCAAGCAAAGGCGTGAGCGTCCGCAACTCTTCATCCACCACCGCTGCCGGCACCATCAGCCAGATCGCACGCGGCTTTTGCAAGCGCGAGACCAAGTCTGCCACGGACTTCGAACCAATGGCGCCCTGCTTGACAAGACTTTCAACCGCGTTCACCTTCGGATCATAGACGACGCAGCTGTGCCCGCCTTTAATGAGACGAAGCACCATGCTCGCGCCCATCCGTCCCAATCCAATCATGCCAAGTTGCATAGCCTGTCTCGCTGGAATCCGCAATCGGGGACCGACTACGCTATCAAGCCTATGTGCTCGGTTCCGTACGCCACCGCACAGAAAGGTGATGCGTGGTGGGTCATCTTGACATCGGGTGCGGTCTCCTCGCGGTCGCCGTGCTCATCGGCATGTCACGACGGCCGCATTCAGACCACCGCCTTCAATGCCGAGCAGGCGCTCACCAAGGTTACGGTCCCGTGAACGTCCATGCGATCATCTTTTGGCACGTTAACGACGCTGAAAAGGCGGCGCTCACTTGAGCCCTTCACAAGGAGGAATCAGGCAGCGGGACCGACACGGATTTTCAACAATTTGCGGTGGGAATGCTGTCGCGCCTCGAACAATGCCTGCTCGCCTTCGAGTCGCTGCGGATCTCGTGATGGATCTTGGAGGCTCAAAGCTGGCGTTAGCGCCAGAATCACATGCCACTTCGGCATCTCCTCATCCAGAGTCGTGAGGGATTCCTCTTGCAAATGCTGTCGATGTAGCTTTCTCGCTAGGTCAACA
This sequence comes from Gammaproteobacteria bacterium, assembly GCA_040002315.1. GTDB lineage: Bacteria > Pseudomonadota > Gammaproteobacteria > Steroidobacterales > Steroidobacteraceae > Bog-1198. The sequence goes on from JBDUEQ010000147.1 coordinate 12,531, forward strand.
CGTCCCAACGCAAGCGTCGCATGGATTCAATGCAATCGAGCGGCAAGTACGTCGACCAATCTTCAATATTTGCGGCAGAGCGGGCAGCATCGGCCGTCACCCGCCTGGCGTAGTCGGCTGTTGATGAACGGTTCGCCGAAGGCGCGACCGCAACAATGCCCAGTCGAGCGGCGTTGAGGTTGCAAAGAAGAGTCGAATTGCGGCTTGGCTGCATCATAATCGCTTCTAGAGTGGTCTGTAGCCTGGGGTAGCGATGTCCAGTTAGTGTCCGCGGAACGATGGCATTGCGTCGGTTCGTTACCCCACCGAACTTGTAAATAATTCTATGAAGCTGTCGCTTGCAGCCGCGCAATATTCGAAATGCGCGAGCCGCCATGTTGAAGGGCGCCCTATGCGCGACAACGCACCGAATACCTCGCGCTGAAGGTGCATCGTATTAAGTAACGCAGCACCCGAGAGGTCCGAATGAACACGCCTGATCAGCCCGCTTTGCGTTACGGCGCGAAGCCAACGTCGGGGCGACTTTGCCCGCAGAAGATGCCGAGTGATTACAGCGATTTCCTCTATGCATCCATTGTCGAGGAGGCCAATGGCATGCCGCTAACGGTCCTATCGATACTGGCGAGAGCGGATCTCGACCCGTGGCAAGAAGCGGCCCAATTCACGAACCTGCCACGCGAGACGGCCGAGCAAGTCCTGGCGGAGATCATCGCGAGGCAGTCGAGCGGGCTGCCAACCGATACCGACCCCCGAATGATCGCGGAGCGCCTCGTCGCGCTGTTGCCCGGACGTACAACAAGTGGTGCACGGAGGTACAAAGCCGCGGCCTCTGCAACACCCTCCGATGCGGTGCCCAGCGTCGCCCTCTATCCGATCATTTATTTCCTGGTACTGCTCTCGCTAATGGGCGCGCAATGGCTGACGTCACGCGAATTGGGCCAGGCACCGCCGCCGGCCGCTGCAGCGGCCAATGTTGTACATGCCGTCAGCGCACGGCCCGCGGGCCCCTGATAGTGTATGGCAATCGCCCACGCAATCAGTTCGGACGAGAAGGACCAGCGGCAACGAAATCACCGTGACAAAGGAGCTGAAAGTTAGATTTACTCGTACGGTAACGAACAGACGCATCGGCATGTGACCTCTACGCTGATCTGAAAGAGGAATTGCGCGCGTTGCGATGCGCAATCAGGCGTTAACCGTCAGTCAACTAAAGAGAGTTCAATTATGAAAACACGATTATCGAGCGGGTTCACCATAATCACTGGCGCGGCCGGCGCCCTGGTGGTTGCCGGCGCAGCCATCTTGATCGCCATGCAGCCCGCCGCCGCCACCCCTCAGTTTGCTAAAGACACCGGAAAGGCGTGTGGAGATTGTCACACCAACGCTAAGGGTGGAGGCGCTCTCAACTCCCTCGGTAAGCAATTCAAGGCGAACGGTAACAAGATGCCGAGTAAGTAAGCGCAGTATCGTGCTCCGGCCACCTCTCAATTGTGTGGGCGACTGGGTCTGGTAGCAGACACGCGGTAAACTGCTGTCATCGGCGTACCGCGTGTCCGCTAACTTGCATCAAATACCACGGTCTTTAGAAGGAGGGTGATGACCCATCCTTATGCGGGTGCAGCATCGCAATCTATACGTCAGGCAACCTTTGCCGGTATTCTCGCCGGACTATAGGCACCGCGGCCGTAGTGCCGATAGATTGACTGCTCACCGGCAAAGTCGAGCAATATCGCAGAATCGTAGGGCGGGGATGCCTTGACCGCCTCGCGCGTGAGTGCCGTTGTCACGGTATGTAACCCCCAATCGACGCTGTCTATCCATTCGCAGGCAACGAGTACCGAATGACCGAGCCACCAATTCGACGTATCCACGATCAGAAACCGTATGGCCCACGACTTGTCATCAATTAGATAACCCTCCACATGGCCGAGAGCGCCGTCCGCGGCGTGCAGTTTGTAACCTGTGACCTCTCGGCAGCTGCGAAGATGCTTGTCTCCGTGTGCTCGTTCCAACGCGGCTGCGGCGTTATCGTGCGCCAGGGCTGGCATCATCATGTTCGGATATCCACCGCCGCCCCAAAGTCCCATGCCTCCCCAATAGTAGGGATAACCGTAGTAGGAATAGTAGCTCTGCTCATACTGACGCGATACTGGCTTATCGGTATCGATCGGCGGACTATTCTTGACTTGCTCCATGCTGATTGATGCCGGCAGCACCTCATCCTGTGAAACGCTCGAATCCCGGATGGAAATGGGCGATATCAACACCGCTCGATTTGACAGCCATGAGCCGGAATTGACGACGAGATAGCGAACGACCCATTGCTGGTCGTCGAAGTAAAGGTCATGTACCTTGCCAATGTGTCCGTCCGTCGCTCCAATCGTGCACTTTTCGAGAGTCGTGGCATTGCGCAGCATAAATAGCGTCCGAGTTTAACTAGGCAGGTCTCGACACTGCGCGCCAGTGCGACGCGCCGTCTGTTCGTTCGCCCACATGCCACATTTTTCCTTGATGTCGATGCGTTTTTGACCTAGCGCTTCTCCCATGTCTTTACGGGAATCCACGCTCCGCAAGCCAATGACAATCCATTCGATGACATACGCGAACTGGACAGGCCGCGCAGTTCGGTGCAAATCGGCCGCCATCGCGGTCGCCATGAAATTACGCAGGGACGGGACTGACTGGCGCCGCAGATTTCGAATTCAGCTGTGCTGCAACAGTATGAGGCGAGGATTGGGCGCTGTGCGTCGGCGTCGAGGCGTTCGCCGGCGTTGCGACACTTGCGGAACTACTATGTTTCGCGGCTTCCGAGTTGAGGAGAGCAATGACGGCATTCTCAGTCTATGGGTCCTTTGCAAATCGATCGCGCGCCCAAGGGCATGGCCGCGCGCGATCGTCAAACGGGATCAAAACATGGCTGGCACAAAGGCGATTTGAGTCTTCCCCTCGTGCTGATAAATCATGATGCTGCCGCCTGGACACTGAAATTTCACACCGCCCGATTGCGCCAACCTCGTACAGGACGGTGCATTCGATTTGTACCATCCGTCGACGATGTCGACGGAGTCCACGGTCTCCGCGACCATCGGCACTCCTGCGGCTACCGCTGTCGCAGGCATGTCGTTCAAATTCTTGCCGTGCGGATATAGAGGTAATTTTCCGTCGAACTGTTGTGCCAAGGCGCTGCCACAAAGAATGGCGCCGATGGCAAATATCGTGTGTTGTCGGGTAAAACGCGGCATGGAAGTCTCCTGTTCCTGTTCACTTCAATAAACCGGAACGAGCCGCAGATCCCGCCACTAAGTTGGCTCTGCTGGCCACCGTCGGAAGAATAAGATGACTGGTCCCTCACCTACGGCTTCGGGTGGCCGCAGTCAGTATGACCGTTGTCCTCGACCGAGGCGACAAGCCAGCGTCCGTTGACGCGCACCATGTTCGCAATGTCCCTGCCGCAATGGTCGATCTTTCCATCCACTAAGAACTCAAAGGGCGCCCAAACGATGGCGACGTCGCCGTCCACGTGGACCAGAGCATCGTGAATACGTTCCTCGTGAGTCTCAGTGCCGGGCTGAGACAGTCGTTCGGTCAGTGCATCAAACGTCATTTGCATCGGCTTGCCCTTTCGCATCAGGGTTGCACTGCCACCGGGGAGCAACTGTGCCCTCATCGCCGCTTTGTCTCGTTTGCCAAGACCGTCCAGCATGGCCTGGAAACCGGCGAGCGCGGCTTTTTCTTCAACTGACGCAGCGTGAGCTGCCGGCGCGGGTGACGGCGCGATGGCCGGCACCGCCGTCGCCGCCGTGTCTGTCGTGGCAGGTGAGAATTCCGCATTCGGATTTTTGCCGCCAGCGGCGATCCAGGCGTCGAGTTGCTGCTCGAGCACCGGAAGCGGCACGGCGCCGAGCCCTAAGATGGCGTCGTTAAACCAGCGTTGGTCGAAATTCCCGCCAAGCGTCTTCTCGGCTTCGGCGCGTTTGCGCCGGATGGTCATTTCACCGAGTTTGTATGCCAGCGCCTGGCCCGGCCAGCTGATATAGCGGTCGACCTCGGTCGTCACTTCGTGATTGGACAACGCGGTGTGGTTCGACAAGAAGTCGATGGCCTGCTGCCGCGTCCATCCCATGCGATGGATGCCGGTGTCCACGACCAGCCGCGCCGCGCGCCACATCTCGTAGGTCTCGCGGCCGAATTCGTCATACGGGGTCTCGTAAATGCCCATGCCGATGCCGAGCCATTCGCTGTAAAGACCCCAGCCTTCACCGTAGCCCGAGAAATACGTGTTCTTGCGAAGGTCAGGGCGATTAGGTCCTTCGAGGGCGAGCGCCGCCTGCAGACTGTGGCCGGGACTGCACTCGTGCAGCACCAGCGCCGGTAGCGTATAGAAGGGTCTTGCCGGGAGGTTGTAGGTGTTCATGACGCAGCTCTCGAGGCCGCCATTCCCGCCCGTGCCGAAGGGCGCCACGGCCGCCGGTGTCGGCCGGATGGTGAATCGGTAGCGCGGCAGCAGACCCAGCGTGTACTTGAGCTGTCCGTTGATCTTGTTGGCGATGTACGTCGAGCGTGCGATCAGCTCATACGGCGTCTTGGCATAGAACTGCGGATCGGTCTTCAGAAAGGTCAGAAACGCTGGGAAGTCACCCTTCCATCCGGACTTTTTCATGGTCTCGTGCATGTCGATGTCGATTCGCGCCACCTCGGTCACGCCAATGGCATGAATCTGCTCGGGCGCCAGGTCGAGCGTCGTAAATTCGCGAATCTTGGACTCGTAATAGGCTCTTCCATCCGGAAGGTCGTCCGCGGCCAAGGTTGTCCGGGCGTGAGGAATATATTGGTCGCGCACAAACGGCAGCAGCTTCGCATAAGCCGGCGCTACCGACTTGGCAATCGCAATTCGCGCTTCGGCGCGCAACGCTTCGCGTTCGTCGGCAGAGATTCCCGGCGGCATCTCCCGAAATGGAATGAAGAAGGGATTATTCTCCACGTCAGCGACCGCGAACGGCGTGATAGAGCTTTCGCGCCCCAGGATCGACACTCGCGGCGGCGTGAAGCCGCGTTTGAGCCCGGCGCGCATGTTGGCGATCTGCTCGTCGAAATAGCGTGGGATATTACGCATGCGGCCAATGTAGGCGCGATATGCCGATGCATCGTCCAAACCACCGCGCGGAGCGAGCGATCCCCAGAACGAACCGCCGCTGGTGAACGGCGCTTCATAGTCATGGAATTTCTGCTGAGCGACGAATGCCTCGAGCACGGCTCGAAAAACCGCGGCGTTGATCTTCTCCACGGAGATCTGGTTATCGGGAATGGCATTCAGTGCGGCGAGCTTGGTGCTCCAATACTCGAGACGCCTGCGCTGGCTCCCCGGGTCGACATGCGGCAGGTAGCCGGCGCGGGCGGTCATGTCGTCATCCGGATCGGCGAACTCTTTCACCCGCCAGGCCCATTCGGCATCGTACAGTGCTTTCACTTCCGCATCGGCCGTTGCGGCGCGCGGCGCAACGGCTGTGCCGCCTGCGAAGGAAGGAGCATCGATGGCGCCGGTCGCCGGCAGGGCCGCTGACAGGGCGGCCAAGAGGGCCGCGAGTGCGATCGATCGAATTATTTTTTTAACTGCCATGAAATTGCCTAGGTACCTGTTTTGACGGCTACATTATGGGGGGAATAGCGAGCTGCGTCGCCGGGGCGGGACGCCTTGGCTCAGACAGAGCATTTACGGGGAACTCAAAAGCATCTTTCCGTTGTCGCAATGTCGCAATGCAATAACGCCTGCGAAATCTCTGCGACATAAAAAGGAGAGTCTTTTCGGTACAAACAGATGTCGCACAAGCTGCAATTGCAGTATAATCAGCTGTGTACGCTACCGCACATACCGCCAAAAAAAGGATTTGAGATGGCGCCAATGTCGGACCCAAAGGTAAATCAGTTGCTCGCAACACTGCCCGACAAGGAATGGCAGCGTTGGCTTCCGTTCCTCGAAGCGGTGGAGCTGCCGCTGGGCAGAGTGTTATACGAATCGGGCATCACACTGACTCATGTTTACTTTCCGACGTCCGCGATCATCTCTCTGCTGTACGTTATGGAAGACGGCGCCTCTGCCGAGATCGCCGTCGTCGGATATGAAGGCATTGTCGGCATTTCGCTGTTCATGGGCGGCGAATCGACTCCCAGCCGCGCCGTGGTGCAGAGTGCCGGATGGGGATTCCAGCTCAAGGCAAGCTTGATGATGGAGGAGTTCAATAGGGGAGGCCCGGTGCTGCATCTGCTGCTGCGCTATACCCAGGCTCTCATCACGCAAATGGCGCAGACGGCGGTGTGCAATCGCCATCACACGCTTGATCAACAGTTGTGCCGATGGCTG
>JBDUEQ010000148.1:0-5762 GCA_040002315.1 Gammaproteobacteria bacterium
TGCAGGCGTGCGCCCGCATTGGCGCCGTGCACTCGGTGGTTTTCGGCGGCTTTTCCGCCAACGCCGTGAAGGATCGAATCGAAGACGCGGGCGCCAAGCTGGTGATTACCGCGGATGGCGGCTGGCGCGGCGGGCACATCGTCGAGCTCAAGCGCGCCGTCGACAAGGCGCTCTCCGACGGCTGCGAGTCGGTGCAAAACGTCATTGTCTACCGCCGCACCGGCGGCAGCTGCGACATGCGGGCCGGCCGGGATTTATGGTGGCATGAGGAGGTGTCCGGCCGCAGCACGACTTGCGAACCCGAATGGGTGGACGCGGAACATCCGTTATTTCTTCTGTATACGTCCGGGTCCACCGGCAGGCCCAAGGGCATCCAGCATGCCAGCGGCGGCTACCTGCTGAATGCCAAGGTGACCACGCGCTGGGTGTTCGATCTGCAGGACGACGATGTGTTCTGGTGTACGGCCGATGTCGGCTGGGTCACCGGACATACCTACGTGGTCTATGGGCCGCTGGCGGCGGGCGCCACGGTACTGATGTACGAGGGTGCGCCGACCTTTCCCGACGGCGGTCGCTTTTGGAAGATCTGCGAGGCACACGGCGTCAACATTCTCTATACGGCGCCCACCGCGATCCGCGCGCTCATGAAATTGGGCGATGCCATTCCCGCCAAGTACAACCTGCGCAAATTGCGGCTGTTGGGCAGCGTCGGGGAGCCGATCAATCCGGAAGCGTGGATGTGGTATCACAAGGTGATCGGCGGCGGTCGATGCCCCATCGTCGACACGTGGTGGCAGACGGAAACCGGTGCCACCATGATGTCGCCCATACCGAGCGTGACGCCGGCAAAGCCCGGTTCCTGCGCCCGTCCACTGCCCGGAATTTTCGCCGACATCGTCGATGATGAGGGGCGACCGGTCAAAACCCCCGACGGCGGCGGCTATCTCGTGATCAAGCGGCCCTGGCCCTCGATGCTGCGCACGATTTGGGGCGATAACGAGCGCTACCTCAATACCTATTGGCAGAAGTTCCAGAATCGCTACTACGTGGCCGGCGACTCGGCGCGCCGTGACAAGGACGGCTATTACTGGATCATGGGCCGTATCGACGATGTGCTGAATGTCGCCGGCCACCGGCTCGGCACCATGGAAATCGAATCGGCACTGGTGGCGCATCCGAAGGTCGCGGAATCCGCCGTGGTCAGCAAAGCGCATGACATCAAGGGCGAATCGGTATTCGCGTACGTGGTGCTCAATGTGCCGCGCCCGGACGGGCCGGCCGCGACATCGCTGGTCGAAGAACTGCGCGCCTGGGTTGCCGAGCAGCTCAGCCCCATTGCCAAGCCCGACGAAATTCGTCTCACCGACAATCTGCCCAAGACTCGGTCGGGAAAAATCATGCGCCGCCTGCTGCGCGCGATTGCCCGTGGCGAGGAAATCACCCAAGATATGTCGACGCTGGAGAACCCGGGAATCCTCGCGCATCTGCGTGGCGCGCCGGCGTCCAGAGCGAAGCCGAAAAAGGCCGCGGCGAAACGATCGAAGGCGGCGGTCAAACGGCCTAAAGCCGTAGCCAAGCGAACCAAGCCTGCCAAGCTGCTGAAACGCACGCCACGCGCCAAGAAGCGCAAGCGCACAACAGCACTTGCCGACGTGCGCCGCGCGCCGGTGAAGGCCGCGCGCCGTAAGCCTCGCGGCAAGAAATGAGAGTAAGACTCCCTACGTGCGCCCCGACGCTTCCCTTTTGAATTCGTAGATTTGGGCGCGTTTCGCCTCAGCGGTGCCGTACCGGCACGGGAACCCGCGACAGGCATGCCGGCAGATCCGCAAGGTAGTAGGCCAACACGCCCATGGTTGCAATTTGGCTATTAAGGTTCGCCGGATCAACCTTGTCGAGAGTGTCGGCGGCGGTGTGGTGGTAGTCGAAATAATGCCGGCTATCGACTAACGGAGCAAATCCCGGGACTCCCGCGGCTTGCAAGGGGGCGATGTCGGCGCCCAGTTCACCCTCGCGGGCTTCAAGAATCGTGGCGCCCAGCGGCTTTAAAACGTCGGTCACGGGTTGTAGCTTCGCAAGCGAATCCTGGGTTACCGCGGCGCTGATGCCGAGCGCGCGTCCAGCGCCTTCGTCGCTCTCCATGGCGGCGCATTGAGTGCCGAGTGCCTTGCCGACCGAGTCGAAATAGGCTTGCGCGCCGCGGCTGCCATTCTCTTCGTTGGTCCAGCCGATGAAGCGGATGGTACGGCGCGGATGCAGGCGCAACTGCTGCAGCACCTGGATGACTCCGGCCGCGGCCATGACGCCGACGCCATCGTCAGTCGCGCCCGTGCCCAAGTCCCATGAATCGAGGTGACCGGAGACGACGACGTATTCGTTCGGCAGCTGCCTGCCGGGCCAATCGGCAATGATATTGAAGCTGTCGGCGTCGGGCAGCGTCTGCGGAGTCAACACGAGCGTCATCTCCACCGCTCCCCGAGCGGCGAGCCGGACGATCAAATCGGCGTCTTCGGCCGCGAGTGCCGCGGCGGGTATGGGCGCCTGGCGATCCTTCCAGATCGTGGCCCCGGTGTGCGGCAGCCGGTAGTCCGCGCCGCCGATGGAGCGTACCAGTGCTGCGGCGGCGCCCAGGGAAGCGGCTTCCGCGGGCCCGCGAAAGCGATACTCGCCCGCCTGTTCGTACGCGGTTCCCGCATGACCGTTGTCCGCAAGCCGCTGATCGAAGCGTGCTTCAAAAAGCACGATGTTGCCGCGAATCTCGCCGGCTCGGGCGCGCAGCTCGTTAAAATTGCGCACCACGATCACCCGCGCCTGGAGGCCGGAACCTGAGGTCGCCGAGGAGCCGCCAAGGGCGGTCAGATGCATAACTTGCGTCACGCCGTCGGGGCGCCCGGGGTAGTCCGTCAGCCGCGCGCTCTCTTCGCCTCGCACCCAATGCGGCACTTTGGCCGGCTGCAGAGTGACCACGGCGCCCAGCGCACGCATGGCGTCGGCGACCTGAGTGATGGCAGCGGCTTGCTGCGTCGAGCCTGAGAGGCGCGGACCGATCTTGTCAGTGAGGTCTTCGAGCTGCTTCCATGCCCATTCACTGTTCATCGCGACCGCGCGTATCTGCGTCAGGGCCGAGAGTGTGGTCGGGTCGATGGCGCTCGGCGCCGGCGCGTCGGCGGGCACGCCTATGGTAGCAAGCAATGCCGTGACGGCGGCGATCGTGGGAGCGAAACGGTAGTTCATGGGGTTGGATCCTGGTGTGCGCAGGGCGCGATGATAGCTTGGGCGCGATTACGGCGCCCTTGGGTCCCAAATACCGTCGTTGCAAATCATCGCCGCACGCCCGCACACTGGAGTACGACAACGCTTTCGGGATATCTCGCGGAGAAATATTATGGATCGTCGCAGCCTTCTTGCCATGGCAGCAGCATCGGTCGCAATGGGTGCAGTGCGCAGTACGCCCGCCCCGGCTTCCCCCACTTCGCTTCAGTCCGCTGAGGGCGTGACGCGACCTCCCGACGGACTCAATCCTCCTGGGATTCGCGTGGCGGGCATCCGCATGCTGCCCGTGGCGCACGGCAAGTACAAAGTATGGACCAAGAAAGTGGGTTCCGGCCCGGTCAAAATGCTGCTGCTGCACGGCGGGCCGGGCTTTAGCCACGAGTATCTCGAAGCTTTCGAATCCTTCGTGCCGCAGGCGGGCATCGAGATGTATTACTACGATCAGTTGGGCTGCAACAACTCCGACCAGCCCGACGACCAGGCGCTGTGGACCCTGGCGCGCTACACCGAGGAAGTAGAAGAGGTGCGTCATGGCCTCGGGCTTACAAACTTCGTTCTGTATGGGCACTCCTGGGGCGGGATCCTCGCGATGGAATACGCGCTCAAGTATCCACAGCATCTGCGCGGATTAGTGATTTCCAATATGGCCGCCGGCGTGCAGGCCGCCCTTAAGCGGTCGGCCTCCCTCAAGCTGCAGCTGCCGAAAGTTACGCAGGCTCGCCTCACCGCGCTCGAAGCCAAGCAAGCATACGATTCGCCCGAATATCAGAAGATCATGATGGAAGATCTGTATCCCAAGATGCTCTGCCGCATCCAGCCCTGGCCGGAGCCGGTGATGCGCTCATTGCGGCACGCGAATGACAAGATCTACAACTTCATGCAGGGTAAGAGCGAATTCGTGGTTACCGGCAATCTCAAGAATTGGGAGCGCTGGGACCGCTTGCCGGAAATCAAGACCAGGGCGCTAACCATCGGCGCCCAATACGATGAAATGGACCCTGAGGACATGAAGAAAATGGCCGCCCTCATGCCGAATGCCAGCAACGCCTTCTGCCCGAACGGCAGCCATATGTGCATGTGGGACGACCAAAAGGTCTACTTCAAGCAGTTGCTGGAGTTCCTGCGCACCGTATAAGGCCAACCCCGGGGCCCATGCACGAAAACCCGGACTTGGGCCCCTTGGCTCGGTTAGAATAACGCCGCCGGATTGGGGGGCCTTCGCCTGTCGACGCGACTCCATCCGAGTACCCCCGTAAGCAGTGCAAGCGCGGCCTAGAGCCGTAATTTTCAGTTGATCGGATAAACATGCTTTCCACCTCCAACGTTGCCGTTCAATTCGGCGCCAAGCCACTCTTCGAGCAGGTCACCGTCAAATTCTCGGACGGCAATCGCTATGGCCTCATCGGCGCGAACGGTTCCGGTAAGTCCACGCTCATGAAGGTGCTGGGGGGCGATCTCGACCCGAGCGCGGGCGATGTCATGCTGCAAGCCGGCATGCGCCTCGGCAAGCTGAATCAGAACCAGTTCGGCTACGAAGATGATCGCGTGCTCGACGTGGTCATGCGCGGGCATACAGAGCTGTGGGCCGCGATGAACGAACGCGACCGGATTTATGCAGACCCCAACGCCAGCGACGCGGACTACATGAAGGCCGCCGAGCTCGAGGGCGTGTTTGCCGAATACGGCGGCTACGATGCTGAGGCCCGGGCCGGTAGCATTCTTACCGATGCCGGCATTCACGAATCACGGCACAACGGGCCGATGCGCGAAGTTCCTCCCGGTCTCAAGCTGCGCGTGCTGCTGGCGCAGGCGTTGTTCTCACGGCCGGATGTGCTGCTGTTGGACGAGCCCACCAACAACCTCGACATCAATTCCATCCGCTGGCTGGAAAGCGCCCTCAACAATTACGACGCCACCATGGTGATCATCAGCCATGATCGGCATTTCTTGAACCAGGTTTGCACCCACGTCGCGGATCTGGATTTTCAGCAGCTCAAGGTCTATCCCGGCAACTACGACGACTTCATGCTGGCGTCGGTGCAGGCGCGGGCGCGCGTTGAAGCCGCGAACGCCAAGGCCAAGGATAGAATTTCCGATCTGCAGGAGTTCGTGCGGCGATTTTCCGCAAATGCGTCCAAGGCGCGGCAGGCCACGTCACGCAAGAAGCAGTTGGAGAAAATCAAGATCGAGGAGATCCGGCCCTCATCGCGCCAGAACCCGTACATCCGCTTCGAGCAGGGTAAGAAACTGTATCGCTCGGCGGTCTCGGTGGATAAGTTATCTTTCAGCTATCCGGGTGCGGATGAGAAAGTACTCGACAATGTGACCGTGAATATCGAGGGCGGCGAGCGTGTCGCCATCATCGGGCCGAACGGCGCCGGCAAAACCACGCTGATGCGATTGCTCGCCGGCGAATTGCGCCCGACAGCGGGCCGCATCGTGTGGGTCGAGAATGCTCAGCCGGGGTACATGCCGCAGGATCCTCAGGCCGA
>JBDUEQ010000149.1:0-21042 GCA_040002315.1 Gammaproteobacteria bacterium
GGCTATCGCAGGGTCAATAATTGATGGAGGGGTTGTCGCCGGGATAAATGACGCCGACGATGTCAAACCCGCCGGGAGTCGTGCACTGCACCGAATGCAGCTGTTTGCGCGGCAAGAATAAGACATCTCCCGCGTGCACGGTCGTTTTGATTTCCTCAGTCCAAACCACGCCGGCGCCGTTCAGAAAGATCAGCGCTTCTTCATAGAGGTGACGGTGCGGCTCCGCCTTCGACAGCGGGATGTTGCCGATGAACTGCGTCACCACCGTCGAGCCGTGCTCGCGATTCACCAGGATCTGGTAGTAACGCTCCGCCATCTTGTGGCGCTGCGAAGGATCAACACTGGCATCCCGATGCGGATATTGGGCATCGAACCTCAAGGGCATGTCCTGCATCCATACCAAGTCCTCGCTGCCGGGACCGTTGGAGATGAAGAACTTCAGAGCGGTCGCTGCCGTGTTGTGCACGCGGTAGGCTTCGGTGGGTCGGATATAGACGCCGGTGCGCGCGCTCACTGCGAAACGCCGGCCGCTGATCTCGACCTCGCCGTCGCCCTCGCTCACGAATAGCACGGTATGCCTGCCATCCGCCGAGATCACGGGCGAGGCACCCCGAGCGACTTCCGCGTAGAACTGGGATTGAAACAGCGCGCCCAAGGCGGGACTTACGACAACGCAATACGACATCGCGCCGTGCCGCACCAAGGTTGCTCGAGAGGTTGAGAACACGTAGCACTGTCCATCGAGCCGTACGATAGGCGAATCGCCTGCCGTCACCGAGCGCACCGTCCGATTATCGGCGCTGTCCGGGTCATCGGTCAGATAGCCGCCCGGCAGATTGCTGTGCGAGCCATCGCAGAAGGGGCCCGTGCCGGTGTGTTTACAACCGCAGAAAATCACATCCTCGTCCCGCTCGGCCTTAAACGCTATGGGTTGAAACGAGGTGCCGACATGGGACCCGTCGCAGAAGGGCTGGGCCGCCGAGCGTCCGCAGCTGCACCACAGATAACGCTTGCCTGCCTTGAGCTCGTAGTAATAGCCCTTGCGATTTGCAACCACAGGGGAAACTTTTGAATCTGTCATTTCGATTCTCTCAACACACCATCGGCGCCGCGGCGCAGCGGATGTGCGTGAGTGCGCAGCGGAGCTCCCGGCTGTTGTTCGATAGTCACGCCGTAGGACCAGTTCCCCGGTGCAATCGCGATGTAGCGGGCAAAGCCGCCCGTACCGCCCTCGAACTTCGCGAATCCGATCGCTATCAGAGCGCCGCTCTCCGGCACCTGGTCGAGATTAGCGACGCCTTCCGCCTGCGCGAAATTATGCTTCAGCAGCCACTTCTCGCCGACGAATTCCGGCGCCGTGTTGTCGGTATCCAGCGGCTCGTGACCATGCATCAATACATGTCGGTCGAGGTACAAATACTTGAGCGCCGCCAGTGTTACGCCGGGGAAGGGTTGCGAGGTGAAGCGTTTCGGGTCATTCCATTTTTTCGACCAGTCGGATCGAATCATCGCCACGGAACCCGCCGGGACCGGCCCATGGCGTTTTTCCCAGTCTTTGACATCCTCTACGGTGGCTTGATAACCGGGATCGAGGATCACCTTGCGAGCAATATTGATCACCACCAATGGCCGCAGCGCGACGGTGGGCGGAATGTCACTGATTGTGGCTCCCCGTTCGTTTTCATGCGCCGGCGGACCGAACTGCGTACCGATATGATCCATCGGCAACGTGTAGGCCGTGATCGCCACGCCCAGTCTTTCGTAGGTGAACGGCTCGCCCTGCTTGATGAGTCCCGGTATAGAAACGCCCGCCAGCGTCGGCCCCACCGTGAAGTCGGAGAAGCCCTCGCCGATCGGTCCGCCGGGCGCGAGGGCGTGCGTCAAGTCGATGTACTTAGCGTTCTTGAGCGTCGAATCGTAGAAGTTCCAGAGCGACATGTCCGAGCTGCTCGTGATGTTGCCAGACGCCTCCATGGCGAACACGGACTGGCCGGCAGCCGCCGACAGCGCCGAGGCCATCAGCCATATCACCGCCTTGATGCTGCCGGACAACATTCCGCGACCAATCAAGAGACATCCCCCTCGCGCTGGATCACGCGAGGGGATCATGTCAGAACTTGCGCGTCAGGTTAACGCCAATCGTCCGCGGCCGCACCGTCAACAGCGCGTTCGGATCTTGGGAGGAATTGATGGCGGACACCTCGGCGCGCTTGTCGGTCAGATTCCTGGCGAACAGGTTCACCGTCCACGGACCGTTGATCACCCCCAGCCGCAGGTTGAGCAGCGTGTAGGGTGCAAGGCCGATGTTGAAAAGCGTATTGGACGCGAAATAAGCGTTCGCCGCATCGCGGTAGGTCACATCCGCCGCAGCCACCCCTTGCCAGGTGCCGGTCAACGGCGCCGTATAATTGAGCCCGAGGTTGATTTGGAACTTCGGCACATTCGGAATGGCGTCGCCGGTGCGGCCGAGCGTCGGATTGAGCGCGTACTGAGCGGGGGTCGCGCCATCTGTGAGGTAGGCATCCTGATAGGAGCCGGCAAAACTTGCGCTGAAATATTGGATCGGATGGGCGGTGAACTCGAACTCCACGCCCTTGGAGTGGGCGGTGCCCGCATTGCCCTGGTATACGAAGGCCCCATCTGCCGTGGTCTCCTGAACCTGGATATTGTCCCACTTGATGAAGTACACGTCGGCTTGATAGTCGAATAAACCGTCGAACAGCCGGCCCTTCGCGCCCACTTCAAAATTGGTCAATGAGTCCGGCGAATAAGCGGAGGGAATCGGCTCGAAAGGCTCGCTGACCGCGTTCAAACCGCCGCTGCGGAAACCGGTGGAAACCGTGCCGTATCCCAGCAACTGCTCGCTGAACTTATAGCTGAGGTTCGCCTTCCAGGTCACTTTGTTGAAAGTCTCCTGTGGATCCACGATGGGCACCAAGTTCGGTGCGCCGGGAAATCCGCCGAAGGGGTGGGTCTGGGTCTGTACCCCGTTCAGCGTCTCCGTGAAATATCGAATGCCGGCCACCGCGGTCCACGCGTCGGTGATTTTCCAAGTGGCTTCGCCGAAGCCCGCATACTGCGTGTCCTCGCGGGAGTCGGTGCGCCCGAAGAACGTGTTGCCGACCCCTGGAAAATCCAAGGCATCGGCGGAGGTCAGGGTGCTGAAGGGGCCGGTGACCAGGCCGTTAGCGCCGGTGGTGATGACTTGGACGGCAATATCCTGACTCTCATGTTCACGGAATACACCTGCCACGAAGTTGACCGGCGAGGGTAGATCGCTGGCAAAGCGGATCTCGCTCGAATTGACTTTCCGAGTTCGCGGCTCAAGGGTTTCGGCGGGAACCGGGACATCGAACGATACCAAGACCGGAGTCGAGTCGAACGTGAAGTCGGTGGTCCGATTGAACTGATTGGTCGTTCCGGTCACTGTGCCCAGCGCGGTCTTGTAGGCCACGGTCAGACCGAAGATCTTGATGTTGTCGCTCCACGGACTGAGAGTGACATCCGTATTGCAAAGGTCGCAACCTTGCACCGGCGCGATCGGCCCACCGCTAAATGCGGCCACTCCGGCCGGCGTGTAGCGCGAAGATCCACCGGAAGTTTCGGTTTGCGACGTGTAGGTGGCGTCGATGGTCAGGTTGTCGGTGGGCTGAAACCGAATGCTGGCGCGTCCGCCGCCGACCTCGTCATCATTGACGCCCTTGACGAATCCGACTCCCGGAATCGGAGTGGACTGATAATTCGGGTTGGCGGTCGTTCCCACATTGACGAGACCGGTTACCCCCTCGCCGACGCGGATCTGGTTGATGTAGCCGCTATCGTAGAGTTTCCAGCCCACCAAACGCATGGCCAGTACGCCGTCGATGATGGGGATATTCACCGCGCCGTTGAAATTATAGTTGCCGCTGGCGTGCTCGGTCTGCGAGCCCTCCAAGGTCAGATAGCCGCCCAAGTTATTGAGATCGGGCGACTTCGGAATGAAGCGGAGGGTGCCGCTCATGGAACTCGCGCCGTACAGCGTGCCCTGGGGCCCGCGCAGAACCTCGATATGGTCCATGTCGTAGAGCCGGATATCCGGTTCGAAGCCGCCGCCGTCATCGCCATTTGAGCCGCTGATCACGGCCTCGCCGTAGTAGACCCCGGTGGTCGAATCGCCGGTGGAATTGATGCCGCGAATGACGTACTTCTTGTCGCCGGGTCCTAAGTCCTGAATCGACAGGCCGGGAATTTGGCCTGCGATATCCATGATTCCGGAGACATTGCCGGCTTGCAGCGAATCGCCGCCGATCGCTTGGATCGAGATCGGCAGGTCGAGAACTTTCTGCGAGTTGAGCTTGTTCGCCGTGACGACGATTTCATCGAGGCCGGAGGTGTCGGTGGAACCGCCCGCGGCGACGGCCTGCGACCCGGCCAGCGCCGCAGCGATGGCGGCGCTCAGCGCGAGAACTTTATTTGAAACGTTATACCCGTTTGTTCGTGACAGTCCCGCAGCAAATCGCAGCATCGATAGTTTCTCCAGTGTGGTGCGGTTACAATATGAGTAATCATATGAAAGATCAAGCAAGTCGCCGGTGGTTGCGTCCGATGCACACTTGCAGCGCGGGCGTCGCAGCATTGTCAGCCGCGAGGGGTCGCGTCACTTCGCCATGTTGTGGCTCATGCGCCGGATCAGAGCGAAGGCGGCCGCACGGTCGGCCGCGGTGAGACCGTCCAGCAGCCGTCGTTGCCGCCCGCGCACGACGACGTTGAGAGAATCGAACAAAGCGCGGCCTTTGGCCGTCAGAAACACCTCGACGCAGCGGGCGTCCTTGCGACCCGCAACGCGGCGCACGTAGCCCTCCTTTTCCATGTTCATGAGGGCGCGGCTGAGCGCCGACTGCTGCATCATCGCGCGGTCTATGATGTCGAGTATGGTGATGCCATCCCCCATGGCGAGGACTGCCAGGATCCGCCAGCGCGTGACGTTGATGCCCTCGCGCCGCAACTTCTCGATGAGATCGAGATTGAGTTCGTAGGCCAGCCGCGCGATCAGATGCGGCAGGAAGTCGGCGAACAGCGGTTTTTCGGTTTTTAGCGGCTGGGGTCGCGTCATCAGAAGGGGATCTGTCCGTTGAGGATTGCGCCCAACTTGGACGCATCGATGTTGCCGCCCGACACGATGCACACGATATTGCCTTTCCCGCACCTTCCGGCCATCGCGGCGGCGACCGAGGCGGCGCCTGCCGCCTCGGCGATCACGTGATGTCGGCGCGCCAAGACCCGGATCGCATCGGTGATTTCAGCGAAGGAGGCGCATACCGCTTGATCGACCATGCGGCGAACCAGCGGCCACATGTCCTCGAGCACGGTGGTGCTGCCCATGCCGTCGACGAAACTCTGGATGTGAGGCACCTTCGTGGGCCGGCCGTTTGCCAGCGCCGCCGCGGCCGGCTGAGCGGCTTGCGATTCCGCGACGATCATCCGCGCGTCGGGCTTCAGGCGCCGCATCACGGAGCCAATGCCGCAGGCGAGACCGCCGCCGCCAAATGGTACGACTACAGCGTCGATAGCCGGTTGGTCCTCGATGATCTCCGCGCCGATGGTGGCATTGCCTGCGATCACGGCTGACTCGGCCACCGGATGGATGAACAAGCCGTCTTCGCCGGGAAACGCGCGACCCGTCAATACCTTCCACCACTCCTCGAAGGGCAGTCGAATTACTTTCGCGCCGAGTCCGGCCAGCGCATCCGCTTTGGTTTTCGCCGAGCCCTCCGGCACCACGACCGTCGCCGGCACATGGATTTCCCGAGCCGCGAATACCAGGCCGAGCCCGAAATTGCCGGCACTCGCGGTCAACACGCCGCGTCGCAGGCTTTGTGGATCCATGGTCTTGAGCGCGTTCCGGGCGGGCCTGATTTTGAACGAGCCGAGCGGCTGCAGGTTCTCGAGCTTGAGGTAAATGTTGATGTCCGGAATTTCGGCAGCGAGCTTGAGCAACGGTGTGCGCAAGGCGAAACCGCTGATATTGCGGCGCGCGGCGGCCACATCGTCGCCGCTCGGGAGGGTCAAGGCGGAGACTGGCGCGCCGGTGCGGCTCAAAAATCGACCACCTGTCCAACGCCGGCGGCGCGCGCCCGGTGCAGCACGTAGTGCGCCGAGGCGAGATCCTGGGGCGCGATGCCAAGGGACTTATACAGAGTGATATCCGATGATGAGCGCCGGCCGAGCTGGGAGCCGTTTGCAACCTCGCCGATCTCCGCGAGAATGTGGGCCGGCGAGATGGCGCCCGCCTCGAGGGCCCGCCGATACTCTCCACCTTCGTTGCGAGTGGACTCTCTATAGTCGACGTAGAATCGCGCTTTTACGACGGCCGCGATGTCGATCTCCGCCGCGCCGGCGATGCTGGAGCCGACCACATTGAGGTGCGCGCCCGCTGAGAGCCAGTCGCCGAGAAGAATGGGATCGCGGGCCTTGGTCAGCGTGCAAATGATGTCGGCATCGGTCACGGCGTCCCGCACGGTGGCCGACGTCTCGATCGCGATACCGTGTTTTGCCCCCTCGATGCGCGCGAACTCCGCGGCTTTGGCGCCGTCCCGCGCCCAGACCCGGACCCGCCGCAGCGTGCGTACGGTCAACATGGCTTCAAGATGACTTCGCGCCTGCTCGCCTGCGCCCAGCAGCGCCAAATCGCCTGCATCGGGGTTTGCCAGCAGCCGTGTTGCCAGACCGCTCGCGGCCGCGGTGCGAATGGCGGTGATCTCGGCGGCGTCGAGCAGCGCCACGGGTTGCCCGTGTTCGGCCTCGAACAGCAACACCAATCCCAGATGCGACGAATAGCGCGGGGGCTTGTTGTGCGGAATCAGGCTTACGAGCTTCACCCCGAAGCATTCGGGTTCAGCGAGATACCCCGGCATGTTGCCCAACATTCCCCGGCCGCCTGGCATGACCATGACCGAGCGCAGGGGCAATACGACGTGTCCCTGCGACACGGCGATCATGGTCCGGTGCATGAGGTCGACGCATTCGGCCATGGGCAGAAGCTTGCGCACTTCGGTGCCGCGTAGAATTCGAATTTCCACTTCAACTCCCCGGCAACAGCATCCAGGCCCCGGCAGCACGCGCCGCCCGTCTACTTATCCAGTCTAGCGCGGGCCAAACGTTCCGCGCAGTTCCTTCATCGCGGCGATGAAGGATTCCACGTCGTCCGTGTCGTTATAAAAATGAAAACTGGCTCTGACATTGTCATCGCGATGCGAAGTGACGATGTCGCGCTTCATGAGCTCAGCCGACAGCCCGCCGCTATTGCGCGATGGCACGGCGACGGTAGCTCCCCGGCGTTCGTCTTGCTCGGGCGTCACGCTCGACCATTCTATATCCCGCAAACGCTCCATGCAGCGGCGCGTCAGCGCTTGATTGCGTTTTTCGATGGCCGGTGTGCCGACCGCCAACAGGAACTTAAGGCCCGCTTCGGCGGCGTAGCAATTAACGACCGGTGGCGTACCGGCTTCAAAGCGGCGGGCGCTCGGTGCGGGACGGTTGGCGGTGATGTCCATCGCGCCGATGTCAGCTTGCGCGAACCAGCCGCTGTTCGTGGGCAGAAGGGTGCGAATGATCGAGTCCCGCGCATAGAGAAAGCCGATGCCGGCGGTACCCAACAAGTACTTGAGCATTCCACCGACCGCAAAGTCGACGTCCAGCGATTTGACGTCGATGTCCAGCGAGCCGACCGCCTGGTAGCAATCGAGCAGAACCAGCGCACCGTGGGCCCGCGCCAGGCGCACGATGCCGGGAATGTCGAGCTTCGCGCCGTTTCTAAAGCAGACGTGGGTAATCGCCACGAGCAGTGTCTTATCGTCGATGGCTTTGGCGAAATTCTCGAGCGGAATGTAACCGTCGGCTGCGCGCGGCACGTGGACGACTTGTGCGCCGCGCGGCTCCTGAGCGTGCCATATCTGAGCGTTGGTGGGAAACTCGAAATCGCTGACCACCACTTTGTTGCGCGTGCCCGTAAAATCGAACGCGCTCGCGAGCGCATTCAGCCCGGCGGAGACGGACGCGGTGACCGCGATCTCATCAGGGGATGCGTGCAGCAACGTCGCCGTCAGGGCGCGCACGGATTCATTCTTGGTGATCCACATATCCCAATTCGCGCCCACCAGCAGGCGGTCTTCCATGTAGGCGTCGAAAGCGGCTTTCACGTCGTTCGCGAGCGCGCAATACGAGCCGCTATTCAAATATGTTTTGCGTGCCAGGACCGGAAATTCTTTGCGCAAAGCCTGAAAGTTGGGTTCCATGCGCATAATTATATGCAATGTCATATAACTATGCAATTATCTGGTCGAGCGGTTGCGGTCGTCGCAACGCCGCGCAAGGGGTGCATATGTTCGATGAAGTCAAACCGGTCGTGATGGCGCAGATCGATGCGGCGCGGGTGCGCCTGGCAGGGTTGAGCATGATTTCGCCGCTGGTACTGTGCGATGCCGCGCCGGGAGGCAAAACCATCGGTCTGAAGCTCGAGAATCTGCAGCCTATCGGATCATTCAAAATCCGTCCCATCGGCAACGCCGTGCTGACGCGGGCGCCGGCCGATTTGTCCCGCGGAATTTACACCACGAGCACGGGGAATAGCGCGCTCGGTGTGGCCTTCATGGCGCAGCGGCTCGGCATCCCCGCCACCGCCGTCGTGCCCGCCAATGCTCCTGCCGCGAAACTCGACAAACTGCGGCGCCTGGGGACACACATCGATATGCGGTCCACCGAGGAGTGGTGGCGCGCAATCGAAACGGGCGCTCTCGAGGGACAGACAGGGGTGTATATCGATGCGGTTCGCGACCCCGCGTCGCTCGCCGGCGATGCGACGATTGGCCTTGAGATCCTGGCACAAGCGCCGGACATCGAGGCCATCTTGATTCCGTTCGGCGGCGGCGGTCTCGCCTGCGGGATTGCCTGTGCCGTGCGCGCCCTGCGGCACGATGTGAAAATCATCGCCTGCGAACTGACGACGGCCCATCCCGTCAAGGCGGCGTTCGAGTCCGGCGCTCCCGTGCAAACGGCGCACGAACCGGGCTTCGTCAGCGGTGTGGGTTTCGGGACGGTGTTGCGCGAAATGTGGCCGCTCGTGAAGACGCTGATCGACGACGTCATCACCGTGTCGCTCGCCGAGGTGGCCGCCGCCATCAAAATCTTGGCGGAGCGCAACCGCGTGATTGCCGAAGGAGCGGGAGCGGTGTCGGTCGCGGCGGCGCTGTCCGGGCGCTACGCCGAATCTAGCGTTTGCGCCGTCGTCTCGGGCGGAAATCTCGACAGCTCGATGCTCGCCGCGATACTCGCGGGACGCACGCCGGGCTAGGCAGCAGAGATGAAATCGGCCGCCGAGTGCGCAAGCAGGCTCTCGGAATCGGCGAATCCATAGATTGCTTCAAAATGATTGAGGCCGGGCTGCGCCAAATACTCTCCTTTCAGGCCGGCGCCTCGCCATGCAGCCAGATAGCGCTGCGACTGGCTCAGAAACGCGGCCGACTCATCACCTCCCGCGGACAGGAGCAGCGGGGCTGCCCGTTTCGGGATGTGAAGGAGCGGGCTCTGCTGCGCAGCCAGGGCGTCGGTCAACTGTAGTGTCGGCTGCAGCCACGAGTGCTGCAGGGGGCGAAGATCGAAGACACCGCTGATCGCAATGCCTCCCTTGAGGCAGCCCTCGTCGTCAGCGCCGTATCGCGCGCGATCGCCTGAGAGCAGCATTCCCACCTGCTGGCCGCCCGCCGAATGTCCCGCGACAAATATTTGGTCAGGATCGCCGCGGTACTCTCGCGCGTTGCACCGCAGCCAATCGACGGCGGCGCGACTCTGGCGCGTGATCTCGGCGATCGACACCTCCGGGCACAGCGCGTAATTCATGACGGCGACGGTGATGCCGTGGGGAACCATTCCGCGGGCAACAAAACTGAAATCCTTGCTGCTGAATGCCCGCCAGTAGCCGCCGTGAATGAACATCAGCACCGGCGAGTGCGGTGATGGCGAGGGAAAGATATCGATCGTCTCGGCCGGCGTTGGGCCAAAGGGAATGTCCAGCCGCGCATCGAGCGATTGCCGCGTCAGCGCGCTTTCGCGCACGTACCAGTCCGTGAACGGCTGCCGCGACTCGACGCGCCGCGACGGATCGTATTCCGCGTCGATCGCAGCGCGATCGATCGAGGTGGGATCAGCCGGACTGGCCATTTTCTCGGCGCGCGAGCGCGCCGCACGCCTTTAGAATGAAGTAAACCACGGTCACGAGGAGCAGCCACGGGACTCCGACGATCCAAGAGATCTGCCAGGTCTCCGTGTCCAGGCCCATCGTCACCAGCACTGCGCACAACAGCACCAACCCCATGATTTGAATTACCGGGAACCAAGGCATGCGCACCGGCAGGTCCGCCGCCTTGTGCCGGCGCCGAAAACTCAAATGACTGAGCAGGATAATGATCCACACGATCATCGCGTCGAACAGCGCGACGCCAAACAAGTAGTTGTAGGCGCGCGGCGTCAGCTTCGACAGGCCGGCGGCAATCAATATGCAAGCGCCAGAGAGGAGAATGGCCGCGATGGGGGTGCCGTTCTTGCTCAAGCGGCCCAAGAGTCGCGGCGCATACCCGCCTCTGGACAGTGAAAACAGCATGCGCGAGCAGAGGTACACATTGGTGTTCATGCTCGACAGCGCGGCGCTCAACACCACGAAATTCATGATTCCGGCCGCATGGCGGATGCCGGAATTCGCGAACACGCGCACGAACGGACTTTGCGTGACGATGGCGGCGCCGGTTTCTGTCCAAGGGACGATGGTCACGACGATGGTGAGCGCGAGGACGTAGAAGAGGAACAGCCGCAGCGCCATCGTCCGCAATGCCGCCGGGATGGTGCGCACGGGGTCCTTCGCTTCGCCCGAGGTGACGGCGATCACCTCGATGCCGTTGTACGACAGGATGCCGATGATCACCGCCATCCACACGCCGCCGAATCCACGCGGCATGAATCCGCCGGGGAGCCCGGTCAGATTATGAAAGCCGATGGGCTCGGCCCACAGCCCGAAGATGTTCGTGAGCCCGAGGATGATGAACACCACGATCGCTATCACTTTGATGAGTGCGAACCAGTATTCGATGGAACCGAAATTATTCACTGATCTCGAATTGAAGTACAGCAGCACGAAGGCAAAGCCGACCGACCACAGCCAGACCGGCGTACCGGGGAACCAGAAAGTCATGTAGATGCCGGCGGCGATGGCCTCCCCGCCGACCGCGATGACCTGTGCCATCCAGTAGGAATAGCGGGCGATCATGCCCGCCCAGGGGTTCAAGTAAATCTCCGCGTAGGTGCCGAACGATCCAGCGGTGGGATGCACGACCGCCATCTCCGACAAGCTGAACACGATCGCCACCGCCGCGATGCCGGCAATCGCATAGCTCAAGATCACCGCCGGACCTGCGTAGCCGATGGCTAGGCCGCTGCCCATAAAGAGGCCGGTACCGATGGCGCCGCCCAGGCCGATCATCACGAGTTGCGCGCGGGTCAAATCCTTATGTAGCCCGGCTTCGCGGCCGGCAATGGCGGACGCATCCGCCTCGGTGTCACTAGATGAGGTATTCGAATTCATGAATATATGTTTTGGGACGTCAGTGGCCGGCGACGAGGGCGCCGCGCAGCGCGGCGAGGTCGTCATGGCGCGTGGCGATGTCACGGCGAGCAGCGGCGACGCGCAAATCCCGCAGCAATTCGAGCGAGCGCAGCAGCACGGGAAGCGGCGGACCGCTGGCGGTAATTCCCTGTAGGTGTTCCTGATTAAGCGCCGCGGCCGGCCCTTCGATGAAGCGTTTGACCAATCCGTCATGGTGCTGGGTGGCGGACTGGCCGAAGAGCTCGCATATCTCCAGGTAAGCACGCGCATTTTTCTGAAACCAATCGGTCCCCGCATGTTCCTCGCGCAGTGCCAGCAGTTCGTCCAACAGGCTTTGGCGCGTCATGCAGTCCCGCAGTCGTGCCTGATCGGACGGGAGCATGAACAGCATTTTGTCCACCAGCAGCTGCGAGTAGTAGGCATCGTTTGCCCGGCACAATCCAAGCAACAGGTCGATTTCGTTGATGCCCGAAAAGTCGCCGGCGTTCGCGCCGCGGTACTCCTGGCGGCCGACACGGTAGGGCTTGTAATACGGCCGAACCGAGTAGAAGAACCTCTGCACGTCGAGCTGGTCCATCAGTCGGCCGTTGAACCGTATGACATCACGCAACGCCGCCTTTGCCGCGTCGAACATCACGTCCACGACCGGGCTCGAAACGCCGAGATGCACCACGCTTGCAAGCGCATCCGCTGCACGCTGCAGCGACAATATACCGCGCGTATTCTCGTCGATGAACAGGAACTCGTCGCGCAGCGACGTGAAACTCTTGCGCACGCCGGCGAGCGCACGGTTGTGCGTGGCTAGGTGGGCAGTGGCAAATCGCGGCGCCATGCCGAGCGAGGCACCCACGTGCAGCGCCAGCGAGGACGCTTCGCGGAACGGCGAGCGTTCCTCGCGCGCGGGATTGCTCAGCTCGTGCCGGCGCAGTGCGCCGAGATACATGCCGACGTTGCCAAGAACGCCGAACGCGATGTCGAAGCCGTCGCCGGTATTGCCTTCCGCCAGCAATTCGACCACATACCCGCGGCCCTCATCGCGCAGCGCTGCCTTGATGGGGTCGCCGATACCCAAGACCAAAGAGCGGTCGCTGCCCTCGAAGTACAGGTTTTCCAATTCGGTGTTCATCTGCACGAAGGCCGTTCGAATCCAGTGCTCAAACGCCTCGACGTTGTTGGTCATGGCGGGGGCGTCCAGGCGGGCGGGGTGAGGCGGCGCTTGCCGTCGGCGGAGAGCTTGACTCCGGGCTCATCGAGGGCCTCTCGATCCCATAATTCGCAGGTCACCTGACGATGGCGCTGATCCAGGGCCTCGCAGTAGTTGGTATACAGGCACAGCCGCACATCCTCGCCCCGGCCGGCGGCAACTTTGCGGAACCAGTCCGGGTCGGCCAGCGCCTGCCGCGCGAATCCGACAATGTCCGCCTGACCACCCGCGAGAACGGCCTCAGCTTGCTCGAAACTATGGATACCGCCCGCGGCGATCACCGGAGTCGTGAATCCCGCCGCGCGTACGGCGGCGCGAATTTGCGCCGTGGCATCGAGGTTTCGTCCGAACGGACCCTGGCTGTCGGAATAGTAGGACGGCATGCACTCGTAACCGCTTCGGCCGGTGTAGGGGTACGCGGCATCGCCGACCTTGGGTTGTTTGGCGTCGTCGAATTTTCCGCCACGGGACAACGAGAGGTAGTCCATCCCTGCCCGCGCGAACTCACCGCCGAAGTACAGGGCGTCGTGCGCATCGGAGCCCCCTGGGATGCACTCATCGGCCAGGAAGCGGCAGCCGGCGACGAAATCCTGACCCACCTCGGCTCGTACCCGTGAGAACACCTCGAGCGGCAGGCGCGCGCGATTGGCGAGGTCACCGCCGTAACCGTCATCGCGTACGTTCGAGCGCGAGAGAAAGGAAGCCATGGTGTACGCATGCGCGAAGTGCAGTTCGAGGCCGTCGAAGCCTGCACTGCGAGCGCGTGCTGCGGCCGCGGCGAACAGCCCTGGCAATTGAACCGGCAGCCGGCGAATGTGGTCCAGATGCAGATCGGTGATGCGCTCCCGCGAACCGAACTCGAGCGCTTCAAGTTCGGTGGCCTCCAAGACTCGCGCGATCTCATCCGCAGGCAGCGTCGCGAGCCAACCGCGGACCTCGCAGTCGGGGGCGTCCACACGGCCGAAGGCATCTCGGTGCCGCGGAGTGATGGTGAGAAACTGCGCGAAGAAGCGCGCGGGCGAAGGCCGCCGCCGGATCGACAAGAAGTCGATCAACTGGATGAACAGCCGCGATTCACCGCGGCTGGAGTCTCGCACCACCCGCACCAGATCACGTAGGCCGGGGAGGAAACGATCGTGTCCAATGCGCAGCAGCGGACCGCTCGGCACATCGCGGATGCCCGTCGCTTCAACGACGATGGCGCCGGGGCGGCCGCGTGCGAAGCATGCATACCAGTCGAGCACCTCGGGAGTCACCAGGCCCTCGTCGCTGGCGCGCCACGGAACCATGGCGGGCACCCAGGTTCGCTGCGTCAAGGTGACCGACCCGACCCTGATCGGGGAGAACAATCGCGATACGGCAGCTTCGGCCGCGGTCGGCCAGCGGCCGGGGCGGGGCTGGTAGCGAATCCTTTCGGGCGGGCGCCACATCGGCGGTCAGCGCTCGCCCGCAGCGGCGGCGTTGGCAGCGGGCACGACGGCCGTGGCCTCGATTTCAACTTTGGCCTCAGACTCCATGAGGGCAACGACCTGCACCACGCTCATCACGGGAAAATTCTTCCCCATGACGCTGCGGTAAGCGGCGCCGATGTCGGCGAGCTGCGCGAGATATTCCTCGCGGCTGGTGACATACCATGTCAGCCGGACGATGTGTTCCGGGCCAGCGCCTGCGGTGGCGAGTACCGCGCAAATGTTGGCGAGTGCCTGCCCCACATGATCTGTCAGACGGGTACCAGCAAAGCGGCCCTGTTCATTCCACCCGATTTGCCCGGCCACGAAAATCTGCCGGCCGCAGGCGGCGATGCCGTTGCTGTAGCCGCGAGGCCGAGGCCAGCCGGCGGGTTGCAGAATCAAGGAAACGGCGTCAGTCATGCATTGCGCCTCCGGCACGCCCTGCGTCGAGCAGTTCACGTGCGATGATCAGTTTCTGTACTTCGGTCGCGCCCTCATAAATGCGCAGC
This sequence comes from Gammaproteobacteria bacterium, assembly GCA_040002315.1. Classification (GTDB taxonomy): domain Bacteria; phylum Pseudomonadota; class Gammaproteobacteria; order Steroidobacterales; family Steroidobacteraceae; genus Bog-1198. The sequence goes on from JBDUEQ010000149.1 coordinate 14,794, forward strand.
GCGCGGATGTCGCGATACAGCCGCTCTGGAATCTCGCCGTGCACGACGCCGCGGCCGCCGAATAGTTGCACCGAGCGATCGATCGCCCGTTGCGCCGTCTCGGTGGCTGCCATCTTTGCCATGGCGACATGCTTTGTCGCCCGCTCGCCGCGATCGCGCAGCCACGCTGCTCGATAGGTCAACAGGCGTGCCGCATCCAGGTCGGTCGCCATCTCGGCGAGCGCTGCTTGAGTCAACTGTAAATCGGCGAGGGTTTTGCCGAACAAGGTCCTGCGCAACGCATGCTGCACGGCCTCGTCCTGCGCGCGCTGCCCGAACCCCAAGGCGGCGCCCGCAACTGAGGTGCGAAAAATATCGAGAGTGCGCATGGCCAATTTGAACCCGTCCCCTTCGGCGCCGAGCCGGTGCGTCGCCGGAATACGGCAGCCGGAAAAAGACAGAGTAGCCAACGGATGCGGTGCAATGACGTCAATGCGATCCTTGACATCGAATCCGGCGATCCCGGCGTCGACCACGAAAGCGCTGATGCCGCGCGCGCTCACGGATCCGTCGGGCCGATATTCCGCCGGCCGGGTCCTCGCGAACACGCAATAGAAATCGGCGATGCCGCCGTTCGATATCCAAGTCTTCTCCCCGTCCAGCACATAGCAGCCGTTCTCGAGCCTGGCGCTGCATTGGATGGCGGCGACGTCGGATCCTGCGTCGGGTTCGGACAAGGCAAAGGCGGCAATCGATCGACCCGCAGCGACGTTGGGGAGATATCGCGCCTGCAATTCCGCTGAACCGGCGAGCGAGATCGCACCGCTGCCGAGACCTTGCATCGCGAAGGCAAAATCCGCGAGACCGTCGTACCAGGCGAGCGTCTCTCGGATCAGCGCCAGCGCGCGCACGTCGAACCGCGCGGAGTCGGGGACCGAGTATCGCGTCCAACCGGCGGACCCTAGCATGCGTACGAGAGCGCGGCACGCCGCATCGACAGAGGCTCTGTCGTCCGCATGCGTGCGGTGAGCGAGATGCGCCTCTGCCCAGGCGTCGAGCTCGACGGCCAGTTCGCGATGTGCCGGCTCGAAGAACGGCCAATCAAGGAAGTTGCGAACGCGCGCCACGGCTCAATTCCCCTCGAACTGCGGCTTTTGCTTGGCGGCGAATGCCCGGTAGGCACGGCGAAAATCCTCCGTCTGCATGCACACCGCCTGAGCTTCGGCCTCCGCGTCGATCGCCGCGTCGACGCTCATGTTCCACTCTTCGTGCAACATCTTCTTGGTCATGGCATGGGCGAAGGTCGGACCAGAGGCGATGCCGGCCGCGAGTTGCATGGCTTCCTGCAAGACTGCCTCCGGCGCAATCAAACGATTGAAGAATCCCCAGGCGAACCCCTCGTCTGCGGCCATGGAACGGCCGGTGAACAGCAGCTCCGATGCACGTCCCTGACCGATGATTCGCGGCAGGATCGCGCAGGCCCCCATGTCGCAACCAGCCAAGCCTACCCGTGTGAACAGGAACGCTGTTTTAGCCCGTGGCGTACCGAGCCTTACGTCCGCCGCCATGGCGAGAATGGCGCCTGCGCCGGCGCACGCGCCGTCGACCGCGGCCACGATCGGCTGCGGACACTGCCTCATAGCTTTGACGAGATCACCCGTCATGCGGGTGAATGCGAGCAATCCCGCGGCGTCGCGCAAGGTCAAAGGCCCGATGATCTCGTGCACATCGCCGCCGGAGCAAAAATTTCCGCCCGCACCCGTCAGCACGATGGCGCGTACGCCAGCCGAAGCGGGCGGCGAGGCGAGGGCGCGGAACAGCTCGAGCAGTTCCTGGTAGGAATCGAATGTGAGCGGATTCTTGCGCTCGGGGCGATTCAACGTGATGACCCCGACCCGGTCTTCCAGACGCCACTGAAAGTGCCTAGGGTTGGCTGTGAAGGCGCTCATCATTGCACGTGCTGCTTGATCTCGCCGAGCAGTTCGACGAGTTGATTCTTATGTTTCACGCTGATGCCCTCGAACAGTTCGATCACCCATTGTTCGTGCTCGGCAGCCATTCGCCGGAATTGGCGTTGACCTTCCGCCGAGAGCTTGACGTAAAATACCCGCCTGTCCGCCGTGTCGACTTCACGGACCACCAGACCCTCCTTCTCCAGGATATCGGTAATGCCGGTGACGTTGCCGCCGGTCACCATCATACGTTGCGACAACTCGCTCATCCTAAGCCCCTGGGGAGCCCGTTCGAGCTGCGCCATGAGATCGAACCGAGGCAGTGTCGTCGTAAACCTCGCCTGCAGATTCTGGCGCACGACGCTCTCGATGCGATTGGTGCAGGCGAGCATGCGCAGCCACAGGCGCACGGACAAATGGTGATCGTCGTGGATGCGCGTCTCGGCGTCGGCGAGCGGCTCCACCAACCTTAATTTCTTCTTTTCTTTCGCCATGACAGCCTCGCTCAGGTGACCTCGCCGCCGGCCAGAACGATGCTCTGTCCATTGACGCTTTCAGATCCGGGCCGGCACAGCCACATCACGGTGTCCGCGACCTCCCGCGGCTCAACCAAGCGGCGCTGCGGGTTGGTGGCGAGCAACGTGGCAAGCGCCTCAGTTTCGCTGCGGCCGGTCTTTTTCCTGATGTTCGCGATCGCTTCCTTCACGATGTCGGTATCCACGAACCCCGGGCACACGGCGTTCACCGTGATATTGCGGGCGGCATATTCCAGTGCCAGCGAGCGCGTCAGGCCGATGACGGCATGCTTCGAGGCTGCATACGCCGAAATATATGCGCCGCCGCGCAGGCCCGCGATGCTCGCAATGTTGACTATCCGGCCATAGCCCTGCGCAAGCATGTCAGTCACCGCTTGGCGCGTACAGAGGTAGGTGCCCGTCAGATTGACGGACATCAAACGCTGCCACAGCGCCTCATCCGTGTCGGTGAATTTGGCACTCGCGCCTTGACCGGCATTGTTGACGAGCAGCTGCACCGGACCGAAATGGCCGCGCGCGGCGGCGAAGGCGCTCTGCACGGAGACTGCATCCGCAATATCGGTCACGACGGCAAACGCCTGATTCGCGCCGCCCAAGGTGCCTGATACGCGCTGCACACCGGCTGCATCGCGTCCGAGCAGAGTCACGCGCACACCATCAGCGACCAACGCGGCGGCAATGGCGGCGCCGATTCCCCGGCTGGCGCCGGTGACTACCGCATGTTTGCCGGCGAGCGGTGTCGTCATGGCCTGCGCGCTCATGTGGGGTTCACGGGCTGCGCAGCGCGTTGCAGGTTTCTTTCGAGCTGCGATTTGCCGGACAGATATTGCTTTGGCCACCACTGCGCCTCATAGCGTTGCGCGGCGGCGGCGGCCAACGTCCATGCGGGGTTCGCGAGGTGCGGGCGCGCGATCGCGCACAAATCCGCGCGGCCCGCCGCGATGATGGAATTGACGTGATCGGGCTCGTAGATATTGCCGACCGCCATAACCGCGACGTCGAGGTCGTTGCGAATGGCGTCGGCGAATGGGGTCTGCCACATTCTTCCGTAGACCGGCTTCTGCTCCGGCACCGTCTGGCCGGTCGAGACGTCGACGAGGTCCATGCCCGCGGCTTGAAAAGCGCGCACGATGACGAGGGCGTCCTCGTCGCTTAAGCCGCCGTCCGCCCAGTCGGTCGCCGAAATCCGCACGGACAAGGGTTTGTCGGCAGGCCATTCTGCGCGCACGCTTTTAAGAATCTCCAGCGGAAACCGCAGTCGATTGTCGATGCCGCCGCCGTACTGGTCGCGGCGTCGATTTGTCAGCGGCGACAGGAACGAGGCCAGCAGATAGCCGTGCGCCATGTGCAATTCGATCATATCGAAGCCCGCTTGCAGGCCTAAACGCGTCGCGCGCACGAAATCATCGCGGATGCCATCCATGTCGGCCCGGGTCATTTCGCTGGGCGGCTGGCTGATGCCCTCGAAGTAGGGAAGGGGCGAGGGCGCGATCAGCGGCCAGTTGCCGCTGGGTAGGGGATGATCCATTTTCTCCCAGCCCCGCTGAGTCGAGCCTTTGCGGCCCGCGTGCCCGAGCTGCAGGCAGAATTTGGCCGGCGAATGCCGATGCACGAATTCGACGATGCGCCGCCAGGCATCGCGCTGGGTCTCATTCCACAAACCAGTACAGCCGGGCGTAATGCGCGCTTCGGGCGACACGCAGGTCATCTCGGTATATACCAGACCGGCACCGCCCGTCGCCCGGTGTCCGTAATGAACCAGATGCCAATCATCCGGCACACCATCCTGCGCGCAATATTGCGCCATCGGCGATACCACCACCCGATTCGACAGCTCCATGCCACGCAGCTTGAACGGCAGGAACATGGGGGGCACTGGGCCTTGCGCTCCATCCTGCGCAGCCAGCCAACACTCGTAGGATTCAACGAAGGCCGGGTCGCGCAGCTTCAGATTGTCGTGTCCGATGCGTTGACTGCCGGTCAACAAGCTGTAGGCAAACTGTTCCGGGGGCAGGTGCGCATACCGGGCCACATTCTCAAACCAATTCATCCGGTTGCGCGCCGCGCTTTGCAGCTTGAGCACTTCGACGTGGCGTTCCTTTTGATACGCGCCGAGCGCGGCGTCCCGATCCGCTGTCGCCGTCACATGGCGGGTCAGGGAAATGGCGTCTTCCATGGCGAGCTTGGTGCCGGAGCCGATCGAGAAGTGTGCCGTGTGGGCGGCGTCGCCGATCAGAACCGTGTTGCCATGATGCCAGTGCCGGCAAGCCACGTGATTGAAATTGAGCCAGGCGGACCCTCGCAGATGGTTCGCGTTGCTCTGCAGCGGGTGACCGCCGAGATAGCGCGCGAACAACTGCTCGCAGAAGGCGATGGATTGTGCGGTGCTGAACGCGTCGAGCCCATGCGCCGCCCACGTCTCCTCGCGAGTTTCCACGATCACCGTCGAAAGACTCTCACTGAACTGGTAGGCGTGGATCTGGAACCAGCCATGCGCGGTCCGTTCGAATGCGAATGTGAACGCGCTGAACGGCTGAGTCGTGCCGAGCCAGATGAAGCGGCACTTGCGCACATCAATGCTGGGTTGGAATACGTCGGAATGAGCTGCGCGTGTACGGCTATTGACACCGTCCGCGGCGATGATGAGGTCGGCATCCGCGAAGCCTGAATCGTCTTCCACCGGATGCTGGAATACCTGGTGCGCACCCACGTCGGCGGCGCGCTCTTGCAGCAAACCGAGCAGTCGCTTGCGGCTGATACCGCTGAATCCGTGGCCACCGCTCAAGAATTGCCGCCCGCCGATATGGATGGCGATGTCGTCCCAATGATGGAGACTCGACAGGATGGCGGAATGCGTTTCGAGGTCGGCGCCGCGAAAGTTGTCCATGGTCTGGTCGGAGAACACCACGCCCCAGCCGAAGGTGTCGTCCGCACGGTTGCGCTCGTAGACTTCGACCCGCGTCGATGGCAGCGCCTTGCGCAGCAAAATGGCGGCGTAAAGCCCCGCCGGCCCACCGCCCAGGCAGACGATTCGCCTCACTGGTATACCTCTCTTCGCACGCGTATCGTCCGAATTACGCATATGTTATATTGAGAAGTACTTCAAGTGTCAATTAATATTTGCCCGAGGATCCCATGAGCGCTCCCCAACAGCCTGTCACGCAACTTCTCGCGGATCTTGCCCGCGCCATCCTCGGCGGTGGCATTCGAGTGGTGGATCTCACCGTACCGCTGGAGCCTGCGACGCCGACGATTCAGTTGCCGCCGCCATTTGCGCCGTCGAAGCCGTTTTCGCTGGAAGAAATCTCCCGCTACGATGAGCGTGGCCCCGCCTGGTACTGGAACAACATCACGTGCGGCGAACACACGGGCACTCATTTTGATGCACCCATCCACTGGGTCACCGGCAAGGACTACCCAAACAACGCGACTCACAATATTCCAGTCGAACGCTTCATCGGTCCGGCGTGCGTCATCGATGTGGCAACGGAGGCGAAAGCGAATCCGGATTTCCTTCTGACCCGTGAGATCGTCGAGGCGTGGGAAGAGCGGCATGGCCGCATTCCCACGCACGCCTGGGTCCTGATCCGCACCGACTGGTCGCGTCGTACGCAGGCGAAGGAGTTCCTCAACGCGGGACCGGATGGCTCGCATACTCCGGGGTTTCACCCGCAATGCGTGCCGTTCCTGGCCAAGGAGCGCGATATTCTCGGTGTCGGTGTGGAGACGGTGGGCACGGACGCCGGCCAGGCGCACGGCTTCGATCCCATGTTTCCCTGCCA
>JBDUEQ010000150.1:0-18194 GCA_040002315.1 Gammaproteobacteria bacterium
GGGTGCACGCGTCGATAAGGGCATGGTCGCCTTCAAGGATGAAATCTCACCGCAGGAATTGGAGAAGATCCGCGCCTATGTGATTCACCGGGCCAATGAGGATAAGAAAGCGGAGGCGGCGGCCGCAGTGGCTCACTAAGAGATTTTACATAACGACGTTGCCGCGGCAACGTCAGGTAGAAAGCTGCGCGAGCTGCTATCGACACTGATCGCTGGACAGAGGTCCGGACATCCGCTCCAAGCGTCAGACCAAAATCTTCTGACCGGTCTCCACGGTGGTATTGTCCTTGTCCCCGACATCGCCGGGCGGCGGCACGGCGCGGCCGCGCTTCACTGCGGGACGTTCGCCGATCCCATACATCCAGCGGGTCAGGTGGGGCAGCCCGTCGAGATTGATGCCGGACCATTCGTAGCCGCTGATCCACGACCAGTGTGCAATATCGGCAATTGAATATTCCTCACCCGCAATGTATTCGTGCGTCTCGAGCTGTCGTTCCAACACCTCGAATAAACGACGCACTTCGCGCTGGTAGCGGTCGATGGCGTAAGGAATCTTTTCGGGTGCGTAGCGCAAGAACACATTGGCTTGCCCCATCATCGGACCGATGCCGGCCATCTGGAACATCAGCCATTGGATGACCTGCGATCGCCCCTTGAAATCCCGCGGCATCAAGCGGCCGGTCTTCTCCGCGAGGTAAATCAAGATGGCGCCGGATTCGAAGACAGCGAAGTCGTCGTTGCCGCGATCGACGATGGCCGGGATCCGTCCGTTGGGATTGATCTTGAGGTAGGACTGGTCCTTCTGCTCCTGCTTCGAGAACGCCAGCGGATATACGGTATAGCTGAGGGCTAGTTCCTCCAGCGCGATGGAGATCTTCCAGCCATTCGGCGTTGCGGCGGTATAGAGATCGATCATTAGACTTCCTTTGAGTGATGGCCCGAAGTACACGCGTCGACGACGCTCGAGTCAAGCGACCTTGAGCCAGCGGCACCGTGCGTATGCAGGCTTCGCTCGCCGTCGATTTTTGCTTCTGGGAGGGTGGAGCGGTCCGGCCGGGCAGCCGTAACAGTGGGAGCATAGCCTAGGAGTGCTCGATGGAACGAATTGAAGGCGCGGTGGCGTTCATTACCGGCGGGGCCAGTGGGATGGGGCTCGGTATGGCGCGAGTATTCTCGCGAGCCGGCATGCGGGTGGTGATCGCTGATATTAGCCAAGATGCCATCGATGCGGCGCTGCGCCAGTTTCCGGCGGGAAATCCGGGAGTCGTCGGCGTGCAGCTCGACGTTGCAGACCGCGCGGGCTATGTGCGTGCCGCCGATGCAGCTGAGAAGGCATTCGGCAAGATCAATGTCCTCATCAATAATGCGGGCGTCGGCATTGTGGGTTCCTTGCTCACGGCGACGTATGCGGATTGGGATTGGGGAATGTCGGTCAACTTGGGCGGTGTGATCAACGGTATTCAAACCATTCTGCCGCGTATCCGCCGTCATGACGAAGGCGGTCACATCGTCACCACCTCGTCGATGAGCGGAATATTCGCCGCCGGACTCGCCGGTATCTACACTACGGCCAAGTACGCGGTCGTCGGGCTCATGGAATCTTTGCAGCCGGAACTCGCGCCGCATTCCATCGGGGTCTCGGCCTTTTGTCCGGGTTTGGTCGACACCAATATCGGCGAACATGAAAAGAACCTGCGACCTGCCGCCTTCAGCGATACGACGTACAATCAGGCGGCCGCCGAGCGCGCCGCCTTCATGCGCGAGAAAATATTCCCGCATGGCATGTCGCCGATCGAGATCGGCGAGCGGGTGCTGCAAGGGATTCGCCGCAACGATTTGTGGATACTCACTCACTCGGAATATCGCGAGGGGGCGCAGCAGCGATTCGATGCCATTCTCGCCTCTTTTCCCACCGATGCGGCGCCGCCGGAACGAGTGACGGCCGAAGCGATGGTGGTGCGCAATCCTCTGTTCGTGGCAGAACGTGTCCGCCGCTTGGCGCAGAGCGAGAAAAAATAGTCAATAATTGGATGCCAATGGTCCTGCGGGACGTCCGGTGTCATATCATGCGGCGACGTTTAGCCGGAGGTTGCGATGAGCGATAAATTTCGTCTGGGCGCGCGCGCCGCGCTCGCTACCGGGGCCCTGCTGTGGGGGATCATGATGGGCACTGCGCTGGCGCAGACCTCGCCGAAGCATGCGGCAGCCGGCAAGGCGGTTTTCACGCTGTCCAGCCCGGATATTTCCAACGGCGGCAAGATTGCAGAAGCGCAGGTTTTCAATTCCTTCGGCTGCAGCGGCCAAAATGTCTCACCCGCACTTTCTTGGACCAATGCGCCCGCCGGCACGAAGAGTTTCGCACTGCTCGTCCATGATCCCGATGCGCCCACCGGCAGCGGATGGTGGCACTGGGTTGTGTACAACATCCCGGCCGACGTCACGTCGATGCCTGCGAACGCGGGCGATCCCAAGAAGAATTTGATGCCGGCCGCAGCGGTGCAGGGCCGCACCGATTTCGGAACTTCGGGCTATGGCGGGCCGTGCCCCCCTCCTGGCAAGCCCCACCACTACCACTTCCGGCTGTATGCATTGAAAGTGCCTAAAATAGACGTGCCAGCCGATGCCACCGCGGCCTTCGTCGGCTTCAATGTGCGCGCGAATTCGCTCGCCGAGGCGCAGATCCTGGGACTGTACGGGCGATAGGCGCCCGCTTGTCGCGTTGCGACGCGGGATCGGTCCACATTCGATAGGCGAGGTAGAGCAGATAGGCGGCGCCCATATATTTGACGACGAGAAACACCGTGTGTGCTTTCTGCGCCAGCACGGCCATGCCCGTCGCCGCGAGCGTGAACCAAATGAGGTCGGCGAGCACAAGCCGCGTTAATTCGTCGTGCTAATATCTTCGTGTGTCGCGCAACGGTCAACTATTTTGCCGGTAGAAAGCAAAGAATCGATGCGCGGCGTTCATCGATGGGTGGCCGCGTCTTTCGGATTGTTATTCATCATCATATCGGTCGTCATTGTCTACGCGTCCGCGCCAGCTCCCGGTTGGGCCGTCTATTTGACTGCTCTGGTTATTGGACTCCTGGGTCTGGATGCCGTCATCAGCGCCGTGCGCAAGCGCCGCTCCCTTCTGTCGCTCATCGGGCCGCTGCCCTGATCGCCCGCCATCCGCGCGACGACGCCTAGAGCCCGAACACTTTCTCGGCATTGGTCTGGAAAAACGCCTTCTTATCCTGCGCGCTCATGGCCATCGCATCCTGCGCCGCTACCTCCTCGGGCTGGAACTGGTAGGGATAGTCCATCGCATACATGATGCGATCCGCGCCCAGCGTCGACTTGCAGAACTGGATCGCGGGTTCCCAGGCGACACCGGAGAAGGTGACATAGATGTTGCGCTTGAAGTAGCCGGAAATCGGCAGTTGCAGCGGCTTTAGAAATTCATAGCGGCCGGAACGGATGCCCGCGGCATGCATGTAGTCCAACCGATAGGCCCAATAGGGCAGGGCCTCGCCGCCGTGACCGACGATGAATTTGAGTTTTGGGTAGCGATCGAACACGCCCATGACGATGAGGCGCAGCAGGTGCAGTCCGGTGTCGACGCCGAAACCGTACACCGCACCGTCCAAGCCCCGCTCGAGCAGCGGCCCGATGAGCCCCTTGGAAGGTCCCTGCGGGTGAAGATAAATGGGAGTGCCCAACGCCTCGGCGGCCTCGAAGATCGGCCAGTACTTTGGATCGTCGGTGTATTCGTTGTTGACGTGGCCGTTCAGAATTACTGCTTTGAAACCGAGGGCGTGGCCACGCTGTATCTCCTTCACCGACCAGGCCGGATCCTGGGGTGCGATTGCAGTCATGCCGATGAAACGATCTGGATGACGGCGGCAGGCGTCCGCGAGCTGATCGTTGGCGTCCGTCGTCAGGTGTTTCGCCTCCTCGGCAGCAAAGACATGGGTGCCGGGCGCAGTGAGCGCAATGATGGCCTTATCGATGCCGGTCGCGTCCATGTCGGCGAGGCGGCGTTCCCCCAGATTCTGCAACAGGTCTCTGACCATTGTGGCGCGGGCGGACGCAGAGCTGGAATAGAACCCCCACAAGCTGACAAATCCGGGGTCATCGATGCCGGCGGCGATCAGCCGTTTGTAGGCGGCGAGCACTTCGGAGGTGATGAAAGCTTCTTCGGTGGCGATGCGCAAGTACCCTTGAGCACCGCCGGTTTTAAGTTCCGGCATTCTTCCCCCTGGCTAGCGCAGATTCGTCGTGCCCGGCTACTCAAGCCTGGTGGATGGCTTTAGTCACCAGGCACGCTTCCAGACCCTCCGGTCCATCCTCCGAACCATGCCCGGAGTCTTTCACGCCGCCGAACGGCGAATCCGCCCCCGCGACCATGGTGGTGTTGATGCCTACCATTCCGCTCTCGATGGCATCTCCCAACAGCAGCGCCCGCCGGCCGTTCTCCGTGAAGCAGTAGGCCGCCAATCCAAACGGCAGCCGATTGGCTTGTTCGATGGCGTCGTCAAAGGTCTTGAACGGACGCATCAACGCAATCGGCCCGAACGGTTCTTCGTTCATCACCCTTGCTTCGAGCGGGACATCGGCCAGCACCGTGGGCTTAAAGAAAAATCCATTGTCGCTGGAGCCGCCGCCGCGTTCTCCACCCGTGGCGATACGCGCACCGACTTTCAGCGCATTGGCGACGAATCCTTCGATGGCATCCGGGCGCCGGGGATTGGCCATGGGACCCATCTGATTGTGCGCCTCGAGACCATTGCCGACCGCGAGCTTGGCGGCGCGCGCGGTGAATTCCTTGACGAAACGCTCGTAGATTCCTTCCTGCACATGGAAGCGCGTCGGGGAGATGCAGACCTGGCCCGCGTTGCGGAATTTGTGCGCCACCAATAGATCCAGCGCGCGATCGACATCGGCATCGTCGAACACCAGCACCGGGCCGTGGCCGCCCAGTTCCATGGTGGTGCGTTTGGCGCCGTCGGCGGCCAGCTTCATCAGGTGCTTGCCGACGGCGACCGAGCCCGTGAAACTCACCTTGCGAATGATGGGGGAGGCGAGCAGATGCCGCGATACCTGATCCGGCACGCCGAACACGCAGCTGGCGACTTCCTTCGGCAAGCCGGCATCGAGCAGGCAGTTCAGGACTTCGATGGCCGAGCCGGGTGCCTCCTCCGCGGGCTTCAAGATGATGGAGCAACCGGCGCCGATCGCGGCGCCCAATTTGCGCGCGGGATTGCCGATGGGAAAATTCCAGGGGCAGAACGCGGCCACGGGTCCCACCGGCTCTTTCATGACCCGCGATAGCGTGCCCGCGGGACGCACCAGCACGCGGCCGTACAGGCGATGCACTTCTGCGGCGTAGAACTCGAACAGATTGGCCGCCATATTCACTTCGGCCTTTGCTTCTACCAACGGCTTGCCCTGCTCCATCGTGGCGACGGCGGCAATCTGATCGATGCGCTGCCGCAACAACTGCGATGCACCCGCCAGCACGCGGCTGCGATCGTGCGCAGTGCGCGAACGCCATAGCCGATAGCCGCGCGCGGCGGTGTCGAGCGCGCGATCCAAATCTTCGGCAGTGGCCAGCGGCAGCTCGCCCAAAGTCGCGCCGGTCGCCGGGTTGACGACTCGGTGCGCCGTGCGGCCTGCAACACTCAAGCGTTCGCCGTCGATGTAGAGATTCAATTCAGTGCGGTAGTCGTGTGCCATTCGGCCTCCCTAAAAGAACGAACGGCTCCTGTGAGGGGACTGCAAACGATGCCCTCCCGGAGCCGTCTCAAGGACCGCCGATTATACTTGAGCGTTGCCGACTTTCTCGCGCCGATATTCGCGCGGGGTTACATTGTACTTGGCGCGGAACACTCGCCCGAAGTGGGTCGGGCTGTTAAATCCATAATCGAAGGCAATGGCCGTCACCGTGCGGCCGCGCTGCGCTCCCGACTGCAGTGCACGAGAGCAGGCCTCGAGCCGACGGCGCAGGATGTAGCGCGCCACGGTCTCGTCTTGATCCGAGAACAGATGATGCAAGTAGCGCGGGGTCATCCTGCAGGCCTCGGCGATGCGAGTCGGTGTAAGATCCGGATCGTTCAGGTGTGCTTCGATGAAATTAATGATGCGGATGCGGTGCGCGGTGCTGAGCGAGGAACGATCGGCGAGCGCCTGCGGCAGGTCCGCGTAGGCGGCACCGATCAGGTCGAGGATGGCCACCGCCACTCGGCCGGCGGTCTGCTCATGCAGGCCCTGGTGATACTCGCTCCAATACTTGCGCAACAACTGCGACAGCAGACCGCTGGCGCCGCGCATTCCCGACATCGGAACGGCGGCGAGACTCTCGGGGCAGCCGATCTGCCGCCGCAGCGTTGTGTTCGGTATGCCGAGCACCAGCATTCGATTGGCGCCGGTGAATATCATTTCGTAGCGGCGAGTGCTGTCGCACAGAGTGAAATCGCCCTCGCGCAGCAGCGATTCGCGACCGTCCTGGCGGCTGACGCTCTCGCCTTCGAGTTGCAGATGCAAAAAGAACATCGAATCCTTGGTGCGCGCCACGTGTGAGCGAGAATGTCGGACAATCTGCGCATCGGAATAGACCTCCGAAAGCGTCATGTCACCAATGGCCCCGCGGATGATGGAACCGTTGAACACCCGGATGTCCTCAGGCTCGGACACGAGCGGCGAGAAGCTTTCGCTGGCGCGGTCATTCCAGAAGGCAAGCTTGCGGCGCGGGTCTATACCCACCGTAGAGAACGACTCTAACTGTGCCATAAAACTAACTCCCCCCGTTGCCTACGGGAACTCGACTGCTGTGCGGGTAAACCTACACTTGTTGTGGAGTTAGTTATACGTAACAATCAATTAGCCGAGCCAATTCTTTCTGTTTATACGTGCTATTTGCCGAACCGCGGGCACACGCTACCTGAAGGTGAATTTGCTATATATATCAATTGAGTAGATTAGTTATAACCCGTAAGATTGTCTGAGAGCCGCTACTAGCCGGCCATTCGCATATCACTCTGCGTCGAGTTTTTTGCGCCGCGCCGCGGCAACATACGGCCAAGCGTTGCTATGTTGGTCAAGGGGTTTAAAGACCCGCACGACGCCAAAACGGAGCCGCAGAAATGACGCCACTCACCGGCTATGTCGGGTATTCGTTGCGGCGAGCGCAAGGGGTCATCTTTGCGGATTTCAACCAGTCGCTGTCGGAGCTGAAACTGCGGCCCGCCCAGTTTGCCGTGCTGGTAATGATCGACCAGAATCCCGGCGCCAGCCAGTCAGACGTGTCCGCAGCACTCGGCATTCAAAAAGCGAATTTCGTTGCCATCATTGCGGATCTCGAGAAGCGGGGCGTGGTGCGCCGCCGCAAGTCCGACAGCGACGCACGCACGTATTCTTTAAGTCTTACGCCGCGCGGCCGCAGTCTGCTGACGCAGGCGGCGGAATTGCAGTCGCTGCACGAGGCTCGGGTGATTGCACAAATTGGCCCGGAGGGCCGGCGGCAGTTGCTGGGGCTGTTGGATAGGTTGTCGGCGCTGCCGAGCGCCTGGCAGCTCAAATAGACACATTCATCAGCCCGACACGATCGCCATCAGCCCCAACGAGCTGCTTCTACGCCGGGCACGAACTGCCGCTCGGGATGGTCGGTGCGCGCTGATCGCAGCGCTTCGCGCACCGAATCACGTGCCGCCATGCGCGCGAGGTACTCGACGATTCGCGGGGTGGCATCGGGATTGACGACAGCCGCAGCCAGATCTGGCAGCACGCAGAGCATTGGGTAGGCGTCGATGTCGGCCACCGACAATGCCGGGCCCGCGAGCCACGGCCCGGATTGCAGCGCTTTTTCGATGCGGGCAATCGGCGCCGAGAGCCGATCCACGACCGCCTGCAAATAGCCCGCGGTGTAAGTACCGTCGCGCAGCGCCAGCCAACCGACGCGGCGTTCGATCGGTTCAATCTTTGCAATTTGCGCATCCACCCACGCGGCATCGAGCTTGGCAAGGTGCGGCTGCAAATATCTCGCCGCACCCAGCACCGGCACGCTCGAACCCAAAGTCGCGCCGAGATACTGTCCCCAGGCGCGCGCGCGATACGCGTCGTAAGCATCGGCGGGAATCAGAGAAGGTCCCGGCAGGGCCTCGGAGATGTACTCCAGCATGAAGAACGAAGACGAGACAAGGGTGCCTTCGTGTACCAACAGGGGTCCTTCGCGTTCCAGGTGAAGCCTGGACTCGAGATCGGTGGGAAATTCGCCGGCAAATTGTTCGAAAGCCGCCGCGTCGAAATAGCGCGCCGAAAAAGACACTCGTTTCTCGGCCAAGGCAATCAGCGGCTTGAAGAAAAACGTGTTGGGCTCTGAAGTATAGAGTTCAAGCACTGTTGCCGCGCTCCAGCAGTTTTACTCTGGCCGACATCGGGGTGCGCCCCTTGGCCCAGGTGGCGCGCGTCGCAGGCCGCTCATAGATTCGCCGCAGCCACTCCATGATGCGCGGCGTTTTCACATCGTTGCAATGATCGGGCTGCGACAAGGGCAGGGCGTAGCCGAGATTGAAACCGTTGATGTCGCCGAGTGAATAGCTGTCGCCGGCGATCCATTCAAAGCGGCCGAGGTGCTGCTCCAGCGCCAGCGTGGCGAACAACACGCGCCGCCGCGACTCGGCCAGTTCCTCCGCGGAGAATTCGTTGAACACCGCCTTGCGCCAGGCAACGCGCCGGGCCTCGAGCGGAATGCGCTCGATGGCGGCGCGCAACTCTTCTTGGGGGCGCTGCCGCGCAGCCGGGCCGACGAAAACGCTCCAACCGATCATGCTCAAGGAAGGCGCGAAGTAGGCGTCGAAAAAGCGCATCCACCAGCGCATGCGCCAGCGCGCTTGGGGATCTGCCGGCTTGAGCGGCGGTCCCGGAAATTCATCGTCGATGTATTCCATCATGGGGGTCGATTCGGTCAGCACTCGTGTGCCGTGCACCATGGCTGGAATGGTGCCGTCCGGATTGACCGCGAGATATTCGGGCTTGTGCTGGTCGAACTGCAGCAGATCGAGATAGTGGCTTTGGTATTCGACCCCCTTCTCGGCGAGGGTCAGCATCGGCTTGCCCGAGTTGGCGTTCGGTTCCCAATGATAAAGAGTGACTGACATGGATATGCAAGGCTGCACGCGATGAATCATTGCAACTCGACGGACGAGGAAACGCAACACGACGACCGGTGCTCGCGCCTGACCCGAAGAAATGTTATGCTATATAACAATTGAGGTGTGGGAGAGTTTTAGCGATGCCCCCCGGCCAGAGTATTGCCGCCACCGACTTGGCCAATCTTGATCGCCAAGTCGGCTATATGCTGCGGCAGGCGCAGCTCGCGGTGTTCGCCGACTTCTTTGCGAAACAGCGCGGCGCGGTGCTACGGCCCGGCCAGTTTTCGATTCTGGCCGTCATCGGGCGCAATCCGGGACTGAGCCAGGCGAAGGTGTGCACGGCGCTGAGGTTAAAGCGAGCCAATCTGGTGGCCGCCATCGACGCTCTGGAATCGCTTGGGCTGGTGCGCCGTGAAGCCTCGATGACCGACCGCCGCTCCAATCGACTGCACCTGACGCCGGCGGGGCAGCGCGCCCTGCAAGCGGCGCTCGAGATGCAGACGGAGCACGAGGCGCGTATCACTCTCCTGCTCGGGATCAACGGCAAGCGGGCGCTGCTAAGGCAACTTGCCAAACTATGTGAATTAGGCAAAACCAGGAGTTCGTCATGAGCATCGGCCCGGTCACCCTCAGCATGGACGGAGACGTGGCGGTCCTCTCCGTCGACAGCCCACCGGTCAACACTCTCAATGCCGCAGTGCGCGAAGGACTGTTCGCGGCGCTCAAGGACATTCGCTCGAGGCCCGAGGTTAAAGCGGTCGTGTTGGTGTGCAAGGGCAGCACCTTCTTCTCCGGCGCCGACATCAGCGAATTCTCGGGCCCCCCGAAAGAAGCCGAGTACCGAGACTTGTTCAGGCAACTGGAACAGCTTCGCGTCCCGGTCGTGGCCGGTATGCACGGCGTCGTCATGGGAGGCGGCCTCGAGATTGCGCTCGCCTGCCACTACCGAGTCGCAGTGACCGGCGCTCGATTTGGCCTTCCGGAAGTCACTCTCGGCATCATTCCGGGAGCGGGCGGCACCCAGCGCATGCCCCGACTCATCGGAGTGGAGAAAACCCTGGATCTGATTCTGGCAGCGAAACCGGTGGACGCCGCGGCCGCTATCAGGCTCGGGTTCATCGACGCGGAGATTCAGGGCGATGTGCGCGACGCTACGGTCGCCTATGCCAGGGCGTTGCTTCGCGACGGTGGCGGCGTGCGACGAACCTCGGAACGCGCGGTCGATCCGGCAACCGCGACGCCGGTCATCATCGAACGTCTCACGGCGCAAGCGAAGAGCCAATACCCCAACCGCACCGCGGCGCTGACCGCGATCGAAGCCGTGAGCGCTGCCGCACGCTTGCCGCTCGAGGAGGGACTGCTGTATGAAGAGAAACTCGCCAACCAAACCAAGGTCACGGTCGAGTCCAAGGCGCTGATCCATGTGTTTTTCGCGGAACGCAATACGCGAAAAATCGCGGGACTGCCTTCGCCGGGAAGCTACCCCAAGATTGCGAGCGGAGGCGTGATCGGCGCCGGGACCATGGGCGGCGGCATCGCGATATGCTTCGCCAATGCGGGCCTGCCGGTCATGGTTCTCGATTCCAGCCGGGAGGCGCTGGATCGCGGCTTCGGCGTCATCGGCAAGACTTACGACTCGATGGTCAAGCGCGGCAGGTTGACGGCGGAGGATAGGGCAAAGCGGATGGCGCTGATTCGCGGCACCTTGAACTATTCCGACCTCGCGCCGGCGGACGTGGTGATCGAAGCTGTCTTCGAGAGCTTGGATTTGAAACAGAAAATCTTCAAGGAGCTCGACGCGATTGCCAAGCCCGGCGCGGTGCTCGCGACGAATACCTCGACGCTTGATATCGACGTGATCGCGGCGGCGACGCGGCGCCCCGAAAATGTCGTGGGGCTGCATTTCTTCTCGCCCGCGAATGTGATGCCCCTGCTCGAAGTGGTACGCACCGACATCACCGCGCCGGCGGTGATCGGCGCCGCATTGGATCTGGCGAAGGCTCTGAAAAAGACGCCCGTGCTGGCGCGCGTCTGCTATGGCTTCATCGGCAATCGCATGATGGAAGGCTATGCGCGCGAGGCGCAGCGCATGCTGCTCGAGGGGGCTACGCCGCGTCAGGTCGATGGCGCGCTCGAGGCATGGGGCATGGCGATGGGCATTCTCGCGGTGTTCGATATGGCGGGCATCGACGTAGGGGTCAACGTGCATAAGGCCAATGCGGAGCGATATCCGCCGGACCCGTCCTACTATCAAGCGGACCTTGCGCTGCATGGCGCCGGCCGACTCGGCCAGAAGAACGGCAAGGGCTATTATAAATACACACCTGGAGATCGAACGCGCCATGACGATCCGGAGGCGATCGCGCTGCTCAAGGCCGCGGCCCAAAGGCTCGGCATACCGCAGCGCGCTCACGAGCCTCAGGAAATTGTCGAACGTTGCGTCTATCCGCTGATCAATGAAGGCATACGGATTCTGGAAGAGGGGGTTGCGGCCCGCGCCAGCGATGTGGACGTGGTGTGGTGCGCGGGATACGGCTTTCCCCGATATCGCGGCGGACCACTATTCTACGCCGACACCATCGGCCTCAAAACCGTGTATGACGGCATGCTCAAGTACCGTGACCTGTTCGGGCCCATGCATTGGGAGCCGGCGCCCTTGCTTGCGCGTCTGGTGAGCGAGGGGCGTACGCTAGAGAGCTGGCAGGCCGCGCGCAATTAGGTTTAAGGGGATTTACGATGAACATTAAAGATCTGATTGCCATCGACGTGCACACGCACGCCGAGGTGTCGTGCCGCCAACCCGTGGATGAGGTTTGGAAGGAGTACGAGGACGCGGCCTCGAAGTACTTCAAAGCCGGCAAGCGGCCGACCATAGCGGAGACGATTGCCTACTACCGTGAGCGCAAGATCGGGCTGGTGATGTTCACCGTCGATTCGGAACACGAAATAGGTTCGAGGCGCATTCCGAACGAGGAAGTGCGCGACGCCGCGCGCGAGAACAGCGACATCATGCTGGCATTTGCCAGCATCGATCCTCACAAGGGCAAGATGGGGGTGCGCGAGGCGCGGCGACTGCTCAAGGAAGGCGGCATCGCGGGTTTCAAATTTCATCCTACCGTGCAGGGCTTCTTTCCAAACGACCGCATGGCCTATGGACTGTACGAAGTCATCGCCGAGCACAAGCTGCCGGCAATATTCCACAGCGGACATTCGGGAATCGGCACCGGCATGCCGGGCGGCGGCGGCGTGCGCCTGAAGTACTCGAATCCGATTCACCTCGACGATGTGGCGGCCGACTTTCCTGACATGAAAGTCATTATCGCGCATCCCTCCTGGCCCTGGCAGGACGAAGCGCTGTCGGTGTGCTTGCACAAGCCCAATGTGTACATCGACTTGTCCGGCTGGTCACCCAAATACTTTCCACCAAATCTGGTGCACTACGCGAATACGCAGCTGAAACGCAAGATGCTGTTTGGTTCCGATTACCCGCTGATCGCCCCCGACCGTTGGATCAAGGATTTCAAGGAGGCGGGATTCAAGCCCGAGGTGCACGAGTTGATCCTCAAGGACAATGCCGTCGCCGTGCTGGGGCTCGGATAGCGAAGAGCAAAAAAAAGAGCGGCTGATTTAGCAGCCGCCCTTGCTGAGCCTCGATTGCGCGAGGCGCCATGGGAGAGAGTTATTATCGGAAGCTCTTTCTCAAGGTAACGCCCCATTCACGCGGTTCCCCCGGCTGAGCGGACATTTGGCCTTCGCCGAACGCGCGCAGGTCAAGATAGCTCTGGTAGTAGTACTTGTTGGCGAGATTGGTAACGAACGCGGCGACCGACCAACCGTTTTCCGCGCTCTCCCAGGTCACGCGACCGTTGAGCATAGTCAGGGCCGCGGTTTGCGCGATGCCCGTGCCGCCCGGGTTGAAGTTGTTGTAGTAGTTGTTGTAGATCGCGGAGTGATAGTTTGCATCGAACCGCGGCGTAAATGATCCCGCATTGCCCGCGTCGATCCGGTACTGTAATCCTAAGCTGGTGGTCCATTTCGCCATGCCGATATTGGTGTCGTTATAGCCCGGATTGCCGGACAGGCAGTTTACGCCCGGGTTCGCGGCAGCGCCGAAATCCTGGCAACCCTCGTTGGTGCCCAGATTTTTCCATTTGAAGTCGGTCAAGCCCGCCGTGTAACTGATCGTCAATCCGGCCATCGGCGACGCCTCGAGTTCAAGCTCCAGGCCGCTGATGTCGGCCGAACCGACGTTCTCGGGCGCAGTGAACGGAGCGCCGGTGGCGTCGAGGCGCTGCGAGTTCACGATTACGTCGCGATATAGGCCGTAATAGCCTGCAACGTTGGCCCGCAGCCGATGGTCCAGCCACTCGCTCTTGATGCCCACTTCGAACTCGGTGACTTTCTCCGGACTGAACGAGGAGATCTGCAAGTTGGTGAACGGCCGGGGATTGAAGCCGCCGCCGCGAAAGCCGGTGGTGGCCGTGAAATAGCTCATCAGATCCGGTGTCCACTGGTAATTCAGTCCGCCTTTCCAGTCGACATGACTGTAGCTCGTTTGTCCTTCGACACCGCGCAGGTCGAGCACCGGACTCGGAATTTCGATGAGCGGGTTGAAGTGATTGAACGTGTAGTTCTTATCTTCTTTGGTGTAGCGCGCGCCGCCGGTCACTGAGAGCTGGTCCGTGAATTTGAAAGTGGCCTGGGTGAATGCCGCCTTGTCGGTGACGTGGGCGGGATCGTTATCGTTGAAGCCGAGCAGCGGTTGGCCATTGAACGGAGGTCCCGGGGGCCAGAAGCCGGCCAGGAAATTCAGGGCGACATGACCACGGTTGAGGCTGTAACCCTTGAAATAAAACAGCCCCGCCGCCCAGTCGAGTCTGTCATCGAAGGCCTTGCCGGTGAGGTCAAATTCCTGGGAGAACTGGTGGTGGTCGACCAAGTTGTAGGCCCAGGCAAGGCCCATCGGGGAGTTGTCCTGGTCATCGGAGAAGTCGCCCCACCAGCCTTGCTCAGCGGTGACGGACTTGAGCTGCATGGTCGGGGTGATCGACCACTTAAAAACGTTGCTGGCGCTCCATTCATGCACGGTGTTGACCGCCGGATAGGCTGTGTTGATCCAGGGATCGTAGAACGTGGAATAGTTCTTGTACGTGCCGCCGGTCTGGAAACGCTGGTCGTAGGGAATGCCCCAGCGCGGCACGATGCTATTGGTGTTGAATGCCTGCATGGCCGGCGACTGTGATGGGTCCGCGACGACCATGACTTCTGCGGCCGCTTCGGATCTGTCGTCGATGGCGGATGCTTGGAAGGTATTCTCGATGACATCGTTCGGCACCCAGCGCAGAGCTCCGCGCACGCCCTTGACGTCGACACCACCCTCGGTGCCGAGCTTGCAGTTGCTGCCCTGACCGATCTGCTGCACCGGCAGGCTGCCGGCGGTTGCAGGATTCGCGCAGGCGTAATCGATACGATCCACGTATCCGTTGCGGTCCTTCGAAAGACCGCTGATGCGCAGCATCAGCACGTCTTTGATCAGTGCGACGTCAAAGCCCGCGCGCACTTCGCGCCGGTTGTAGTTGCCGACGGTGACTTCCGCATAGCCGGTGTTATCGCCAATCGGCTTCTTTGACACCAGGCGGATCGCGCCACCGATCGAATTCTTGCCGAACAAGGTGCCTTGAGGGCCGCGCAGCACCTCGATTTGGTCGACGTCGAGCAAATCGAACATCGAGCCGAAGGTGTTGGCGAAATAGACATCATCGACGTAGATACCGACGCCCTGTTCTGACGCGGCGAAGTTGAAATCGCCCTGGCCGATGCCGCGAATGGACGCCGACATGGTCTTACCGTAGGCCGCGTTGGCCTGGAACAGCGTCATATTGGGCACGGCCTGTGCGAGATTTTCAAGATTGGTGATATTGCGCTCCGCCAGCGCGTCACCCGTTAACGCCGTGATAGAAAGTGCTGTTTGTTGTAGCTTTTCGGAGCGGTATTCGGCCGTCACCACAATCTCTTGCAGTGTTCCATCGCTCGTTTCAGTTCCGGCGGCGCGCGTCTTACCGACGGTAACCGCGAAACATAGACAGGCCGTGAGCGTGGCAAGGCGTCGGCATGTCACCCCCGGTCCCCCCCGCTGAATCGAGCTCGTATCCGATGTGTTGTCCATGCGATCCTCTCCATTAAGCCTGTTAAGCCTGTGACGGTTCGAGCCGGCGGGTGCGCATTCGTCGGTACACTCCGCATCGAACGTGCAACGAGAACGGCCGTCTTTGTTGGAAATGCGCCACACGCAGCCGCCGGTCTATTTATGCAATGTGGCTGATGAGCCCCGGTAGGCGCTCGTCCAGTACAGACGGGAAAATAGACCATTAGTGCAATGACGCGTGGCGCGCAGTCGACTCCATCCCTTGCGCTCCGGTAAACTGCTGCCCCGAACGCCGTGCGCGCGCGCCAAAACGTAAATGAAAAACACTTCGACATGGATGACTTTGGCTGTCCTATGCGCTTTGGCCGCTAGCGGCCCTGCTCTCGGCGCACGTGCCGCGCAATCGCAACTGACTCTCGAGAAAATCATGGCCGATCCGGATTGGATCGGGCCTGCGGTGAGGGACGCTTATTGGTCCGCGGATAGTCGCGCGGTCTATTACTCGGCCAAGCGCAGCGGCTCGCCCATCGTGGATTTGCATCGCATCGATCTGGCCGGGCACAAGGATCAGGTCATTGATCCTCAGTCGATGGCGGCTGCCGACGCTCCGATGGTGTTCGATCGTGCCGGCAAGCGCGCGGCTTTTGTCCGCAACGGCGATATCTTCGTGCGCGAGGTTGCCGACGGCCGCTTGACGCAAATTACACGAACCCCGCAAAACGAGGCCGCGCCGCAGTTCTCCGCGGATGGCCGGCTGCTCTCCTACCGGATCGACAATGACTGGTTCGTGCACGATTTCGGCAGTGGCATCACCGTGCCCGCGGCCGTCGTCACGCTGGAAAAGGATCCGGATGCGGCGCCTGTACCCGACGACTTGCGCGACATGCAGTTGCGGACGTTCTCGACCTTGAAGAGGCTGCACGAGGAATCGGCCACAGCCAAGAAATTTGCCGAAGACATGCGAAGAGGCGATGCAACTCGGGCAGCGGCGCCGTTCTATCTCGGCGAGGACATCAGTATTCGCGACGCCGAACTGTCGCCCGATGGGCACTGGCTGCTCATAGTGACGGTGCCGAAATCCGCCGCCAAGGGGTTCGAAGGCAAGCTCACCCGCTACGTCACCGAATCCGGCTACGAGGAATTCGAGACGGAACGACTGCGGGTGGGGCGCAATCCGCCGGTGCCGCAGTCGCTGCTGCTGCTGAACCTCGTGGATCACAGTGTGCATGCGCTCGGCGTGGATAACCTGCCCGGCATCAGCGACGATCCCTTGAAATCGATTCGCGAAGAAAATGGCACCCACGACGTTAGCCGGGAGGGCGCCCATGGCGCGGACGGCAAGCCGCATCCGCGGGGCGTGCTGATCGTGTCGGATGATCCGGATGGCGGCGCCGGCGGGATAGCCTGGAGCGCTGACGGCAAGGAACTCGCCATCCAATTACTGTCGGCGGACAACAAGGATCGCTGGATCGCCAGCGTGGACTTCGCCCAGTATTCGCTCATTCCACAACATCGCTTGAGCGACCCGGCCTGGGTAGGCTGGACTTTCAATGAATTGGGGTGGCTCGATGACAACCGCACGCTTTGGTTCGCATCTGAGGAAAGCGGCTTCGCGCACCTGTATACCAAAGCACTGCATGCCAAGGCTCGGGCCATCACTCAAGGCCGGTTCGAGGTCTCCGAGCCTGTGTTATCCGCGGATGGCCGTTGGTTTTATGTGCTGAGCAATGCGCAGGCTCCGGGTTCCTACGATGTCTATCGGGTACAGAGCGGCGGCGGTCAATTGCAGCGGGTCACGCAGCTGCAAGGGGTCGAGAAGTTCGCGTTGGATCAATCGGGAAAACAGCTCCTCGTGACTCACTCCGCAGCGTATATCCGCGCGCAGCTCGCAGTGCTCAAGGCCGATGGCTCGGACGCTGCGCGGGATCTTACCGATGCGCGTTCCGAGGAGTACAAAGCCCTCACCTGGCATGAGCCTGAGATCGTGAAAATTCCTTCTACGCATTTCGCCGGCGTGATTTACGCCAAGGTGTACCGCGACCCGGCCGCGGCCCCGGCAAAACGGCCGGCCGTCATCTTCATTCACGGCGCCGGGTATATGCAGAACGTGCACCTGCACTACCCCTACTATTTTCGCGAACAAATGTTCAATAGCTGGCTGGTGAGCAAGGGCTATGTGGTGCTCGACATGGATTACCGTGCCTCGGCCGGCTACGGGCGCGATTGGCGCACGGCCATCTATCGACAGATGGGCCATCCGGAACTGGAGGATTTGCTCGACGGCAAAAAATGGTTGGCGGAACAGGCGTCGGTAGATCCCAAGCGAGTGGGCCTGTATGGCGGGTCGTACGGCGGCTTCATGACGTTGATGGCGCTGTTCCGGGCGCCGGGGGAGTTTGCCGCCGGGGCGGCTTTACGCCCCGTCACCGACTGGATGCAGTACGAGAACAATTACACATCCGCCATCCTCAACACTCCGCAAATCGACCCGATTGCCTATACGCGCTCGTCACCGATCGAATTTGCCGACGGGCTGCGCGACCCTTTACTCATCTGCCACGGCGTCATCGATGACAATGTGCTGTTCGAGGATTCGATGCGCCTCTACCAGCGCTTGATCGAATTGCACAAGGACAACTTCACCCTATCGCCGTATCCGCTCGACCGGCACGGGTTCACCAATGCCGATTCCTGGCTGGATGAGTACAAGAGGATTTATCAGCTGTTTGACAGCTATTTGAAATAGCGTGGGCGCCCGCCGCACTAGCTGCGCTTGTCTTTGCCAAAGATCTCCGCCGCTGCGCGGATCAGGATGTCGGCGACTCGCGCTTGCTCGTCCCGCGAGCTATCCCATTTGTCGTGCAGGGCGACTTTGAGTTCGCGCCTGGCTCGCAGCAGTTCCTTGGATCCGCGGCGCT
>JBDUEQ010000151.1:0-5195 GCA_040002315.1 Gammaproteobacteria bacterium
AGGCCAACCTGCCCATCATTCGCCACTGCGTCAAGTACAAGAAGCGCGTGGTGTTTCCCTCGACCTCCGAGGTGTACGGCGCCAGCAAGGATAAGGAATTCGATTCCGACACCACCGAATTGGTGTTGGGACCCATTCACAAGCAGCGCTGGATTTATTCCTGTGTGAAGCAACTGCTGGATCGCATCATCTATGCCTATGGCCAGCAAGGACTGCAATTCACGCTGTTCCGGCCGTTCAACTGGATTGGCTCCGGCCTCGACAGCATGGATGACCCGAAGGAGGGCAGCTCGCGGGTGCTCACGCAGTTCCTGGGCCATATCGTGCGCGGCGAGCCCATCAAGCTGGTCGACGGCGGCAAGCAGACGCGGGCCTTTACTTTCATCGACGATGCGGTGGAATGCCTGACCACGGTCATCGATAATCCGAATGGCATCGCCGACGGCAAGATCTACAACATCGGCAATCCCCACAATTCGTACTCCATCCGCAAGCTGGCGGAGATGATGTTGGAAATTGCGCTGTCGCGTTCCGAATATGCGCCTACGGCGCGCAATACCAAGCTGGTCGACATTTCCGCCTTCGATTACTACGGCAAGGGTTACGCGGACATTCCGGCGCGCTTGCCGTCCATCAAGAACACCACGGCAGAACTCGGCTGGACTCCCAGGACTGACATGCGTGCTGCCTTGAACGCCATCTTCGACTCCTACGCTCACGCGCTGCCGTCGGCCTCCGCGCTGTTATCGCGCGATGCTTGAGAACTCGCACATCGGCCTGAAGGTCGATGTGGACACCTTGCGAGGCACCCGCGAAGGCGTGCCGCGGCTCATGGCGCTGTTCAAAAAGCATGGCGTCGATGCGACGTTTTATTTCTCCGTAGGCCCGGACAACACCGGCCGCGCCCTGCGCAGAGTGTTTCGCAAGGGCTTCGCGCAGAAGGTCGCACGTACCTCGGTCCTCAAACACTATGGCGTGAAAACGCTGCTGTATGGGGTGCTGTTGCCGGGGCCGGACATCGGGCGCGTCGCGGGCGGCGTGATGCGCAGCGTGCACGCGGCCGGATTCGAGGTAGGGCTGCACACCTACGATCATGTTCGGTGGCAGGACTACGTGGTCAAAGCCACGGCGCACTGGACCCGGGTGGAGTTCGAGCGCGGGCTGCAGGCCTTCGAGCGGGTGTTCGGATTCGCCCCGCAATCGCATGCCGCGGCCGGCTGGCAGATCAATGCCCATGGCCTCAATCTCGAGCGGGAATATGCTCTGCGCTATGCCAGCGACACCCGCGGCGGTCCGCCTTTCCTGCCGCTGCTGGCCGAGGGCGCCAGTACCTGTCCACAACTACCCACCACTCTGCCTACCTTCGATGAGCTCCTTGGAGTGGATGGGGTGGAAGAATCGAGCATTGCCGAGGCGGTGTTTCGACTGTCTCAGATCGCTTCCTCAGATCCGTCCTTGAACGATGTGCAGGTATTCACCCTGCATGCAGAACTCGAGGGCATGCTGCTGCTCGATGCCTTCGACGATCTATTGCGCCTGTGGCGCGAGTCGGGAGCTTCGGTAGTGCGCATGGCCAAGATTCACGAGCTCGCGCAGCGCCGGCCGCTGCCGGCTCGAGCGGTGGTCATGGGCGAGGTGAGGGGGCGGTCAGGGCAGCTGGCCGTGCAAGCACCGAGCGCCGCGAGCGCGACGGTCACGGCGGCATCGGCGTGAGCGAGCCTGCCGCGCCGCTGGCTCGCGAGCGGTGGATGTATGCGGCGCTGGCCGCGCTGCTCGCGGCACTGTGGCTGGCGACGCTCGCCGCCCGGCCGCTGTTCAATCCCGATGAGGGACGCTATGCGGAAATCCCGCGCGAGATGCTGAGCGGCGGCGATTGGGTGGTGCCGCACTTGAACGGCTTGGCCTACATCGAAAAGCCGCCGCTGCAGTTCTGGGCTACTGCCCTAAGCTACCGTCTGTTCGGGCCGAGCGAATTCGCCGCACGCCTGTATTCGGCGCTGACGGCCTTGGCAACGATTTACTTGGTGTGGCTGACGGCAGCTCGACTGTGGGGCCCGGCGGTTGGCTGGCGTGCGGGGGCAGTGCTGTCCGGCATGTTGATGTTCGTGATCTTGGGTCAGCTCCTGACTCTGGATATGAGCCTGAGCTTTTACATGACCCTAAGCCTTGTCGCTTTCTTGCTCGCGCAAACGGCGGCGCGGCCCCGCGCGTGGATGCTGCTGGCATGGGGCGCGGCGGCATTGGGCGTACTCACCAAGGGCCTCATCGCAGCCGCCATCCCCGTAGCGGTGCTCATTTTGTACAGCGCCTATACGCGCGACTTCTCACCCTGGCGCCGGCTTTGCCTTGCCTGGGGCCTGCCGCTGTTTTTCATCATCACCGTGCCCTGGCATTGGCTGGCCGAGCTGCGCTTGAAGGATTTTTTGCAATTCTTCTTTGTGCACGAGCATTTCGCACGCTACCTGACTCCGGTTGCCGATCGCCAGGAGCCGTGGTGGTTTTTCGCGTGGGTGTTTCTGGCCGGCAGCATGCCCTGGACCTGTCCTGCCTTGCGCGTGCTCGGCGCCGCCTGGCGGCGCACCTTACCGCCCGGCGCGTTCGATCCGAAGCTGTTCCTGTGGATATGGGTGGTGTTCGTCGGCGTGTTTTTCTCACTCTCCGACTCCAAGCTCATGCCCTACATACTGCCGCTATTGCCGGCCTTGGCGCTGCTCATCGCAGCGCGGCCGGCGCAGGCGCTGAAGCAGGATTTTTTCGTCACCGCCATACTGACCTTGGTGATGGGCATCAGCCTTGGAGTGGCCAGCCTGAATTGGGCGACCGTCATCGCCTCATCGAGCCGCAGCGAGTATTTCTTACCCCTGGCCAAGCCCTTGGGACAGATTGCGCTGCTGCTGATGGTGTCCGGTGCCTTCGTGCTGGTGCGGGCGCGCGAGGTGAATCGCGCCGCGGTATTTCTCGGTGTGGGCTGGTGTCTGGCGTGGCTGCTGCTGGTTCGCGCCGCCGCCGTGGTGGCGCCCATTTATTCGGGGGCGAGCCTCGCCGCTGCGTTGCCGGCAGAGGACAGGGATGCGCCGATCTACAGTGTGGCAACCTACGATCAATCCCTGACGTTTTATCTGCGCCGCCCGGTGACGCTGGTGGGGTATCGTGGCGAGCTTGACTATGGATTAGGCAAGGCACCGGGCGCCGAGATTGTCGAGGTGGCAGAATTTCTTCGCCTGTGGTCGGCGCAACCCAAGGCCTTCGCAGTGTTGGAGAAGACCATGTTCGATGACTTCAAGCGGCGCGGCATTCCCATGCGCCTGGTCGCGCAAACGGCCGGCCGGGTATTGGTGGCACGGCCATGAGCTGGGTCACCTGGGCGCTGATCCTGACGGGAGTGGGACTGAACGCCGCCGCGCAATTGCTGCTCAAGGTGGCTACACGACCGCTGGCGCATTTCTCAGATTTCAGCGCCGATACTTTAGGCAACGCGGTCCTGATCCTGTCCAAGAGCCTGCCGTTTTGGATCGGTATGCTGTGCTATGGCACGAGTGTCTGCGTGTGGCTCGCGGCTCTGTCCAAGGCGCCGGTGAGCACCGCCTATCCCATGCTGTCGTTAGGTTACGTGGCGGTCGCCGCCGTGTCGGTGATGTGGCTGGGCGAGAGTATGTCTTTTTCCAAGGTGTGCGGCATCGCGTTGATCTGCGCCGGTGTGATTCTCGTATCAAGGAGTTCTGCTTGAAGCAAGCGTTTCTTCCCTTTACCCGCCCATCCATCGATGCCGACAGTATTGCGGCGGTGGCCGATGTGTTTCGCTCGGGTCAATTAGCCAGCGGTCCCAAGGTTCCGGCGTTCGAGAGCGCACTGGCGGCCTACTTGGGCGGTGGTCGCCAGGTACGGGTGATGACGTCGGCCACGGCGGGGCTCGAGATGGCGCTCGAAGTCGCCGGCATCGGTCCGGGGGATGAAGTGATCGTTCCGGCCATGAGTTTCGCGGCCAGCGCCAATGTGGTGGCACGATTGCGCGCCAAGCCGGTATTCGTCGATATCGATCTGTATTCGCGCAACATCCATGTCGATCAAATCCCCGCCGCCCTGACCGCGAAGACCCGCGCCATCATGCCGGTGCACTTCGCCGGGTTGCCCGTGGACATGGATGGCATCTATGACTTGGCCAAGGAGCGCGGCCTGCGTGTGATCGAAGATGCCGCCCATGCCATCGGCTCGCGCTACGGCGACAAACTCATCGGCAGCTTCGGGGATTTGGTGGTGTTCAGCTTTCACCCCAACAAAAACATGACCAGCATTGAAGGCGGCGCGATTTCCACGAGCGACGCCGGCGCCGCGGCTCTATTCGAGCAGTATCGATTTCATGGCATCAAGCGAAACGCCGCCGGCGAGATCGATGTGATGTTCCCGGGAGCGAAAAGCAATCTCACCGACGTCGCGGCGCAGATCGGCATCGATCAGCTACGCCGCCTGGACGGATTCAATATGCGGCGTCGCGCCTTGGCAGAGCGCTACTTTGAGGAGTTCGATGGCTACACTGGGGTGGTGCTGCCGGCGCGTGGCGACTCGGGCCATAGCTGGCATATGTTTCAAGTGCTGATCGATTTTCGGGCTCGCGGCATGACGCGTCCGGCCTTCCAGAAAATCATGCACGATCGCGGCATCGGCATCGGCGTGCACTATCCCAGCATCCCCAGCCTCAAGTACTACAAGGACTTAGGATACCGGGACGAGGACACGCCGGTGGCGGCGCGAGTGGGGCGGGAGACCGTGACCCTGCCGCTGTTTCCGGCGATGAGCGATGAGGATGTGGTGCGGGTGTGCCGGGAGCTTCGAGAGGTGTTGAGATGACGGGCAGCGCCGACGGTCTCATTCGCACCAGGCACAAATCGGCAAAATCAGGCTTTCGATCGGCATAGCGATCAGCGAGCCGGGTTAGCTGAGAAAGATGCTCTCGGCTGTCAATTGCTACGGTGACGAGCCCTTCGACAAGCGCGAGGCGATCCCAATCTTATGCCCTCCAGACGCCTGATATTGCGCGCGACAAATCGCTCCTCCATCCACGCTGTAGTCAGCGGAGTAGGGCCGGCCGGCCGTTGGGATTCGATACCTTGCGAGCGAAAAAGGGATGGCGCAGACTGCCGCTCTGCCGATTCAGCTCCAAAGGAACCCCAAACATGAAGCGTTTAATGATTCTCGCC
>JBDUEQ010000152.1:0-11022 GCA_040002315.1 Gammaproteobacteria bacterium
GACCAATTGCACCGTCGGTTGCGCCGATCGCATATTCATTCAATTCCGACATGCTGCGTAACATCGAAGGTTCTCCTATCAGGCGCCTTTTACCGCCGCGCAATGTTGATGTTTGCGTTCGAGCGCGGCGCACGCAGAATCCGCATCCGCTCGGCTCATCGGGCCCGAGCTTACTTGGTAGTGGGTGTCGGGCGCGACGGGCGGCACGACTACCAACCCGTGGACGACGGTGCCGAAGCGCGCCTGCAGTTCAGCGCGCTTACGCTCGGCACCCGCCTTATTGTGAGCCTCCGCCAATTGCACTCGATAGGCCATGGAGTCGAGCTTTTGACGCGCCTCATTCGACTCAGCCCCTTCAGGATATTTCTGCAAAAACTGCTCCAAGGATGCAACCGAGGGATCGCTCTGCACGGATTTCCACGCTGTCGCACGCTCAAAACCAGTCAGCTGATATCGGGCATCGTCTGCATGCACGCCCCCCACCTCCGTCTTCAAATACTCCTGGTAGCTCGCGACGCTGTTGCCGCGCTGAGCCGTTGCCCAAGCTTGGTCGTCTCTGAAGGCCATGATACGGCCGCGCGCTTCCTCGGCGTGTGGGTCGTTTGGGTGGTTCTGTACAAAGGCCTCGTAGCCTGACAATGTGCCGGCAGCTGTTGCCTCAGTCCAGTCTCTCTTCGCGGCGCTGCAAGACATCAGGACGCCGGCGGCACAACAAACGAGAATAATGGTTGCTCGGTTCATTTTGGCTTGCTCCATGTCATTATTGTCTCCACTTCAGTTTCGATACAGACTGTATGGTAAAGTTCAATCAAGACATGAGTGCCTCCTGAGAATGAAAAAATCTACGGCAAACGCACGATCGAGCTGTACGCCGAGTTCCCGCATTTCTCTTCGGGCCGCCAGGAGTCCGGGCCGACCCAGAGACGCGCACATCGACAGTGAGGTCATTCGCGCAGTGCTTGCCGCACTGCAATCTGGAGGTTACCGCGCCGTCACCATCGAGAAGATTGCTCTGCAGGTCAAACGGGCTCGGACGAGCTTGTACCGTCGCTGGCCCAACAAGCGTCGGTTGGTCGCCTATGCGGTCGTCAATGAGTTAGGGCTGGAACCCGCGCCGGATACGGGCTCGCTACGCGAGGATCTGACGGCCGCAACGGACACCTTGCGCCGGGCATTTACGGGTGTGTTGGGCCGCGCGCTTGCGGGCCTGGTGTCGGATATGGCGCATGATGCAAAACTTGCCGAGTCGATCCGCGCGGAGGTGTTGACGGCGCGCCGCCTCTCGATGCGTGCAGCGCTGCAGCGCGGCGAGTCGCGCGGCGAACTTGCCGCCGGTCGCGACTTGGAATTGCTTCTCGACCTGCTTACAGCGCCCTTCTACTTTCGAGCACTTCTATGGAACGCGACTATCGGACCAACGAGAAGCGAGAAGATAGTGGAGTATGTACTGCGGGCTGCGCGGCCATGAGAAGCGTGTAGCGCAACCGACTTTGCGCATGAAGGGAAGCCGTGAGGATACTCGTTGTAGAAGATGATGAGAAAATCGCCTCCTTTATTGTAAAGGGACTTAAGGAGAACGGTTTCGCGGTGGATAGCGCCGCCGACGGTGAGGAGGGATTCTCCTTGGCTCGTGCGGTCACCTATGATGCGGCGATACTCGATCTCATGCTGCCCAAGTTGGATGGACTATCGTTGCTGCGCCGACTGCGGCAGGACCTGAATCTGTTGCCCGTGTTGATCTTGAGCGCGAAGGCGACTGTCGAACATCGCATCAGCGGGTTGCAGGCGGGCGGCGATGATTATCTGTCCAAGCCCTTCGCCTTCTCCGAGTTATTGGCACGTATTCACGCCTTGATTCGGCGGGCAACCCAAACCGCGGAACCGACGAGCCTCACCGTCGGTGAACTCTGTTTGAATCTGTTGACCCGGGAAGTCACGCGCGCCGGCCGGCAAATCGAGCTGCAGACCCGCGAGTTTTCCTTGCTGGAACTCCTCATGCGTCATCCCGGCCGCGCGATTCCGAAGACCTTGATCCTGGAACACATCTGGGACTATAGCTTCGATCCCCAGACCAATGTCGTTGATGTCCTAGTGCATCGTTTGCGCAGCAAGCTTGAGAAGGATTTCCCGACGAAAATAATCCACACCATCCGCGGAGTCGGTTATGTTCTTAAAGCTGCGTGAGCGGCTGCAGCGCAGCTTTGCCCTGCGCCTAAATCTTTGGTACGCCGGGATCTTTGTTTTGAGCTCCGGTGTGCTTTTCGGCTTGCTTTACCTACTGCTCGCCTCGGCTATGCAGCGCAAGGAGCGTGAGCTCATCGAGACCCGGATGAAGGCCTGCGCCGCCGTCTACGACAACGGCGGCGTGCAGGAACTGCAGGACTTCGTGCGTCGCGGCCAGGAGGCGGATAAGTCGCGATCTTTTTTTGTGAAACTAACCGGGCCATCACGCAGCGCATTGCTGCTCAATGTGCCGGAAGATTGGGTGCAATTCGATACGGCGGCTCTGGAGCCGGGCGGCGATATTTCGAAGTTGATGTGGCTCCGTATACCTAAGGACCAGGAGAGCGATCTGACGGTTGCCTCCATGGCGCTGGCCGACGGCTCGAATCTGGAAGTGGGCCGCATTACCCGCAACCAGGAAACGGTATTGGCGCCGTTTCGCCGAACCTTCCTCGCGGTCATGACGCCGACCCTCCTGCTTGGTGTCTTGGGAGGGGCAATCTTCGCCCATCGCGCCACCAAACCCGTGCGTGAGGTGGTTGCCACCGCCCGCGACATCATCGATAAAGGGAATTTTGCTGCGCGCGTGCCGCTCACGTCCGAGCAAACGGACTTGCAGGAGTTGGCGCTGCAATTTAATCGCGTGCTCGATGCGAATCAATCCCTGATCGAAGGGATGCGCGAAGCGTTGGACAACGTCGCGCACGACCTGCGCACCCCGCTATCACGGCTGCGTGCGACGGCCGAAGCAGCGATACAGGCCACCGAGGACGCGGCGGCGCGCGAAGCGTTGGGTGACTGCACAGAGGAGTGCGATCGTGTGCTGACCATGCTTACGGCGTTGATGGACATTACCGAGGCTGAGTCGGGTGTTATGCAGCTCAAGCTCGAGCGCGTGTCGATTCCGGCATTGCTCGAGGGCGCGATCGAACTGTACCAACTCGTTGCGGAGGAAAAGCGCATCACGATCAAGAGCGACTTAAGCTCACCCGGTGAAGCGGTGGTGGATCCGACGAGGATGCGACAAGTGTTTGCGAATCTCTTGGACAACGCACTGAAATACACATCGGAGGGCGGCGAAATCGCAGTTTCCTGCAGTGCCCGAGCGGGGCAGGCCATCGTTCAAATGAGTGATACGGGGATTGGCATCTCGGCCGCCGAGCAGCCGCGAATCTGGGGGCGGCTATACCGCGGTGACCGAAGCCGCTCGCAACGCGGGTTAGGATTGGGATTGAGCCTCGTCAAGGCGATCGTTGAAGCACATCATGGTGAGGTTTCGGTGCGAAGCGAACCGGGAAAGGGCGCAATATTCACGGTGGTGCTGCCCGCCTGATAGCGTGGCGATCCTGAGATGATATGACGGGTGCCAGATCGGCGCGCCGGACCCAGCCGCTCTGTCCGGCGTTCGTTTTAATCAAGACATAGCCGTTGTAGTCATTGGTCATCGTGACGACTTGAGCCTCCGGCAAAGAGAACATGGCATCACCTTTGGTGATGGGCGACACTTGCACGCCTGTCGCATGCAGAACGACCGCTTCGTGGAATAGAGACCAGGTCGCGGCAGCATCACAGAGCACGACTGCCAACAACGTGCCGCTCACGCCTAGGCTCCCCCACCCGATGCGCCGGCGTGGAGGGTCGAATCGGATCGCAAGGAGGCTTGCGCCCGCGACCCCCAGGCTGAGAAGACCGAGCCAGTACATCAAGCGGGGGTCGGCGACTCTCGCGTGATTTTCGAGCCAGGTACCGCTATCCGGCGGCAATCCTGCACGGGTGCGCACCCGATGCAGGTTCGCGCGGATGTCGGGATCATTCGGTGACAGAATGCGGGCGCGCTCGTAGGACAGAACCGCCATCCCAGGGTTTCCCTGCCGGGCGTAGGAGTTACCCAAATCATAGAGCGCCGACGCCGAGTACGCTTGTGGCGCCGAGCCGCTGTCGGAAGGGGCCGCATAGGTTGCGCCTGCACTCAACAAGCCGACCAGCAGTAGATTCGTGCACAAGTCGCGTGCGTTCATGCCGTTGCCTCCTCTCTGATTTGACGCACCAGCGCTTGTTGCCAGCGCCGCAACTCGCTCTTCTCGAACGCGCGGTGCGAATAAATCGCCTCATCCGCGGCCTCAAACAGACCCCGCACCTCACTCGTCTTGCCGAGCCTTGCGTCAATTTCGGCAAGCGTCACCGCCGGCGCCGCGACATGCCAGCGGCTGGCCAGCAATCTTTGCAGCAGAACGCGCGCGGCAAAAAAGAACTCGCGAGCATTGCCGGCGGCCGAGGCCCGTTCTATCTCGCCCAAGAGCCGGGTCGATTCGAGCGAGTCCCGCCGGCGTGCGCCAAGGTCTGTCACGACTTGCTCACGCCGGCGCAGCCAGAGCCATAGGCCGGGAACGGCGAGAATCAGTAGCGACGGGGCCACGAGAAACGGCGGCCTGAAATACAGGGGAATGAATGAATCGGAGCCGCGGCCAGTCAGCGCATGATCCGGTCTCAAATTGTTATTCGACGACGGGGCCGCGACCGCGGCGGGTCCTGTCGACGGAGTAGACGAGCTCGCGCTTATCGCCGCCACACCGGCCGCAGCAGATGCGACCGTGACCTGGACGGACGCCGTGCTGACCTCTTCATAGCGTCGTGTCCGGGGATTAAAATAGCTGAAGGTCAATGAGGGTATCGTTTGTGCCCCGGCCGCTGTCGCAATGATCGGTTGTTCGAAGGTTTTCACGCCGCGATCGGCCGGGCCGCGATCGGCCGGGCCGCGATCGGCCGGGCCGCGGTCGGCCGTCTTGTCCGCCGCCACATAGTGGGAAATCGGCTGATAGGTTTTCCAATGCTCGACGTTGCTCAGCATGGGGCTGTCCACTCGATCGAAATTACCCTCCCCGCTCACCTGCATGCGCAAGGTCGCAGGATCTCCGACCGTCACGTGAGGGTCGGTGAGCTCGCTACTGACGGTAAATTCACCCACCGCACCATTAAATCCGGCGGGTCTGCCCTGGGCGGGCAGCGCCATCACCGTAAAGGCCTGAGGCGCACTTGTGACAGTAATATTCTTTTCCACGGTGCCCCCGAAGAAATTCTGGAAGGCCGGGTCGTTGAATAGGTTGCCGAATGCTGGATCATCGAACACATCACTGTTTGGAGGTCGGCTACGCAAGCGGACCGTGAGCGGTGTGTCCACAGACAGCGACATGGCACCCGGCTTGACGGCCGCCAGAGAGCTGCGCCAGGTGAATACCGTGTAGGGTTTGCCGCCGATGGTCTCCTCACTTCGTTGATCGGGCTGTGCGGCGAGCGGTGCCAGCGTGAACTCATCGCCGTTGAGCGTCGGTAGCCCATCGAGAGACGCAACCATGCCGTCACGTGTGCCAACCTGGATCTCCATCGGGAGAGTCTCACCGACGTATAACTCGTGCTTAGGGAACCGCAGACGGACAAAGGCGGCGCCATCCGCCGACACCTGCGCTGCGGCGCCGGGCGTAGTTGAATTACTCGGCGCAAGAGCCGAGAAAGAGGATGCGGAGCGCGGCCGGGTCCCAGCGCCGGCAGGATCCACCTTTAAAATTAGCTGCTGTGCGCCGGTAGAGGCCGCGGGGATTGTGTAGATGCCTGTTTGCTGCGCCGTGACTTGGTAGGTGACTGACGCCGTGGATTGGGTGACTCCGTTAACGGATTCGAATCGCTGCGATTGATTGACCGCCGAGAACTGCAACCCGGGCACCATCGGCGGCGAGATTCGAGACGCATCATCGCCCGAAGCGGTGATGGTGAGATCGGCCGCCTCGCCGAGCGAGATCTCTGCGGGTTCTATTGTGGCGCTGATACCCGAAGCAGCCGCGGTCGCGGATGCCGCGAGGAGGCCGGTGCCTAACACGGCGAGCCATTGACGAGAGCGAGGAGCGATCGCGGGCATATCACCAGTCCTTCTGAGGTTGGTCCGGTTGAATGTTCTGGGCGTCGTTGCGCGCGAGGGGCTGCGCCGGAAGCCGTCGTTCGTCGCTTTTCATGGAGTTGAGCAGCTCGCGCGCTTCCTCGCGGCTCATTTGTCCGGGAAGTCGCTGATTGTCCGCCGATTGCGCGTTCCTCCCAGGCTCGCGCCCCGTTTCCGCCTGGCGGGGCGCTGGTCCGGCGGCGCTCGACGGCTGGCTACTAGGTGGATTTCCGCTGTCCTCCTGTAAACCTTGAGAGGCCTGCGAACCGGGGCGGGGACCGCCCGCCGGTGAATTCTTATCCGCCTCCTTTCTCTTCGGCGCTTGTCCTGGTTGCCCTGGCGATGGCTGCTGTGAATGCGCCGACTGCGGCGGTTGCGAACCCGACTGCTTCGATTGCGGCCCCGACGGCTGCGGCTGTTGCTGCGCGTTGGCATCATTGTGCGGCTGTTTTTGTTGATCCTGTGATTTGTTGTCACCCGATTTCGGCTGCGGCTGTTGCGCTTGCTTCTTCTTGAGAGCTTCGATCTTGCGATTCACCAAATCACGATTGAATTTCGCATCGACATCATCAGAATGGAGCTGCAACGCGGAATCGTATGCCTTGACTGCCTGCGTCCAGTGCCCAAGGGTGGCGTCCGGCGATGTCACTTCGGTTTTTTGACCGGTGCGGTACAGCGAATCGCCAAGATTGAAATAGGCATCTTCCTGCTGCGCCAAGCGCTTGGCATCCCCCGATGGTCCACGCAGCGCCTCCTGGAACGCTTGTGTTGCGCGCGGATATTCGCCGGCCTTGTATGCGGCGGCTCCGGCGTTGTACTGCATCAAGGGCTGTTGTGGAGCGCCCGCTGCGGCGGCCGCATAGTCACGCTCGGCCGCGAGGAAGTCGCCGTGACGATAGGCCTTCTCCGCACTCGAGGGGGAGGCCTGCGCGCTGTGAAATAACAAGAGGCAGAGGAGAGCCGGTATCAGAGTCGAGGCGGGCGAGAGGAATCCGCCGGATTCTCGGGCCGGCGAACTCGCTGCGGCCGGTAGGGACGCGGACGCCGTGCGGCGGCGCCGAGTGCTGATCAGCAGGCTGGTGATTAGGCACAGCAATCCCGCGCCCAATGGCCACTGAAATCGTTGGATGTAGACCCTGTGCTCCTCCGCAGCGAGGTCATGCTTGGCGAGCGCCCCCAAAGCTTGCCGGTAGA
The DNA here is from genome assembly GCA_040002315.1 of Gammaproteobacteria bacterium. Lineage (GTDB taxonomy): Bacteria > Pseudomonadota > Gammaproteobacteria > Steroidobacterales > Steroidobacteraceae > Bog-1198. Next base: position 7,346 of record JBDUEQ010000152.1, read on the forward strand.
TCGTCTCCAACCCTTGCCCTTCGCTGCCCAGCGGCGTATAGATGCCACCCGTCACTTCTGCAATGTGTCGCAGTGTCGCCTCATCCAAGTGTGATTTGACGAACTGTCCAGCGGTATCTTTCAAGAATCCACCGCCTTGATCCGCGGGGAGCGGGATCAGATCGCCATTTGCGGTACCCACGCCGACCGTGTAGATCTTAAGGCCCTGTTGTGCGGCCGCTTTGGCCGCCCCGATCACATCTCCCTCAAGATCCTCGCCGTCCGTCACCAGAATCAGCACTTTGTCGCTATCCGGGCGGCTGCGCAGAGCCGCCTGTGCTTGGCGCACGGCGCTAGTGATATTCGTGCCCCCGCGAGGAATGATATGCGTATCGAGCACAGCGAGATTCTCGCGGAAGGCGCCGTAATCGAGCGTGATCGGCGTCTGCAGGAAGGCGCTGCCAGCGAAGGCGATTAGGCCTACCGCATCGCCATCCAGATGGCCCACGAAATCATCGATCGCGAGCTTGGCGCGTGCCAGACGATTGGGCTTAACGTCCGGGGTCATCATGCTGCGCGAGGTGTCGACGGCAAATATGATGTCATTGCCACGACGCTTGATCAGTTCGAGTTGAAATCCGGCTTGCGGTCCTGCAAGCGCAATGAAGAGCAAAACAACAGTCGCGGCCAGCAGGCCGCGTTTCACTCGTTGTCGCACAGTCGATACCGATTGCGTGAGTTTCGTTTGAAGATGTGCGGCCACGAATTGTGCAAGCGCAGCACGTTGGCGCCGATCGAAGCACCACCAGGTCCACAGCATCGCGCCGGCGGCGAGCACGGCGGCCAATAGCCATATGGGATGTGCAAATGTCATGGCAGTCTCCGAAATCGCGTGTGGTCGAGCCCAAAGCCGACGCCGAGCAAAGCGATCGCCGGAAACAGCGCCCATCCAAACAGTTCATCGTTTCGCTCGTAGCGGCGAGCCGTTTGTGCGGTTTTCTCCAGGCGATTGATCTCGCCGTAGATCTTGCGCAGAGAATCCGTATCGGTGGCGCGGTAGAACGATCCGCCGGTCTCTGTCGCCACCGCCTGGAGGGTCTTTTCATCGACATCGACTTTTGACATCACAAGATGTGTATCGCCAAACCGGTCTTTGACTGGAATGGGTGCTTCGCCACGCACACCGACACCGATGGTGTAGATTTTCACACCCAGGGCTTTGGCGGCCTCCGCGGCGGCCATGGGGGAGATTTTTCCCGTATTGTTCATGCCGTCCGTCAATAAAATCAAGACCTTGGACTTTGCCGGCGTCGTGCGTAGGCGATTCACTCCTGCTGCTATGGCCGAACCGATGGCGGTGCCATCGTCGAGGCCGCCGACGCTCACGCGCTCGAGATTTTGTTGCAGCCAGTCGTGATCGAAGGTCAAGGGGCTGACGAGATAGGGCGCCCCCGCAAAGGCAAGTAAACCGACACGGTCATCAGGACGCTGGTCGATAAAATGCGAGACGACAGATTTGACGACATCGATACGGTTGACTCGTCGATCATCGAGTTTGAAGTCCATCGCCTGCATTGACCCGGAGACGTCGAGTCCCAACATGATGTCGATGCCATTGGCCGTGACCTCAGTGCGCCCGTGACCGAGTTGGGGCCTGGCCAAAGCGACGATCATCAAGACCGCGGCAACAAGGGATGCCAACCACAGAAAATGTCCGACCCGACTGCGCGAGGTCTTGGCCACTTCGCGGGCAAGCCTGACATGAGAGTATTCGATAGCCGCGACCTTGCCGCGTCGCCCGAGCCACCATAAGGCGACAGGCAGCAGCGCGAGCAACCATAGCCAATCAGGTTGAAGGAAGTGAAACATAGCTATCCTCGACTGAAGCGGTGGACGGGTCGACGGCGTCGGAGAGCGTGGGATCGATGTGTGTAGGTACCTCCGCCGCGGTGTCGAGTACGAATCGGCAAGCCGATTGGTACATCGCTTCCATGCTCTGCACGGTCAAATTCCAGCCGGCGAACTTTGCAAGGTCGCACAGCAGCAGAAATTCCTTCAGCACCGACGTGTGGGCAGCCAGGCGCCTGTCTCCTGTCGCTAGTTGGTCGCGCAGAAATTCTTGGGTGGTGCGATGCGCGGCTCGGACGCCAAAGTGAATCTCCAGGTAGTCCCTGACGGCATCCGAGGCCTCGATTGAGAATCGACGCCCGTCGCCTGAGAGCAGGAGGGCTCGGGCGCGCTCGAGGCGCTGCAAGGCGACTTCGGAGTGCCGCAGCGCCACCGGCATGCGCCGCTGCCGCTGCCATCGCCATGCACCGTACGCACCGGCGCCGATCAGTGCAGTAGCCGCGCCGAGGATCGCCAGCGTCCAAGGCGAGGCAAAGGAGCGCGGACCTCGAATGTCACGGATGTCCTCGAGAATCGGCTTCGGTGCACCTTGCGGAAGGGTGGACGCTGCGAGCGCGGGCGCTTGTGCTGCCGCAAACCCGCTGAGCAGCAGCGCAACAGCGGCGGCGGCCACAAACCGACCCGCCGATGCCGTGAAGTGGCCGCTCATGCGTGCCTGCGCTTGCGGTTCTTAAAGAATCGCTGCAAGGCCGGCAGGTAAGGTGAATCAGTCAACAATTCGAGCGTGTCGACGCCTTCTCCGCGCAGGTCACTCACGAGATTCTTGACATCTTGCGTTGCGCGTTGATGAAAAGTGTTTCGCACTTCAGGATCGGCTGTATCAAGTTCGACGACCTCGCCAGTCTCGGCATCTTCCAGCGCAACGACTCCGAGATCGGGAATCTGCCGTTCGCGTGGATCTTCGATGTGGACTGCCACCAGATCGTGACGACGATTGCACTGCCGCGCGGCTCGCCGCAATGCGATTCGAGCCGCAGCTGCATCGCCGTTAAATTGAAAATCGGAGAGGAGAAACACGATGGCACGCCGATGCAATAGATGGCTCGCAAATTCGAGGGCGGCGACGCTCTCGGTGCCCGTGCCGCGCGGCTCGTGGTAGAGGATCTCTCGCACCACGCGAAGGACATGGCGCCGGCCTTTTTTGGGAGGAAGGTACTGCTCGACGCGATCGGTGTACAGCAGCAACCCCACCTTGTCGCTGTTGCGAATGGCGGAGAAGGCCAGCAGCGAGGCGATTTCTGCGGCAAGGTCGCGCTTGCTGCGTGCTCCGGAACCGAAGCGGCCGGACGCGCTGATGTCGACCATTAAGAGAATGGTCAGCTCGCGTTCTTCCGTGAATTTCTTGACGAATGGCCGCCCAGCACGTGCCGTAACATTCCAATCAATGGTTCTAACCTCATCACCCGCGACGTATTCGCGGACCTCATCGAAGTCCATCCCGCGGCCTTTGAATACGGAATGGTACTCGCCCGACAGGCTGTCGCTGACCAGGCAACGAGTTTGGATTTCCAAATGCCGCAATCTGCTCATCATGGTTTTGATTGGAATGTCGTTCATCTCAAATGCCTCGCTCACCGTCGGACAAGTGGAAACCTAGGGAACCGGAAGGGTGTCGAGGATTTTGCGAATGATGTCCTCGGACGTGACGTTCTCGGCTTCGGCTTCATAACTGACGGTGACGCGATGACGAAGTACATCGAGGGCCACGTTCTTGACGTCCTGCGGCGTGACGAAATGCCGGCCGTTGAGAAAAGCCGTCGCACGCGCGGCTCGCGTTAGATTAATGGTGG
>JBDUEQ010000153.1:0-11491 GCA_040002315.1 Gammaproteobacteria bacterium
ACCGCCAATTCGGCATCACCATTGCGGCCAGCACCATCATCTCGACGTTCAATTCACTGACCCTGTCGCCGGCGCTGGCGGCGTTGCTGCTGAAGCCGCGGAATGCGCCGGCGGACGCGTTTCAACGCGGCATCAATCGTGTTTTTGGTGGATTCTTCAAGCTGTTCAACCGTGGCTTCGAGAGCGCGTCGGGGCGTTACGGCCGCGGCGTACGGCGGATTACGGCGATCCGGTTCGTGGTGCTCGGGGTGTTCGCCTTGCTGCTGGTCGCAACCTGGGGCATTTTTAATATTGTGCCCGGCGGCTTCATCCCGGCGCAGGACAAGCAGTACCTGATCGGAATCGTGCAGTTGCCCGATGCGGCTTCGCTCGATCGCACCGAAAAAGTCGTGCGGGAAGTTTCCAAGCTCGCCACCGACACCCCCGGAGTGGAGCATGCCATCGGCTTTTCCGGCCTCTCGGTGCAAGGATTCGTTAATCTGAGTAATGCAGCGGTGCTGTTCTTCCCGCTCAAGCCCTTCGATGAGCGCACCACCAAGGCCTTATCGGCGGGCGCCATTGCAGGAGAGCTCAACAAGAAATTCAGCTCGATTCAGGATGCGGTGATTTTTGCCGTGCCGCCGCCGCCCGTGCAGGGCCTGGGTACTACCGGCGGATTCAAGCTCTATCTGCAGGATCGTGCCGCGCACGGCTACGATGAGCTCGCGCGCGTCACGGCCGAGGTCTTGACCAAGGCCCGCCAGCAGCGCGAGCTAAATCCCTACGCCACCTATTCGACATTTCAGAACAGCGTGCCGCAGCTGTTCGCGGACGTGGATAGGGTCAAGGCAAAGAACCAGGGAGTGCCGCTGTCGAATGTTTTCGACACCTTGCAGGCCTATTTGGGCTCGGTGTACGTCAACGACTTCAATCGCTTCGGCCGGACCTACCGGGTATATGCGCAGGCCGAACCGCAATTCCGCAGTCAGCCCGAAGACATTGCGAACTTGAAGATGCGCAACTTGCAGGGGGACATGGTGCCCATGGGCGCGGTAGCCGACGTGCGTTTCGAGGCGGGACCGGATCGCGTCTCCCACTACAACGTGTACCTGGCCTCGGACATCAACGGAGCAGGTTCTCCCGGCACGTCCTCGAGCCAAGCCGCTGCGGCCATGGAACGCGTGTTGAAGGAGACGCTGCCGAACGGCTTCGGCTATGAATGGACCGATTTGACCTACCAACAGAAATCCGCGGGCAATACGGCCATCCTGGTGTTTCCGATCTGCGTCATGCTGGTGTTTCTGATTCTCTCCGCGCAGTACGAGAGCTGGGCGTTGCCGCTGTGCGTTATTCTGATCGTGCCCATGTGCCTCCTGTCCGCCATGGGGGGCGTGTTTCTGAAGGGTTCGGATAACAATGTACTTACCCAGATCGGCTTCATCGTACTGGTCGGTCTCGCGTGTAAGAACGCCATTCTGATCGTGGAATTTGCGCGCGAACGCGTTGAGCACGGCTTGGCGCCGCTCGAAGCGGCCATCGAAGCGTGCCGCCTGCGTCTGCGCCCGATTCTGATGACCTCATTCGCCTTCATCATGGGCGTGATACCGCTCGTCACTGCGAGCGGCGCGGGCAGCGAGATGCGTCAGGCCATCGGCATTGCGGTGTTTTCCGGCATGCTGGGCGTGACATTCTTCGGCCTGTTCTTGACGCCGGTATTTTTCGTCACCATCGAAACCTGGCTGGAGAAGCGCAGGAATGTCGGACTTGGACTGCCGCCGCCATCCGCCGCCGCGACGCAGCAGACCCGTGCGTAATCTCATTTGCGGCGCAGCCGTGATGGCCATCCTCGCGGGCTGTGCAGTAGGCCGCAACTACCATCGTCCCCAGACGCCTGTGGATGCGCAGTTCGCAAACGCCGCCGAGCCAGGCTTGGGCCAAGGAGACAGCGTCGAACGCTATTGGGACCGGTTCGCGGATCCTCTTCTCAACAGCCTGGTCGACGATGCGCTCGCCCACAACAAGAATCTGGCGGCAGCGGCGGCGAATTTACAGGCGGCACGGGCAGCACGGCGCCTGGCTGGATTCGATCAGTTTCCGACCGTCACGTTGCAGGGCGGCTACAGTCACATCCTGGAATCGCAGCAGCAGCTGCCCGGCATCGACCGCCGTGACCGCGAATTCGACAACGCAACCGGCGGTTTCGACGGCCTGTGGGAGCTCGATTTATTCGGGCGCGTCAGGCGCAATGTCGAGGCGGCGCGCGGCGACTTAGGCGCGAGCGAGGCGACGCTGCGCGATGCGCGAGTCGGCGTCATCGCCGAAGTGGCCCGTGATTATTTCATCTTGCGCGGCCTGCAGGATCAGTTGGCCTTGACCATCCGCAATGCCGACAACCAAGCGCGCACGGCGAAGCTCACGCACACGCGCTTGGAGGCCGGCCGCGGCAACGAACTCGACACCTCGCGCGCCGAGGCGCAGTGGCAGACAACCTTGTCGTCCATCCCGACCTTGCAGGCCTCGATTGCGACGACCACGTATCGCTTGAGCGTACTGAGCGGGCGGCAACCGACGGCCCTGGGCGAACGACTGTCAGCGCCAGCGCCGTTGCCGAATCTGCCGGTTTTGAACGCCATCGGTACGCCGGAGCAGCTGCTGCGTCACAGACCCGACGTGCGCGTTGCGGAACGCCGGCTGGCGGCCGCCACGGCGCGCATCGGAGTCGCGATGGGCGATTTATTCCCGAAGGTGACGATGATGGGCGAAGTGGGTTATTCGGCGCCGACCTTCGGCGATTTCGCAACGTCCGACGCGCGGTTCTTCTCGGTGGGCCCGAGCATTTCCTGGGCGGCTTTCGATCTTGGCCGGGTGCAGGCGCGGATCAAGTCGGCTAAGGCGCTGACCGACGCGGCGCTCGCCGCCTATGAAGGGGCGGTTCTGAATGCGCTCGAAGACACCGAGGGCGCGCTGATCACTTACGGCCGGTCGCAAACGCGGCGTGAATCTCTGCGGGTGGCGGCGGCGGCGAGCGATAAGGCCGCCGATTTGGCGCAAAAACGCTTCGAAGGCGGCCTGATCGATTTTCTCGAAGTGCTGGACGCGGAGCGCACGGCCTTGAGTGCCGAATTGCTGCTGTCGCAAAGCCGCACGGATGCCGCCACCTCCTTGATCGCGGTGTACAAGGCACTGGGCGCGGGCTGGACGGTGTCCGAGTCCAAGCCCTAGCCGAGTTCTGCGATAATGGCGGGGTCGATACCTCGACGAGCTCAAGATGAGACATCTGATGAAGATTTTTTCCTGGAACGTCAACGGCATACGTGCCGTATTGAAGAAAGGCGTGTTCCAGCCGTTCCTCGATAAATACCAGCCGGACGTGGTTTGTCTGCAGGAGACCAAGGCCGAGCGCGGGCAAGTCGAGATCGAATTGCCCGCATACCGGGAGTATTGGAATTCCGCAGTGAAGAAGGGCTATTCCGGCACGGCGATTTTCTCCAAGCACGAGCCGCTGTCGGTCGTCAACGGCTATCCGCGCGAGTTCGCGAAGCGCTTCACCTTTGCCGACGAACTGCAGCGCGACAGCGCAGAGGAAGGCCGCGTCATGACGGCCGAGTACGACAAATTCTACGTCGTGACCGTGTACACGCCGAACGCCAAGGATGATCTGAGCCGTTTGAGCCTGCGCTTCAAGCATTGGGATCCGGCTTTCCTTGCGTATTGCAAGGAGCTGGAAAAGACCAAACCGGTCATTTTCTGCGGCGACCTCAATGTGGCGCATACCGAGCTCGATCTGGCCAATCCCAAGCCGAACCGCGGCAAAAAGGGTTTCACGGACGAAGAGCGGGCCGGCTTTCAAAATTTCGTCGATGCGGGTTTCGTCGACACCTTCCGGCTGTTCACGCAGGGGAATGGGCATTATTCGTGGTGGAGCCACTTCGCGAATTCGCGGGCGCGCAATATCGGGTGGAGAATCGATTATGTGCTGGTATCGGGAGCGTTGCGCGGCGCGGTGAAGGGCGCCGAGATTCATCCAACCGTCACGGGCAGCGATCACTGCCCGGTCAGCATCACGCTCGATGCCTAAGGCTCTGGGCGCCTACTGGCGTGCACAGCCGCTGCAAGCGGTGCTGTTCGACCTCGACGGCACTCTGCTGGACACGGCGGCGGATATCGCTTTGGCGCTCAATCGCACGCTGCTCGAGTATGGCTGTGCATCGCTTGCGGAGGACGAGGTGCGCGGCATGATCGGGCGCGGCTCGCCGATTCTGATCGAACGCGCCGCGGCCGCGCAGGGCCGCGCCATCGACGCGGCGACCCAGGCCGCCATGGTGGAGCGCTTTTTTCACCACTATGGTGAGCTCGAGGAATTGAACGAGGGCAGCGCCCGCCCGTTCGCGGGCGCAGCCGAGTCGCTGCACAGCCTGCGTGACGCAGGAGTCGGTGTTGCGGTGGTCACCAACAAGCAGTACCGCTTTGCCAGTGCGCTGCTTGCGCGGCTGGGGCTCGCAGGCTCGGTGGATGTCGTGGTCGGTGGCGATACCTGCGAGCGCCGCAAACCGGACCCGCAGCCGCTGCTGTTCGCCTGTGAGTCGTTGCGGGCGCTGCCGGCCAATTCGCTCATGGTCGGCGATTCGGTCAATGATGTGCAGGCGGCACGTGCCGCCGGCATTCCTGTGGTATGCGTTTCCTATGGATACAACGAGGGGCGGGATGCGCGCACCTTGGATTGCGACGCGTTGCTGGATTCTTTGGTTGAGCTTCCCGCGCTGTTAAGATTAGGCGCTCAAGTTTAAGGGGTGCGTATGCGACGAGTACTAATGCTGGTCCTCCTTGCCTGCGGAGCACTCCCGGCGTTCGGTGGCGAACCGCCCAGCCGTTTTGGCGTGGATGCACCGGAACTGGCACGCCTCGGCGAGCACGCCGTCGGCGTGAAGACCCTGCATTTGGTACAGCATGGCCAGTTCGACGTACTGGCATTCGATGCCGCCAAGGGTTCTGCGCCGCTGGTAGACCGTGCCCTGAGCGTCGAACTTTGGTATCCGGCGCGAGCGGAGCCGGCCGCCAAGCGTGTTAAATACACCGCCACTCTGCCCTCCGAACCGCCGGCCGCCGCGGCAATTTTTTCGATTCCTGGAATCGCGGTGCGCAACGCACCTTCCTTAGGCCAGGGATATCCGTTGGTAATCGTCTCGCACGGTTATAGCAACGATCCTGTCGCGATGAGTTGGTTAACGGAGAACCTCGCCTCAAAAGGCTATGTGGTCGCTGCCATACACCACGAGGATCCGCCCATCACGGACCGCACGCGCTTTGCGGAGCCTCTGATGCGCCGGCCCCTCGACATCGCCTTCGTTGCCCAGGCGCTGCAGAGTATGCTGGCTGCAGATCACCTGGTGGATCCGACACGTACGGCGCTGATCGGTTATTCCATGGGTGGCTATGGCGTGCTGACGGCGGCCGGCGCCGCGCTCGATCCGCTGGGTGGCGCCGTCAAGCTTGTACCCGGCGGTTTGCTGCTGCCGTTCGCGCGCGGCGGCGCCTTGCGCGACTCGCTCAGCGTCAAGGGATTGCGTGCAGTGGTGGCGATTTCCCCGGCAGGCGCCGGCACGCTCGCCTCATGGGGCGAGGATGGTCTGGGTATGATCACGACACCGTTGCTGCTCATCGCCGGCGATGACGATAGGACCGTGAATTACAGCACGGGGGCACGCGCGATTTTCGACAGGGCGAGCTCTGCGCACCGGTACCTCTTGACCTTTAAGGGCGCCGGCCATGCCATCGGCTTGAATCCCGTTCCGGACTCCATGCGACATCTGCTCTGGGATCAGGATTGGTTCGAAGATCCGGTATGGCGCAAGGATCGCATCACCGCGATCAATGCGCACTTCATCACGGCGTTCCTGGATCATTACGTCAAGGGCGATGAAAGCCGCGCGGCGTATCTCGATGTGCCGGTGACCGAATCGACTGCAGGCACATGGCCGACCGCGACGCCGGCGTCCGCCTATGACGCCTATAGTCCCGGCGGCTCAGGGGTAACCCTGTGGAAGGGCTTTCAGCGCAACCATGCGTCGGGATTACAGCTGCTGCAGGCGAAGCCCTGACTCCTTTACTGCACGCCGCACCCGAGGAAATCGGCCTGTCATCCGCAGGTCTCGCTCGCCTGAGCGGGGCGCTGCGCCGCGAGATCGAGCACGGACGTGTGCCCGGCGCGGTAGCTCTCGTTGCGCGCGAAGGTCGCGTGGGGTACTTCGAAAGCTTTGGCCAACGTGATCCGGCGAGCGGCGCGCCGATGACGAACGATACGATTTTCCGTATCTATTCCATGACCAAGCCGATCACGTCTGTGGCAGCGATGATGTTGTGGGAAGAGGGCAGGTTTCTGCTCACCGATCCCATCGCCAAGTTCCTGCCCGAATTCGCCGACGTGTCGGTGGCACGCGGCGGAGCGCTGGAACAAGTGCCTGCGGAGCGCCCCATCACCATTCAGGACTTGCTGCGTCACACCTCGGGTCTCACCTACGAATTCCGCGGTTCGGGCCCCGTGCATAAGATGTACATGAGTGCGAGGGTCTACAGCCGCACGCAGAGCAGCGCTGATCAAGTCGCGACGCTTGCCAAAATACCGCTGCTCGATCAACCCGGAACCCGCTGGGAGTACAGCCGTTCCACCGACGTCGTCGGCCGCCTCATTGAGGTGCTGTCGGGAGTGCCGCTGCGTGTCTTTTTCGAGACCCGTCTTCTGGCACCGCTTGGCATGTCCGATACGGCATTTCATGTACCTCCGCGACACCACTCCCGCATTGCCGAGGCGTTCGCCAAGGATCCCGAGAGCGGCGGCCAGGTGCAGCTGATCAATGTGCGCGATGCGCCGGATTTCGAGTCGGGCGGCGGCGGGCTGGTATCGACCGCGAGCGATTACGCGCGCTTTTTGCAAATGCTGCTCAATGGGGGAACGCTCGAGGGATCGCGATTCTTGAGCCGCAAGACCATCGAACTCATGACGGCGGATCATCTCGGCCCGATGACGGGAGCCGCAGATTTGCTGCTCCCCGGGCATGGCTTTGGCCTCGGCTTTGCCGTCCGGCTGCATGCCGGCATTGCGGCCCTGCCGGGGTCCGTCGGTCAATACTTTTGGGGCGGGCTTGCCGGGACTACTTTTTGGGTGGATCCGCTGGAGCAGCTTTTTGCGATATTGCTGATTCAGGCACCCGGTCAGCGCGATTACTACCGCACGCTGTTCCGCGACCTGGTCTATTCCGCGTTCGACGACTGACCCTACCCTTAAGGGCCGGAGCGGTCGCCGCGAAGACCCGCGTCACATTCTTGGCACGTTGCTTAGGGCAAAGCCTCATACGGCTCTGAGAAATGACCTTCATCACGTCACATCGTTCTGAACATGACCAGAATGCGTTTATCTGGTGCTGCACTGCGGCTTAATGCCATCTGTTCATGCGAAAAGCCTTCAAATTCGGGTTAATCGGTGCAATGTTGCTGCCCGCCTCGCTGGCATGCGGCGTGGCCGCGGCGGCGAGCGCCGCCGATCAGCTCGAGATGCTCGAGTGGTCCGATCCGGAGCGCGCCGTTCAGATGCTGGACACGGCGCCGCTGCCGCCGGGCTCGGAAGGCGAAATTGAGATGCTCGAGATACGCGGCATGATTTACGCCGACAACAGCCGGGATGAAGATGTCTACGCGGTCGAGCGGCGTCTCGAGGCGATCGCAGGCGCGGGCAATGACGCAGCGGTTCGGGCGGGCCGTTTTGTGCGCGCCTACTCTGCGCGCTTGCACAATCAATATGCCGCGGCGGAAGCTGAACTCAAGGGCATAGACATCAATGCCAGCAGATCGGATTCGGAGCGCTACCGCATGCTGTCCCTGCGGGGTCACGTGCTGCGCTTTTTGGGGCAGGATGAGTCGGCGCTGCCATTCCTGGAGCGTGCGCTCGATCTTGCCAGCAAGATGCACGACGACGTGCGCACGCTGCACTCGATGCTTTCTCTGGCGCGAATTTACACGGAGAGCGGTAATTTCGATCGGGCCATGGTTCAGTTGAACACGGCGCGCGCGCTGGCGACCCGCTTGGGCGATGAAGCCGGGTTGGTGGAAACTGAGGAGCGCGTCGCGGATATCGCGGATCGCCGCGGAGACCGGGTCGCGGAACGGCGCGCCTCCCTGGCGGGACTAGAACATGCGCGGCGCTCCGGGAGCAGCAAGTGGATGGCGATGGCGCTGCTCAACCTGGGCGACTCCTATTTGAAGACCCGCGACTTCAACGAATCATTGAAATATTCCAAGCAGGCGCTGCCCATCATGCTGCGCACGAGCCGACACGATGATGAACAAATTACTCTGTTCAACGAAGGCCTGGCGTATATCGGGCTCGGCAGCATCAAGGCAGGTCAAAAGCTCGCAGAGGCGGCGATCGCCGAAGCGCTGGCCGGCAGCGACCTGTTGGACGCCAAGGAGTATCTGCGTGAATATGCGGACGCTCTGGAACATGCCGGTTACCTGATGATGGCGATTCAGGTGTATCACCGCTATGACGAGATCAGCGAGAAGTTCATGACGAATACGCGGCAGCGCGCATTTCTCGAGCTCTCGGCACAATTCGACGACGAGCGCAAGGCGCGCGAGCTGGAACTCCTGCGGCGCGACAACGCGCTCAAAGTGTCGGAAATGCGCGGCCAGCGCCTTTCACAGCAATTGATCATTGCCGGCGCGCTATTCATCGCGGTCATGTGCGCGGCTCTGCTCTGGGCATTTGCGCGCGTCAGCAGGGCCAACAAACAGTTGCGCTTCAGCAGCGAGCATGACCCGCTGACGGGCCTGTCGAACCGCCGCTACTTCAACGAGCGCGTGCTGGCCGTGGAAGGCAGCCGGCCTGTCGGGGGCTGCGTGCTGCTCGCCGATCTCGATCACTTCAAGCGCATCAACGACACCTACGGGCATCCGGCGGGCGATGCGGTGCTGGCGGCGATGAGCCAGCGGCTGTCGGCGGCGCTGCGCGAGAACGACAAGCTGGTGCGCTGGGGCGGCGAAGAATTCCTGGCGGTGCTCGGACCGATGACACCGGCTCAGGCGGATTTGACCGCCGAGCGCCTGCTGCAGGCGGTGCGCTGCGAGCCCGTTTTGTGGAACGGGCAATTGATCCGCTGCACCATCTCGATCGGTTACGCCAGCTTCCCGATGCTGGGCTCGGCGACCGATATTTCGCTGGAGAGCGCCATCAGCCTGGTCGACAAGGCGCTCTATGAAGCCAAACGCCGCGGCCGGGACCGCGCCTGCCTCATTAAGGTGTTGAGTGCGCGCGATGAAGACGAGTTGACCACCATCAGCTCCGAATTCGAGTCCGCGACAATGGATCGCCGGGTCTTGCTGGTGGAGATTCTGGGCGCTGCCGCTTAACCTCACTGGCTTTCGAAGAACGACTTGACGGCGGCGAAGCAAAACGGCGCCACCAATTCCGCATGATAAGCCTCGGCCACGGCAAACACCCCTCCGTCAGTCGCACCTTGCTGAACTGCGGTCGCGGCGAGCAGTGCCTTTGCAGTTGCAAAGCCGCTTTTCAGCGCGACATAAGGGTCGTTGCTCAATGGCGGGGCTTCCAGGTCGAGCACGCTAACCTCTGCGGACGCGGGCGGGTGAGACGCCCAGTAATCCTGCATCAGCTGTGTGTTCAGCCAGAACACGATAGGGTCGACGTCGCCGCCGCACAGGAGCATCGGCGTGATTGGCGTCCAGTCGCGCAGATCATTGAGCCGAAGAGCCTCGCGCCACGGCAGAGCGGGAGCCTCCGCCGCAACTCCGGTGGTGAGATTGGGCCAGCCGCCGTCCGGATTGGCTTGAGCATCCTGAAGGTAGCTGAGGCGATAACTATTCTTCAGCAAATTGCCGCTGCCAAAGCCCAGCGCAAACACCGGCGCCAGGTTTGCCGGCTCGGCCGGCGGCGTGTCGGCCGCGAATGCGGGCGCCGGAGGGGTCAAACTAAATAGCGCAGATTCGGGCAACTTGCCGTCCGCGTACAGTTCGCTGCGCGTCGACGTGGTCGGTAACAGGCCATCGATGTCCGTGGCGTAGGAGTCCTCGAATACATCCTTGGGATTCGCATAGATATTTCCGTAAGCCTTTTGATATCCCGTGAGCAGCAGCGTGGATGATATTGGAGCCCCGCCGTTGACTTCGCCGTAGAATACCGCGTCGACGAAGGCCGCCAACGCATAGGGTCCCGACATGGGTGCCGCCGCCGTCACCTTCATTCCGGCGGCCTGCATCGCGCGGTCGGTGGCCATCGCCACATATCCGCCTTGAGAATAGCCCGTGATGAATAACCGGCCGTTATCCTTCGTGAGAGTCGCAGAGGCCAACGGCAGCGCGGTGCGCGCAGCAGTCAGAGCATCGATCATGTCCTTGGACTGTTGATCGGCGATCAAATAAGGATGGTAGGAAAGCGATGACTTGTCGTAGCCGGCATAGTTCGGCGCGACGACGATGTAGCCCTTGGACGCGAACAGCGCCGCCAGGAATAGAGTCTCTGTATTCTGAAAATTTGCCATGTTGTATGCACGATCGGTCGTCGTACCGTGTGCGTACAAAGCGATGGGGCGCGGCCCCGTGCAGCTCGCGCCCAGTCCCGTCGGCACCAGCAGCGCGGCGGACGCGGTCGCCGCTTCATTCGCTGCGCCGACAGTCTGGTACTGAATGTCATACAGCAGAATGTCGCAAACCGGCGCACCGCTTAGGGACAACAGGGTGAGATTGGTTGCAACATTAAGATCGAGCAGCAGCGCGGACGCCGTAAGTGTCGAAAGAATCTCCGGCGGACTTTGCAGCAGAGTACCGCGTGCCGGCGCCGGCGGAACCGAGGGGCTGGAGTTGCCGCCGCCGCCACCTCCGCAAGCGGCAATGAGCAAGGCGGCGAGGAGGGGTGCAGAACAGCGATGGAACTGATACATACCAACGCCTATACATTTGCGCCGCCGGGCATGTCGCGGCTGGAGACTTTGACCTTGCACGCAGCCGCGTAGTTCCTTTGGCTTTTGCGAAAGCTTATAGTCGTGGCGCCTAGTGACGGGAGCCACATGATCGGTACGCACGGATTCGCGCTCGGCGGGAAGTCGACCACTGCGTCGGCGTGGGAATTGTTCAATTGTGTGGGAAGCGGTGTTGCCGTCACCACACCCGACGGCACCTTGGAATATTGCAATTCAGCGCTGTTGCAGCTGCTGGCGCAAAGCGCCGACGCGTTGTCGGGTAAATCCATTTTCCAAATTGCTCGACGGCGGGATTGTCGGCGAATTGGAACAACTGCACCGCACCGCGCTGTCAGCCGGCACTGAATTACGCACTCAGGTCCGAAGCGCGAGCGGCCGATTCGTGGCCGCGGCGGTTCTGCGCCGATTACAGCGGCCGGCCGGTGAGCGGGTGATCTGGTCGTTCGTGGATGCAAGATGCAACGAGCCTGTTCCGGAACTCGCCTTGTGGGGGACCGAGATCGGTCTTTGGGACTGGGATGTGG
>JBDUEQ010000154.1:0-14739 GCA_040002315.1 Gammaproteobacteria bacterium
CATCTGTACGCGGGCCAGGAGGCCATCGCGGTGGGCGTGTGCGAGCAATTGACCGATTCCGATTACATAGTCAGCACGCATCGCGGACACGGTCACTGCATCGCCAAAGGCTGCGACGTGGGCGGCATGATGAAGGAGATCTACGGGCGCAAGGACGGCCTGTGCCACGGCAAGAGCGGCTCGATGCATATCGCCGACATGAGCAAGGGCATGTTGGGCGCCAATGCGATTGTCGGCGGCGGGCCGCCGATCGCGGTCGGCGCGGCGATTGCCTGCAAGCTGCGTGGCAATCGCTTCGTCAGCGTGGCGTTCGGCGGCGACGGCAGCGCGAATCAGGGCACGGTATTCGAGGCCATGAACATGGCCGTGGTGCTGCGCGTGCCGGCCATCTTCGTATTGGAAAATAACGGCTACAGCGAACATACCGGAGCCGCATACGCAGTGGGTTCAGGCGACCTTGCCGGGCGCGCCCGGGGGTTCGGGATGCCTGCCGAATGCATCGACGGCGCCGATTTCCACGCGGTCTATGACGCCATGGGTCGGGCGGTCGCGCGCGCGAAAAACGGCGAAGGTCCGAGCACCATCGAAGCGACCATCACCCGCTACTACGGTCACTTCGAGGGCGACCCGCAGAATTATCGAGCCAAGGACGAGGTGGCGAGGCTGCGGCTGACCATGGACTGTCTGAAACGCTTTCGGGAGCGTGCGGTGGCTGATCGCACGGTAGCGCCGGCCGATCTCGACGCGATCGATACCGAGGCCGTTGCGCTGATCGATGCCGCCGTCAGGGATGCGAAGGCCGCTGCGCCGCCGGTCGAAGCCGACTTGTACTCCGACGTCTACATTCAGTATTGATTTCCAAGGAACGCATTCATCATGCCGCAGCTCACCATGCGCGATGCGCTCAACCAAGCGCTCCACCAGGAAATGGCGCGCGACGAACGGATCATCGTGCTCGGCGAGGACGTCTCCGGCGGCGCCGGGGGCACCTCCGGTGAACGGGAAGCGTCCGGCGGCATATTTGGCGTCACCAAGGGCCTGCTCCCCAAATTCGGCGAGGGCCGGGTCATCGACACACCCATCTCCGAGTCGGCGATCGTCGGCGCGGCGGCCGGGGCGGCGCTTGCCGGCCTGCGGCCGGTTGCAGAAATCATGTTCGCCGACTTCGTCGGCGTGTGCATGGACCAGATTTACAATCAAATCGCGAAGTTCCGTTACATGTTCGGCGGCAAGAGCACCTGCCCGGTGGTGATTCGCATGGCAATGGGCGCCGGCATGAACATGGGGCCGCAACATTCGCAGACCATCTATTCGCTGCTGACGGCGGTGCCCGGTCTGAAAATCGTCATCCCTTCCAATGCCTATGATGCCAAAGGTCTGTTGATACAGGCGATCCGCGACGACGATCCGGTCATTTTCTTTGAGCACAAGGCGCTCTATCCGCGCAAGGGTGAGGTGCCGGAGAGCGCCTATACCATACCGTTTGGCGAGGCGAGTTTGGTGCGTCAGGGAGAGCACGTGACGGTGGTCGCCATCGCCCGGATGGTGCCTTTTGCGGAGCGCGCCATCGATGCGCTCGCCAAGGAAGGCATTACGTGCGACCTGATCGATCCGCGCACCACATCGCCGCTCGATGAGGAAACCATCATCGAGAGCGTGGAAGGAACCGGACGACTGGTCATCGTCGACGAGTCCCCGCCGCGCTGCGGAGTGGCCAGTGATATTGCCGCCATCGTAGCGCAGAAGGCGTTCCGCTCGCTCAAGCGACCGATCATCCAGGTGACGCCGCCGCATACCCCCATTCCGTTCGCGCCGGCGCTCGAGCGCCTGTACGTGCCGGGGCCGCCGCGGATCGAGGCGGCCATCCGCCAGGCATTGAAGGACGAATAGTGGCCGCCCGCATCAGCGCGATCACCATGCCCAAGTGGGGCATCGAGATGACGGAAGGCACCGTCACCGGTTGGCGAGTGAGCGAAGGCGAGCGCATCGAGCGCGGCGCGGAAATACTCGACGTCGAGACCGAGAAGATCGTCAACGCCGTCGAGGCTCCGGCCGGCGGCGTGTTGCGGCGAATCCTCACCAAGGACGGCGACACCCTGGCGGTGGGCGCGCTCATCGGCGTCATTGCCGAAGAGACGGTCAGCGACGCTGAAGTAAAGCGATTCATCGAATCATTCGTGGCGGCGGTCGTGTCCTTCGATTCGGACGCATCCGCCGCGCCGGCAGCGCCGTTGGCTCCGGCAACTGCCGTTGCTGCGCTCGCTGCGGTGGCTACGAGCGGCAGCGAGACAGCGGGTGCGTCGGAGGAAGCGCGAGTGAGCCCGATCGCGCGGCGTGTCGCGCAACAGCTGGGAGTCGACCTATCCAAGGTGACCGGCACCGGACGCAATGGGCGAATCTCCAAGCAGGACGTGGAGACATTCGCAGCCGGCGCCGGCTCGGCGAAGCAAGCCGCGACAGTGAGCACAGCGGCGATGCCCGCCGTGGCAGCGCATAGCTCGAATACCGTGCGTCGAGTTCGGATGAGCGCTCGCCGCGGCACCATCGCGCGCCGGCTGCTGGAGTCGAAGCAGTCGATCCCCCACTATCGTTTGGATATCGACGTGGATCTCGGCCCCCTGCAATTGCACAGGCGCGCTCGGCAACACGCCGCGAACGAGCGGATTACGGTCAACGACCTGTTGCTGCGTGCCGCGGCACTTGCTCTGGTGCAGCATCCGATGGTCAATGCGCAGCTGCAAGGCGACGAGATTCTGCAGTTCGAGAACGCCGACATTGCCATCGCCGTGGCAGCGGAAGCCGGGCTGGTGACCCCGATTTTGCGCGGTGCGAATCTCAAGTCGGTGGCGGCGATAGCCGCCGAGAGCCGCGATCTCATCGATCGCGCGCGCCGCGGTTCGCTGCTGCGCGAGGAAATCAGCGGCGGGTCGTTCACCATCTCCAATCTCGGCATGTTCGGCGTGACGCGGTTCGACGCCATCATCAACGCCCCACAGGTGGCCATCCTGGCGGTGGGGGCCCTGTCGCCGCGTGCCGTGGTGCGTGCCGGGGTGCTGGCTGTGGCCGAGGTCGTCACGCTGACGCTGTCGGCGGATCATAGGGTGGTGGACGGGGCCGTGGGCGCGGCCTTCTTGAGCACGCTGCGAGCACTGCTCGAGAAGCCGGAGGCGCTATAGCGATCGTCGGGTTACCTGCGCGGATGGTCCCGATAGTAGGCGTTCCACGATGGCAGGCCCTCGGGAAAATCCGCGGCCTGGGGTTCTGCGTACGCGCGGTTGCGCAGCACACCACCCATGATTTCCCGATAGTCGGCCGGGCGCCCATAATAAAAGAAGGCGAGGGTGCGAGCGTGGAACCGCCAGCGCCCTTCCTCGAGACGATAGTCATCGTGATAGCGAAGTGACGCCAGCAGGGGTTCGTCGTTGCGGACCACCTCGGCGTGAGTGTTGACGATGCCGGAGGCGCGATCGGAATGGAGTTCGTCGAATTCAATGACGTGGTCGTGCGTGAAATGATTACTCGGTCCCAACACTGCGAAGCGTCCATGGAACTGTGCGATGACGGCATCGCGGCCGCTCGCGTTCATGACGCCATCCAGCGACCGAAACGAGCCATCGCCTGTGAAGCATTGGCCGATACCTTCGATGTCCCGCGCATCGATGGTGAAGCAGTAACGGGCGACCAGTTCGCGAATCTCGACGCGCGCCTCGAGCCGGGCGAGGCGTTGTTCGGCGGTTCGGGAAGCAGACTTTTGAGAGATATGGGTGTTCATACGCGAGGTACTCCATGAATGCCGTCGAAGGCCGCTACTACGATGACCTTGTCATCGGCGAGGTGATGGAGTCAAGCGCCCGCAGCATTTCGCTCGAGGAGTTGTTGGAATTCGCGACCCGCTACGATCCGCAGTACTTCCATGCCGATCCGGTTGCCGCCAAGCGGTCAATCTTCGGCGAGGTCATTGCCTCCGGCATTCACAGCGCCGCCATTTGGCGCGCGCTCGATCATGAGATCAGCGGCGACATACATTGGATCTGCGGCGTGGCCTGGGAGGACGTGCGCTGGCCGCATCCTGTACGCGCCGGCGACACGCTACGTGCGCGGGCAGAAGCATTGTCCAAGAGATTGAGCGGCAAGGATCCGGCGCGCGGTATCGTCGAATACCGCTATACGCTGCTCAATCAACGGGATGAGACGGTATTTACGTGCCGGAGCATCAATCTGGTGGGGTTGCGACCGGGGTCTCTGGCGGCAGAATGATTGCGTCAATCGGCCTTTCTGAGGCGTCGTTAGCTTGTTACTCGGGCAGGACCTGCAGACCGAGCTTTCTTGCTGACCTTCGGATGCGATCATCGAGGCTCAGTAATTTGAGTCCCGCCACCGCGGCTCTTGCCGTCAGCGCTGAAGCGAGGTGGAGGGCGTCTAACGTACGAATCGGCTCTTCTGGAAAGGGCTGGCGCGCCCGGTCAACGATCTCCGCAGCGACACGCATCATCTGCCAGTGAATTGCCGCGTCGGCCAGATGCGCGCGTCGATCTGCCGCCTCCGATTCATTGAGTTCACCCAGAGCGGCCGCACGAAGCAGCACTCGGTCGCACTCAATCAGCGTGAGATCCGACGCGAAGATGATTTCGGCCTCGCTCAGCAATCGCCGCACGGCGGGAGCCGACGGTTCATCGAGCATCCAGGCCAGTATGGCGCTGGATTCCGCATACAGATTCACCTGGGCCCGCGTTCTTCGTCGAGCAATTGTGCTGCTGTGCGACGGCCGCGGCGGACTCGAGGCAGCGCCGCATAAACATCACGATCGCCTGGCGCGCCAAGCGTGACGAGGCCCCGCCTCGCGAGAGTCAGCAGGCCGGCGGGAAGCGTTGCATCCGATAGTCCTCGAGTTGGCGGTGAGAACTCGGCGACAACCTCGCCACGGTCCGTAACCAATACGCTTTCACCAAGCCGCACTTCACGCAGATACTTGCTCAGGTGATTCTTGAGGTCACGGATACCCACCGTCTTCATCGATCCAATGTAGCCTCATGAGGCTACATTGTCAAATGTCGGCTTTTAAGCAATTCGAAGCACGCCTTAAGGCGCAGCTTGTCGGTTGAGCGTTAATGCCTGTAGTCTGCGCTTATCAATGGCCCGCACCAGCGAGGAATTTCTATGAATGCGCGGATCCTTGCGAACGATGTTGAGCCACTGGTCTTGCAAGAGCGCAAGGCGGGCATCGCGTATCTTACGCTCAATCGTCCCGCTCAATACAATGCGCTGTCAGAGGAGATGTTGGCAGCCCTGTATAGTGTGTTCGATGAGCTCGCGGCGGATACAACGGTCCGTGCCGTCGTCCTCGGTGGTGCGGGCAAGGCGTTTTGCGCGGGCCACGACCTCAAGCAGATGAAGGCCAATCCCAGCCTGGAGTACTACCAGCGTCTGTTCGACGATTGCAGCCGCATGATGATGCGGATTCAAGCGCTGCCGCAGCCGGTCATTGCGCGCGTGCACGGCATCGCCACCGCCGCCGGGTGTCAACTCGTGGCCATGTGCGATCTCGCGGTGGCGGCCGATGATGCCCGTTTCGCAGTGTCCGGCATCAATGTGGGGCTATTCTGCGCCACGCCCTCGGTTGCACTCGCTCGCAATATCGGCCGAAAAGCGGCATTCGAAATGTTGGTGACGGGCGAGTTCATCGATGCGACTACCGCCGTGCAGCGCGGGCTCATCAATCGCTGCGTGGCGCCCGACCGACTCGACGCGGAGATCGACAGGCTGGCGGCCGACATCGCAGCCAAGCCGCCCTCGGCGATTGCCGAAGGCAAAGCGCTGTTCTACCGGCAGCTGGAACTGGGGGTTGCGGCGGCCTACCGGCTGGCAGGACAGTCGATGGCGGACAACATGATCGACGATGTCGCGCAGGAAGGGGTTGCGGCGTTCATCGACAAGCGCGCTCCGGACTGGAAACGGGATCACGGCGAGCGCTAAACGGGGCGGTACCTGAGCCATAGTCCCAGCCACTCCAGGCGGGGGTGAATGCCCGGTTTAGCGGGCGTAGTGTTGCAAATTCGCTCAATGGCGGCGAGGGCTTTGGGCATTTGTTTAGGTGCGCCGGTTCTCTAAAATGTAGGTATAAGCCTGATACTCTGGCCGACCAGAACGTGAGCATCCCATGAGCGCCGTGTCCATCGCCGCCAAGCCGGCTTCCTACCAACCCACAAACAAGGTCAGGTTCGTTACTGCGACCTCTTTGTTCGATGGACACGACGCCTCCGTCAACATCATGCGGCGTGTTCTGCAGGCGTCCGGTGCAGAAGTCATCCACTTGGGGCATAACCGTTCGGTGCAGGAAATCGTCAGCGCGGCTCTGCAGGAGGATGTTCAGGGAGTGGCGATCACTTCCTATCAGGGCGGGCACGTGGAATTCTTCAAGTACATGATGGATCTGCTGCGCCAGAACGGCGGCGACAACATCAAGGTGTTCGGCGGCGGCGGCGGCGTCATCGTGCCGGCGGAAATCCGCGAGCTTCAAGCTTACGGCGTGACGCGGCTGTATTCGCCCGAGGACGGCGCCAAGCTGGGCCTGCAGGGCATGATCGATGACGTCATTCGCACCAGCGATTACGACTTGTCCGCGCTGGCCCCGGCCGAAGCAGATGCCCTGGATGCGCTGCGTTCAGGTAACCGCCGGGCTCTGGCTCGGGTCATTACGGCGGTTGAAAATCGGAGCTACGCGATGCGCGCGCGTCAGGCCTTGCTGCAGGCGGCCGCCGGCATCAAGACGCCCGTCCTGGGAATCACCGGGACCGGCGGTGCCGGCAAATCCTCGCTGACGGACGAGCTCATTTTGAGACTGCGCCTGGACCAGGACGATAAGATCCGTGTGGCCGTCATCTCCATCGACCCCTCGCGCAAGCGCACCGGGGGTGCGCTGTTGGGCGATCGCATTCGTATGAATGCCATCGAGTCCGACAAGATTTTCATGCGCTCCCTCGCCACGCGCGATACCGGCACCGAGATCTCCGCCGCGCTGCCGGAAGTGTTGGCCTGCTGCAAGATCAGCGGCTTCGACCTCATCATTGTGGAGACCTCCGGCATCGGCCAGGGCGAATCCGCCATCGTCCCCCTGGTAGATACTTCGCTCTACGTCATGACGCCGGAATTCGGTGCGGCCTCGCAGTTGGAAAAAATCGACATGCTCGATTTTGCCGATTTCGTTGCCATCAACAAGTTTGACCGCAAGGGCTCCGAGGATGCGCTGCGCGACGTGCGCAAGCAGTACCAACGCAACCGCGAATGGTTCTCCCAGTCTCCCGATAGCATGCCGGTCTTCGGCACCATGGCCTCGCGTTTCAATGACGACGGCGTCACTGCGCTCTACCAGGCCATCGTGCCGCGCCTCACGGAGAAGGGCCTGAAGCTGGCACCCCCTAAGCTGCCGAAAGCCGCGGTCAAGTCCTCGTCGCGCGGCCGTGCCATCGTACCTCCCGAACGCGTGCGCTACCTGGCCGAGATTTCCGAGTCGGTGCGCGATTTCCATCGGTTCATCAGCCGACAGGCGCGCATCGCTCGCGAGCGCCAGTCGCTGAAGGTATCAAAAGACTTGTTTGCCGCGTCGCGCTTGAGCCTGACGGGTTTCGATGAGCTGGTGGCGGCAAAGAGCGCCGAGCTCGACCCTGCGGCCGGCAAGCTGCTCGCGCAGTGGCCGAAGACCCAGGAGCTGTATGCGCAGCCAGAGTATGTGGTGAAGATCCGTGACAAGGAAATTCGCACCCAGCTCACATATCGGTCCCTGTCGGGCACCGAAATCCGCAAGGTCTCGTTGCCGCGCTTCGAGGACGACGGGGAAGTATTGCGTTTCCTGCTGAAGGAGAACGTCCCGGGTTCCTATCCCTACACGGCCGGAGTGTTCGCCTTCAAGCGCGAAGGCGAAGACCCCACCCGTATGTTCGCCGGCGAGGGCGATGCCTTTCGCACCAACCTGCGGTTCAAGCGCGTGTCGGAGGGAATGCCCGCGCACCGGTTATCCACCGCCTTTGATTCGGTGACGCTGTACGGCTGGGACCCGGATCTGCGCCCGGATATTTACGGCAAGGTGGGCAATTCCGGCGTCTCGATCGCCACGCTGGACGACATGAAAGTGCTGTACTCGGGCTTCGATTTGTGCGCGCCGACGACGTCGGTGTCGATGACCATCAACGGGCCGGCGCCGATGATCCTGGCCATGTTCATGAATACCGCCATCGATCAGCAGCTCGAGAAATTCCAGCAGCAGAACGGCCGAGAACCGACCGCGGACGAATACCAGAAGATCAGGGCGTGGACATTGTCGACGGTGCGCGGCACCGTACAGGCCGATATCCTGAAGGAAGATCAGGGCCAAAATACCTGCATCTTCTCCACCGAGTTCGCGCTCAAAATGATGGGCGACATGCAGGAATATTTCGTGCGTCACCAGGTGCAGAATTTCTACTCGGTGTCGATCTCGGGCTATCACATCGCCGAAGCCGGCGCGAACCCCATCTCGCAGCTGGCATTCACGCTCGCCAACGGCTTCACCTATGTCGAGTCGTACCTTGCCCGCGGCATGCACGTCGACGATTTCGCCGGCAACTTGTCATTCTTTTTTTCCAACGGCATGGATCCGGAGTACTCGGTGATCGGCCGGGTGGCGCGCCGCATATGGGCCGTCGCCATGAAGAACAAGTACGGCGCCAACGAACGCAGTCAAAAGCTCAAGTACCACGTGCAGACGTCCGGGCGCTCGCTGCACGCGCAGGAAATGGCGTTCAACGATATTCGCACCACGCTGCAGGCGCTGTGCGCCATTTACGACAATTGCAACAGCCTGCACACCAACGCCTATGATGAGGCGGTCACCACGCCGACCGAGGAGAGCGTGCGCCGCGCCATGGCGATTCAGCTCATCATCAACCGCGAATGGGGCCTGGCCAAGAATGAAAATCCCAATCAGGGCAGCTTCATCATCGACGAGCTGACCGATTTGGTCGAGGAGGCTGTGCTCAAGGAGTTCGACGCCATCGCCGAGCGCGGCGGCGTACTCGGCGCCATGGAGACCGGCTACCAGCGCGGCAAGATTCAAGAAGAGTCGCTGTTCTATGAGCGGCAAAAGCACGACGGCTCGTATCCGATCATTGGCGTCAATACCTTCCGCAATCCGAACAGCGCCGCCGCTCCGGAGACCATCGAGTTGGCACGCTCCACCGATGCGGAGAAGCAATCGCAGCTCAAGCGCCTGCAGCAATTCCATGACCGCCACATCGAAGATGCGCCGAAGCTGCTGGAGCGGCTGCGGAGCACTGTGATCGACAACGGCAATACCTTTGAAGTGCTGATGGATGCGGTGCGTGGCTGTTCGCTGGGCGAGATCACGCACACCCTGTACGATGTCGGCGGCCGCTACCGCCGCAACATGTAATTACATCATGCAGGAATATCAGGCACCGTTGGCTGACATGAAGTTCGTGCTGCGCGAGCTCGTCGATCGAGAGCTGCTGGCACGGCTGCCGGGCTTCGGCGATATGACACCCGATGTGGCCGAGGCGGTGCTGGATGAGGCCGCGAAATTCGCGAGTCAGGTGCTGTCGACGCTCAATCGCAGCGGCGACTTGGAAGGCGCACGCTGGCAGAACGGACAGGTCCTGACCGCGGCGGGTTGGAAGCCTGCGTACACGCGATTCTCGGCCGATGGCTGGAGTGCGCTTTCCTGCAGCCCGGAATTCGGCGGCCAAAATCTGCCTCGTGTCCTGTCGGCGCTGATCGAGGAAATGTGGAACGGCGCCAACATGGCTTTCGCACTGTGCCCGATGCTGACGCGCGGTGCCATCGAAGCGCTGGAGCTGCGTGGATCGACGGCACAAAAGCATACCTACCTGCAGAAGATGGTGAGCGGCGAGTGGACCGGCACCATGAACCTCACTGAGTCGCAGGCGGGTTCCGACCTGTCGGCCGTACGTACGCGGGCCGTGCCGAGCGGTGACGGCCGCTACTTGTTGACGGGGCAGAAGATCTTCATTACCTATGGCGAGCATGACCTGACGGGCAATATCATTCACATGGTATTGGGCCGCGTCGCCGGGGCGCCGGACGGCGTCAAAGGCATTTCGCTATTCCTCGTTCCCAAATTTCTGGTCAATGCCGACGGCTCTCTCGGCAAGCGCAACGACGTTCACTGCCTGTCCATCGAACACAAGCTGGGCATCCACGGCAGTCCTACCTGCGTGTTGGCTTACGGCCAGAACGGCGGTGCCGTCGCCGAACTCATCGGCGAGGAGAACCGCGGCCTCGAATACATGTTCATCATGATGAACGCCGCGCGATACTCGGTGGGCATCGAGGGTGTGGGCTTGTCGGAACGAGCCTATCAAACGGCACTGAGCTTTGCGCGTGAGCGGATTCAAAGCACGGCGGCGGGTGTGCGCGGTGGCCCGCGTGTACCCATCGTGCAACATCCGGACGTGCGCCGCATGCTGCTGATGATGAAGTCCCAGACCGAAGCGATGCGGGCGCTTGCCGGCGTGGTTGCCGTGTCGTTGGATGCGGCCCGGCTGCATCCGGTAGACGTGGAGCGCGAACGCCATCAGGCCATCGCCGACCTGATGATTCCCGTCATCAAGGGCTGGTGCACCGAGAATTCGGTCGATATCGCCTCGCTCGGCATACAGGTGCACGGCGGCGTGGGATTCGTCGAGGAGACCGGCGCCGCGCAGTTCTATCGGGATGCGCGCATCACGCCGATCTACGAGGGCACTACCGGCATTCAGGCGAATGATCTGATAGGGCGCAAGCTGGCGCGCGATCAAGGACTTGCGGCGCGGGCGGTGATTGGTGAGATGCGGGCGCTGCTGAGGGAACTGGCCCACGCGCCGAAATTGCCCGGAGCCGGTGCGCTGTTCGGCGCGGCTATCGACGCGTTGGAGCGTGCGGTCCGCTATGTGGTGGACAATTACGCCATCGATATTCGTAGCGTCTCGGTGGGCGCCGTGCCCATGCTGAAACTGTTCGGCATCGTCGCGGGAGGTTGGCAGCTATTGCGATCGGCGTTGATTGCGCAACAACGGCTGGCTTTACCGGACAGCGCCGATGCCGGCTTTGCTGAAGCGGGTTTTTACGAAGCGAAGATCATGACCGCACGGTTCTATGCAGATCACGTGCTGTCGCAGGCGCCGGGCCTGGCGCACAGTGTTCAGCACGGCGCAGCGGCAGCGCTGGCCGAGGGTGTGCTGTAATCGCCGGCATGGACACTCGCTATCCGAGCCGCATCATTTGCCTGACCGAAGAGCCCACGGAGGTACTTTACGCTCTCGGCGAACAGCATCGGATCGTGGGAATTTCGGGCTTTACTGTGCGGCCCAAGCAGGCGCGCCGGGAAAAGCCACGAGTCTGCGCCTTCACCAGTGCCAAGGTCGGCCGAATTCTCGAGCTCAAGCCGGATTTCGTCATCGGCTTTTCGGATATTCAGGCGGATATCGCGCAGGCGCTGATCAAGAGCGGCATCGAAGTCTGGATCAGCAATCATCGCTCGGTTGAAGGGATCCTGGGCTATGTGCGCCGGCTCGGAGCGTTGGTCGGTGCGGCCGAGCGGGCTGAACACTACGCGCGCAGCCTCGAGGCGCATATTGGACGAGTGCGCGAGTCGGCAGCAACTTTGCCGCGTCGTCCGCGCGTCTACTTCGAGGAATGGGACGAGCCGCTCATCACCAGCATTCGCTGGGTGAGCGAACTGGTCGGTATCGCGGGCGGCGATGACGTGTTCCCCGAACGCTCGCTCTGCGCGCTGGGCAAGGACCGCATTTTGGCCGATGCCGAGGAGGTCGTGCGGCGCGCCCCGGACGTCATGTTCGGATCCTGGTGCGGCAAGCGTTTCCGGCCGAATCTTGTGGCCGCCCGCGTGGGCTGGGAGGCGATGCCTGCCGTGCGCGACGGCGAATTGCACGAGATCAAGTCGCCTCTTATTTTGCAGCCCGGCCCGGCGGCGCTTACCGACGGACTGGATGCCATCCATCGGGTGGTGCGGCGGTGGTCGGAACGACCCTCCGTCGCACTGCAGCTTGCGTAATGGCGACACGTTCTGAATCGACCATCGATGCGCCCGCCGCGTCGCCCTGCGTCGACGTTTGCCGGCTCGATGCGCAGGGGTTGTGCATCGGTTGCCGGCGAACCCTCGGTGAAATCTCAGAGTGGTCGCGCGCGAGCGACGCGCGGCGGCGCCAGATCTTGGGCGAGATCAAACGGCGGACGGTGTAGCGCGTGTCGGCAGCGCTTCACTACCCTCTCGAGAATGAACCCCAGACGGGCGATGGATCAGCGGTTGAAATTGCGCCCGGCGTCCTGTGGCTGCGCATGCCGTTATTCGTCGCGCTGCCGTGGATCAATGTATGGGCGTTGGCGGACGAGGGTAGCTGGACCCTGGTGGACTCGGGAATTCATTCGCCGAATACGACTCAAGCGTGGCAAAGCGCCTTTGCAGGAGTCCTGAGCGGCCGCCCCGTGACCCGGGTGCTGGCCACTCATATGCACCCTGATCACTGCGGGATGGCCGGGTGGCTGGTGGATCGGTTCAAGGCGCGGTTATGGATGACACGTTTGGAATATTTCACCTGTCGCACCATGACCGCGGATACCGGACGTCCGGCGCCGCCGCCGGCGATTGAGTTTTATTCCAATGCTGGGTGGGACGAATCGGCAATTGAAAGATACAGGCGGAAATTCGGCTCATTCGGCGAATACATCTATCCGCTCCCCGAATCGTTTCGCCGCATCATCGATGGCGAAATATTGAAGATCGGTTCGAAGGATTGGACTGTTGTCGTTGGTAGCGGTCACTCGCCCGAACATGCATGCCTTTATTGTCCTGAATTAAAGCTCTTGATCTCCGGCGATCAAGTGCTGCCGAAGATCTCATCGAACGTGTCGGTGTATCCCACCGAACCTGAGGCAAATCCGCTGGCTGATTGGCTGGATTCGCTTGCCGCAATCGAACGGCGGATTCCGGACGACGTGCTGGTATTGCCAGCGCACAATAGCCCGTTCACGGGCCTGCATGCGCGCATTCGGCAGTTGATACGGTCGCATCATGAGGGTCTCGCTCGGCTCGAGGATCTTTTGGGCGAGCCCAAAAGAGTCATCGATGTGTTTCCGGCACTATTCAACCGTTCGATCTCGCCAGAGCTTATGGGGATGGCGACCGGAGAGGCGATGGCTCACCTTAATTATCTGTTGGCCGCCGGCCGCGCCGCTCGGCAACAAGATGACCGGGGAGTTTGGTGGTGGCGAAAGGTGCCAGGGGACCAACGTCCTGACCGCTCCTGAGTGTCAGCGATGCGCCAAGGAGCTGATGAACAAATGACGACGAACGAAGTACCCATCGCTTCGGCTGAACCTACGCTCCTACGGGTTGTGGGATTCTGGTCACTTACTGCATCAATCGTCAACCTTTCGATCGGCGGGAGCATCTTCGTCTTGCAGGGGGTGTTTGCCAGAACCTTAGGTGTCGCAGCACCGCTGGTCTTCGTGCTCGGCGGACTAGTCTTTATTCAGATCACCATGTGCTTCGCAGCGGCCGGCAGTCGCGTGAGCTCGACGGGGGGGCCGTACAGCTATGTTCAAGCCGCATTCGGTCCCTTTGCTAGTTTCGTGACCGGATCCGTATTCTGGGTTGCGAACGTTGCGGGCGTTGCAAGCTTGGTAGCGGCAATCCTTGATCAAGTTGCGTCAATAGTGCCGGCGCTCTCGCAACCGTTGCTGAGAATTGCGGCTGCGTTCGTAGGCTACCTGCTTCTCTGTATCTTAAATGCTCGTGGCATTCGCGCAGGCGTCATCGCAATCATGATGCTCGCTGCCGTCAAATTGCTTCCGCTCGCTGCTCTGGTGGTATTCGGAGCGCCGCAGGCACACGCAATCAATTTTCACGGAACGAGCACAATCACGTGGTCGACGATAGGTAGCTCGATGATTATGGTGATTTATTGTTTTTCAGGCATGGAGACGGCGCTGCTACCTTCCGGAGAGGTTAAAAATCCAAGCAGAGTTGTCCCACGAGCCGCGCTAGTCGCGATCACCGTCGTAGTGCTACTGAGTGTTGGCTTGCAAATCGTCGCCCAAGGGGTACTTGGCGACCGTCTCGCCAATAACCCGGCGCCGCTGGCCGCGCTCGCCAATGAGCTGTTGCATGGAAGCTATAATGTAATTCTCTTGGCTGCGGGAATCTCCATCATTGGTTGCCTACAGGGAGATTTGGTTGGATCGTCCCGGTTACTCTATGCGTTGGCTCGGGATGGATTCTTGCCTTCGTGGCTTTCGCACGTCACCGTTCGGCGTCGCGTTCCACTCCTTGCGATCGCAGCGCACGCGACAGCCGTCGTGCTGCTGACGTGCTTCGGCAGCTTCGAGTCGCTCGCACTGATGTCGGGTGGCGCGATGTGCATTGTGTATTTTGGCAGTTGCGCATCGGCTTGGGTTCTTCAGCGAAGAGATATTCGAGAGAGTGGCGTTCCGTTCATGCTGCCCGGAGGCGCGTTGATTCCGGCGTTCAGTTGCGTCGCAATGGCTCTGACCCTGACGACTCTCGAACGATCGCAGTGGCAGGCTATCGGATCCGCACTGGCGATCGTCATTACACTGTACATCGTTACGCGTTGGCGTCGCGCCGGTGTACGCGTCCCCTAGCGGCCCGAGCCGCCACCGCCAGTGCCGCGAGCACGATGACATAACCGAAAGCCACGGTTGAAACGA
>JBDUEQ010000155.1:0-17545 GCA_040002315.1 Gammaproteobacteria bacterium
CGGAGAGCATGTGCAGCTGGTGCAAGGACCGCTGGGGCTTTTCGTGGCAGATCGTCCCGCGCGCCTTGATGGCCGGGATGGCCGACCCCGACCCCGCCGCCGCCAAGCGTGTAATGGAAGCGATGATGACGATGCGCAAGATCGACATCGCCAGGATCGAAGCGGCGCGTGCCGGTGAGACGACCGGTGCGTAAGATCATCGGCGGCATGTTCGTCTCGCGCGACGACGTCATCCAGGCGCCGGGCGGGCCGACCGAAGATCCGACTGGCGCCTTCGCGCACGGAGGCTGGATGTTCCCCGTCGCCGACGATCAGGTCGGCGCACCGATGGGCGATGCGTTCACCGCGGTGAACAAATATGTCCTGACGCGCGGCCCGCAACCGCTGCCTTGGACAAACAGCCATCGGGTACGCACCGTGGACGATGTTGCGGCGCTCAAGCGGGATGGCGGGCCGGATCTGTTGATTCAGGGATCGAGCATGATCTATCCCGCGTTGCTTGCCGCCGGCTTGCTCGACCGACTGGTGCTGTACACCTTCCTGATCTTGCTGGGCAGCGGCAAGCGGCTGTTCGGCGAGGGTACGCCGCCCGGTACGCTCAAGCTAGTCGATCAACAGATATCGTCCGGCGGCACCGTTATCGCGACCTACGAGCCTGCGGGTTCGGTCGAAACGGGATCCTTCGGCCAGATCGGAAGTGCGCGCGAGGACAAACGGCAAGCCAAAATGAAGGACGGCACATGGTGATCCAACTCTTCGGCCACCCCTTCTCCTCCTACACGTGGAAGGCGAAGATCGCGCTCTACGAGAACGACACGCCGTTCTCGTTCCGGATGATCGATCCCCACTACCCAGAGAATTGCGCCGAGCTTTCCCGTCGCTCGGCAGTTGGCAAGTTCCCGCTGCTCATCGACGGCGATGCCGCGGTGTTCGAGTCCACCGCAATCATCGAGTATCTCGCAGCGGTCCATCCCGGCCCGGTGAAGCTGATCCCCTCCGATCCCAAGGCGGCGGTGAAGGTGCGAATGATGGACCGCGTCTTCGATAATTATGTGATGAACGTGCTGACGATGATGGTCGGCGACGCGCTTCGCCCCGAGGAACACCGCGACCCCTACGGCGTCGAGCGTGCCCGCGGCGATCTGGAAAGGATCTACGCCTGGCTCGACGGCGAACTGGCGGGCCGCAACTGGGCATGCGGGGACGTCTTCACCCTCGCTGACTGCGCCGCCGCCCCCTCGCTTTTCTACGCCGACTGGACGTACCCGATCGCAGATACATACGCCACGCTCAAAGCCTATCGCGCCCGCCTGCTCACCCGCCACTCGGTCGCTCAATGCGTCGATGAGGCGCGGCCCTACCGCGCCTATTTCCCGCTTGGCGCGCCCGACAAGGACTGAGAAAATGCGGCATCTCGAAAGGACTTGAATTCAAGCACGATCAACGTGGTGTAGTGTTTGCGGCGGCCGCCGCGCTCGTGACGACGATCTTGGTGGCAAGTACAGCGGCAATCGTTGATCGTAATGCAACGGCCAAGCCGTTCGTTGATCGCTTACAATCCACTATCCGAGTGGATTTCTTCGTGATTGCCTGGTTCGTCGTAGCGATAGGAAATGTCGCACGGCTGCGTTTCCTCTCCGAGAGAGGTGGCCCCGCAAATTTAGACAGTTTCCGTGATCAGGATAAGTGGAGCGCTCGACAATTATATCTTTAAATACGCGCGTAGAGATTTGCGACCCTGACCACAACGAGACGGCTTGATTAATGGGTGCCACCGATCACCAAGAAGGAGTGTTCGTCGTGGGTAGCGAAGCGCTCGATGTCACTGGCGCGAGCGCGTAACAGGGATTCTATTGCCGAGTTGCGCGCGCTGCCGACTGCCCCAGGATGCGTACGTGAGTAGAGCCGGGAAACAAATCATCAAGGCGTTGTGGCATTGGATGAGGTCGCGGATGAGGCAGAAGACTAGCGATCATTGAACTAACAAATATCGGACGCGCCAGCTTCTTAGTTGGTTAGCGTGAAGCCTAGGTGCTGTTACTGGCAAATCGATCCTTCCGATCGGCACCTTGCCCTATTTTGAGCGGCCGGTAGAGATCTTCGCGCTACGACAGTTTCCTCAACAAGCCCTGAGGCTCTTTGTATAAACAGACCAGTCTGTTTATACTTGATTGATGGCCTCCAGCTCACGCGAAAAATTGATTCGCTCCACTCAAGTCTCAATGTTGTCGCGAGGCTACTCTGCCACGGGTGTCGACGACATCTGCGGCGACGCGGGGGTGAGCAAGGGTTCTTTCTATCATCACTTCCCCAGCAAGGAGGATCTGGCCATCGCCGCCCTAGGCGACTTCTATGAAGCGAGCCTGAAGAAGCTGCTCGCTATTGATCTGAGTAACGTCGCGCCGGAGAGGCGATTGCTCGCCCTCCTTGATGCCATCGCGAAGCAGGGGCACGATTTCTGGAAGAACGGTTGTCTGATCGGTTCCTTGGCGAGCGAGATGGCGCTCACGAGTCAAACCCTCCAGAGCGAGGTGTCGCGGCTGTTCTCGGAGACTGCGAAGGCGCTTGAACCGCTGATCCAGCCGTTCGTCGCTTCTCTTCATGACAAGTCACTGAGCGCAGGAAGACTTGCCGAACACTTTCTGGTTGTTGTCGAAGGAGCCATCGTCATGTCACGTGCGCACAACGACCCGAAGAAGATTAACCAAGCCGTGGCCCTGTTCGCGGAGCAGCTTCGATGGCTGTCGCGGGGGGGCACCGTTGGCGTTCAACAGGCTGGAAAAAAGGTTCCGCAACGATGAATACAACAATTACGAATCAACAACCGTCACGCTCGCTGATCTACCGCGTCGCCATTTTTGCCTATGGAGTGGCGGCCTACGTAATCGGGGTGGGAGCGCTGGTCGCCGTCATCTTGATCATGCTGGGGATCGTTCGATTCACGGGCGGTCCGCTGGGAAGGTTGGGGCTGGGCGCTGGACTCGCGCTCGATTTACTGCTGCTCATCGCGTTCGCGGGGCAGCACAGCGTGATGGCTCGCCCAAGATTCAAAGCGCGCTGGACCCGCATCATTCCGGTCGCCGCTGAGCGCTCGACGTACGTGCTGGCGACCGGGTTGGTTCTTGCCCTGCTGCTGGTGCTTTGGCAGCCCATGCCTGCAATCGTTTGGTCGATCGAAGCACCCATTCTGTGCTGGGCGGTATTCGGCGTGGCGCTGGCCGGCTGGGCATACCTGTTAGGCGCCAGTTTTGCGATCAATCACTTCGAGCTCTTCGGTTTGCAGCAGGTCTACCAGGTCCTGCGCGGACGCCCACTCACTCACGCTCCATTCCGGGAGCGTTGGATGTACCGCTTCGATCGCCACCCAATCATGACTGGCGTTTTGATCGGCATATGGGTCACGCCGACCATGACCTTGGATCATCTGCTGTTTGCGGCGGGCTCCACCGTTTATATCTGTATTGGAGTCTTTTTCGAGGAACGCTCACTGCAGCGAGAATGGGGACGACTGTACGATGAGTACCGAGAGCGCGTTGGGACGATCGTGCCCACGTTCGCGAGTCGACGTTCGAGGCTGGATCTCTAGCGCTGCAGGGACGGCGGTCATTTCATTTCCGGCGTGGGCTTGCGCGGTACCGATGATGAGGGCTTTTCACGAACATGGTCGTTAATCGTTAAAGTACGAGCTCGGCCGGGCAAAGTGCAGCTCGCGGCGTTGCGCACGCGACGTTCCGTACCAATCACTGATCCAGGTGTGACCGACTGAGCTTCGGTGTGCCAGGTGCTGTGCGCTGGTGTGCTGGATCTGTAGTGCGTCAATCTCTGCGAGCGATTGATTGGAAAGGACAAAAAAACCTGAAAACGGGCTGAAAATCCGCGTGTCGAGGATTCAATTACCTCGGTGGGCACCACTCAACCCGTTGGGGATGAAGTCCTCAAGTACCGCGTTGCGCATCAGATTAGGTGGCAACAATCCTTGACCTAGCAGAAAGTCATGGAACTTCTTCTGATCGAATTGCTTGCCTAGGGCCGCTTCGGTTTCCTTGCGCAATGACAGGATGCGCGTGTAGCCATAGAAGTAGCTGTTCGCTTGGCCGGGGGCCTCGAAGGTGAAGCGCTCGACTTCCTCCTTGGCAAAAGCGTGACTCAGCATCACATCCTTCTCGAGCATGTCGTAGGCCTGCTGGGTCGTCACCTTGCCGCTTTGCAGCTCAGGATCGAGGATGGCGCGAGCCGCACGCAGTAACCGCAGTTGCAGAGTCAGCAATTGGCCCTCCGCAGGTTCAAACGGCTGCATGATGTATTCGGCGTACAAGCCCCATCCTTCGGCATTGGTGGAATTGAACGCGAACATCGAACGCGCCAAGCTCACGCCCTGCTCAACCATGGAATCGAACTGCAGTTCGTGACCCGGACGGGCTTCATGCGCGGTCAACGTCCAAGCGACGGCATCGTAGGTGAAGTCGTCGTACTTATCGGCCGCACCGCCAGTCGCCGATGGAATGTTCAGCGGCAGCACGAAGGCGCCGCGCTGACCTGTGTTGTGCAGGAACGCCGGCGGGACCATGTGGGGCGCGGGTTGCTGCGCGGTCTCCGCCGGGGTGGCCAGACGAATGATGGCAGGGCGGTCCGGCAAGGTCACCAGATTATTGGTGGCCACAATCCTTTCTATTTCCTTTAGGCGCTTCTCAAAGAAGGGCAGGATGGCCTCGCCGGTGATCTGCTGCTTCTTAAGCTCGGATATCACCGAGCGATAGTCGCTCGAGGCATAGTGATTGGCTATGGCCACCTGTGCCGCCAGCGGCGCCATCTCTGCTTGGTATTGCGTGAAGGCGATGTGCGCCATCGCGGCGACCTGCGCCGGCGGAATGTCGATACCATACCCTTCGAAAGCCAGCGCATATTTTTCGGGCGCCAAGCGGAAGTCGATGCGCGCCCTCGGCAGGAGGTTCGTGCGCACCCACTGGTCGTAGGCCGTCAGCTGCCCCTTAAGTTTCTGAAAAGCAGTCTGCCAACCGGTCAATTGGTGCTGGATGAACAGATCGGAGATGCCGCTTAAGTAATTGGAGTTTCGCCCGAGCTGTGTTTCGATTTCAGCCTTGGAGGGGAACACCACACCGGGCTTGGCCATCTGATCGGAAGTGTATTGCTGTAACAACTCTGTGAAGGGCTGATAGCCATTTTCAACGCCGGCGTACTTATTCAAACGCGCGAGTGCCGCCGGCCACCGTGCGGCGGAGACTTGGTCGTCGAGCAACCCCCGCAGTCCGCCGAATATTATGGAGCTGGCGTTCAAATACGGGACTTCGTGCTTCCAATCGTAGTCTTGAGTACGGAATTGCAGTTCAAACGCCGTCCGCAGGATGTCAAGATCCTGCAACACTTTCTTGTCCGTTTCCTTGGCGCGTGCGGTTTTCAGCTTGGCCAGGGCCGCTTCCAATTCCTGGCGTTCGATTTTCTCGTCCGTCAAGGATGGCTTGGTAATCAGTGCGTCGAATTTAGCGATACCCTGTCGGGAGCCCGTTTCCGGCGAATGATTGAGCTGCACATCGAGGAGTGTGTTCGTATAGCCGTTGCTGACTGCAATCCAGGCGGGAGGCTGCTTTGGCGCCTCCACTGCCAGCAAAAGGGCAGGAGTCGCGCACAGAATGAGGGCGATAGCAATCCGCATTTTTACTCCACACCGTTAGGCGAGATCGGGCAGGATAAACGTAGTGCGAGCCCACGTCACTCAAGCGCAGAATGTCCCAGCGCAATATGAAGCCTCCTGTCGGGCCCGCCAAATGAGATCCTGCTCGATGAACGGCGCATCTCACCGTCTTCGCACGGAGACTACGGTGGCCGTATATCGGTCAGCGCGCAAAAGAGAGTGGCTGTGCTCTACCGCCGTGCGGCGGGTATCGAAGGTTGTCTCGCGAATTGACAGCAGCGGCTTGCCCGGCGAGGTGTCCAAGATCCGGGCCTGCGCCGCGGTCGCCGTGGTGGCGCCGATCTCTTCGTCCGCCCAGCTCAATTTTCGGCGGTAGACCTTTTCGAATACGTAATAGAGCGATTGCTTTTCCAAATCCTGCTGATCCAAATCCGGGAATATCGCGGCAGGCACGTGGCTCGTGACCAATGCCACAGGTTGTCCATTGACCAGCCTCAGGCGGCGGAGGCTGAATACAGGATCTCCGGGCGCGACGCGCAGGGCCTGGGCCGTGTCGGTATCCGCTGCGGTGCGCTTGAGATGCAGCACCTTCGCGGAAGGGTTGAGGCCGCGGCGGCGCATTTCTTCGCTGAACCCGCGTAGCTGCTGGAAGTTCCAGGGCATTTGGTTCGATCCGACCACGGGACGCTTTCCCTTCTCGATGATCAGCAATCCTTCCGAGCGCAGCTTCATGAAGGCCTGACGCACAGGCATCTTGCTGATGTTGAGCGCGGCGGCAATCTCGCCTTCGGAGTGGAAGGTGTCGCCCTCGCGCAGCACCTCGGAACTGATCAATGCGCGAATCTGGTCGACGACCTGCTGATAGTAGGGGACATAGCTGTCGGTTTCGATGTGCATGTCGAGCGGCTTGCTGCGACTCGTTGCCGTCGCGGCATTCTCGTTAATGGGCTTTCTCAACTCGTCAGGTCTCCCGCTCGCTGCTGCGTGGGATTATACCCTCCTTGAGCACGCGCCTTGCGGCTCGGGGCAGGAGCGGCCGCGGCCTGATTGCCGTGCTGGCCTGTATTGCACAAGAGTACATATGATAATAGGATACTACCATGGGGATTAAAATCGACGGTTGGGGCTCTCTGTGGACGGGATGTTGCTCATCTGCCGCTGCGGTGCTGTTGTGTCTGACTGCGGGACAGGGCGGCGCCGCCCGCGCCGACACCCCGAAGCTAGGGTCGGGCAACGCGGCACACCCCCCACAGGTTCAGCTCAGCGACAATTATTTCCAGCGCAACGGCCATCGATTCGTGGTCACGGGAGTGCACTGGGTGCCAGCGAAGGCGGGGGTGCAATGGCCGGTGTACTGGGATCCTAAGGAGATCGAACTGGATTTTGCTCAGATGGAGCAAATGGGCTTCAATACGGTGCGCTTCGATCTGCTGTGGGCGTGGTTTGAGCCCAGGCCCGGCGATTACAACCCCGAAGCGTTCGAGCAACTCGATTACCTCATCGCTCTGGCCCACAGGCATCACCTCTATCTGCATCCGACGTTATTTGTGGGAGGCGAGGTGGGCGAGGCGTACTGGGATGTGCCGTGGCGCCATGGCCGCAATCCTCATACCGATCCTGAGATGCTGCGGTTGGAGACCAATCATGCGCGCGAGCTGGGGCGGCGCTACGCAAATGAAGCGGCGATCCTCGCCTGGGACCTTACTGATGAGCCGCCGTTTTGGATCGCGCCGGATACGAGCGATGCCGCCGCCGTCAATTGGACCCGCCTGATCGCGGGCGGCATCCGCAAATTCGACGCGTTGCATCCCATCGTGGTGGGCGTCAGCACCCAGGACATGACGCATGGCCCGTTTCGTCCCGACACCATCGCGGGGGACGTGGATTTCTTCAGTGTCCATCCCTACACCATTTACACGCCCGAATTGTTCCCGGACGCAATGGTGTCCGAGCGTAGTACCTACGGCGCCGCATTCGAGACAAGCTTGAGTCAAGGCGCGGGGCATTCGGTGATGGTGCAGGAAATGGGCGCTTCATCTGCGCAGTATTCCGCGGAAAAAATCACGCAGTTCGATCGCGTCAACCTGTATTCGGCGCTGGCCGCGGGCGCCAATGGGTTTCTGTTGTGGTGTTACACGGACGCGGCGCCGCAGCAATACACGCAAGTCCCCTATCTGCGTTCACCGCATGAGACACAGTTCGGCTTAACGACGTGGGATCGGAAACTCAAGCCCCAGGGGTCGGCATTTGTCGAATTCGCCAGGCTGGTCAGTCGACTCGATCTCGACGGCGTGGAGCCGGCCGCCGCGGACGCCGCCATCATCATTCCCGAGGAATGGGCGAGGACCCGCGGTGATTTCTCCCGATTTGGATTGACGGGACCCAATGTGCTGCCCTATGTCTCGACCTCGGAGGGCGGGGTGGTCAATGGCCAAGCCGTGCCTGCGTTCGAGGGGAATCAAGCCCTGATGAGTGCGGTGCTTGCCTCGTACATCCTGGCGCATCGTGCGGGCCTGAAACCAGATTTGCCCCGCGAATACGGCGATTGGCAACGTCACCCGTTGGTGTTGATGCCGGCGCCGCTGACCGCAACGGACCCCGTATTCGTTCACGTTCATACCGATTTTTGGGCCAAAGCGGCCGACTATGTACGAGGCGGCGGCGTTCTCTACGCCTCGCTCGCGGCAAGCTCAGCCATCCCTGACATGGCGGCGCTGTTCGGGGCGCGCATGACCGACTCCGTGCCGGTCACGGACGTCGTTCTGAAGATCGTCAAGTCTTTCGGCGAGCTCAAGGAGGGTGACAGCTTTCGATTCAATTCTCCCGGCGCCGCCGCGCGCCATTGGGGAACGGGACTCGAGGTCGTGGGCGGCGAGGTCATTGCGGTCGATCAGGACGGCAGACCCGCCCTGATCGCACACGTTTTGGGCAAAGGCAAGACTCTGTTGTCGGCATACCCGATCGAGTCCTATCTGGGCAATCAAACCATGGCATTCGAAGGGGGCCAGAATGCCGATCGGCTGTATCGCGCGCTCAAGGACTGGAGCGGCGTTCGCTCCATCGTGAGTACGGACAAGCCTGCCGTCGAAGCATCGGCCTTGATGGGCCGCGGTCGAGGCTACGTGATTCTCGCCAATCACAGCGGCGAAGCCCAGCATGTGTCCATTTCGACCGCACTAGCCACGCGCACGCTTCGACAGGTTTCCGCTGAAGGTGCTCGCGAACTGCCCAAAGCCGCAGACGGCCGGCAAGTCGATCTGCCGGCTTACGGGGGCGCCATCCTTGAATGGACGTTCTCGCCATGAATCCGCAGGCGTCAATCGTCGGCGCCGTCGATATCGGCGGGACAAAGATTGCGGTGGGCGCCATAGACCAGTCGGGGCGAGTGCTCGCGAGAGAGGAATCGGCCACCTCGGCGCGCGAGGGATTCGACGCCGCCATGATGCGCGTCGATGGCATGCTAAAACGAGCGCAGGATCGCGCCGGCGCGGCGTTCTGTGGCATTGGGATCGGCTGCACCGGACCTGTGGAGCCGGTGAGCGGCGCCATCGGGGACGTGGATTTCTTGCCGGGCTGGCGCGACCGCAATCCAGTCGAGGAACTCGCACAACGCTTCGGCGTGAGTACCGCCATGGAAAACGACGCCGATGCAGCCGCCTTGGGCGAACTCGCCTGGGGTGCGGGCCGCGGCAAGCAGCACCTCATTTGCATTACGGTCGGCACCGGCATCGGTGGCGGCATTGTTCTCAACGGACAGTTGTATCGCGGCGTCGGCGGTGTTCATCCGGAGGTCGGCCACCACGTCATCGATGTCACGGGTCCTGAGTGCTTTTGCGGAGCGCACGGCTGTTGGGAAGGCTTGGCGCGCGGTCCGGCCATGCCCAAGCGGTTATTGTTAACGGCGCCGGAACACTACGCGCATCGCGCCGATCTCACCGCGGAGCAGGTTTGCGAATTGGCGCGGCAGGGCGATCCGGCGGCGCGCTGCGAAGTGGCTCGCGAGGCGGAGTACCTGGGGATAGGCGTTGCCAACCTCATCACTATGTTCGCGCCGGAGGTCATCGTGCTCACCGGCAGCGTGATGCAAAGTGCCGATCTCCTGTTGCCGCTCATTCGGGACGCGGTTGCGCGTCAATGCCGCCTGGTCCCGGGCAATGCGGTCGCCCTGGTCACTTCGCCGCTCGGCAATGATGCGGGATTGATCGGCGCCGCGGCCGCATGGCGGCACCGTTTCAAACGGGACGCGGCGGTATGGTAACTGCACCCGCCAATGTGATCGAAGGGGCCTACTTCCGGGACTTGATGTCGGAGCCGGCAGCGCTCGACAAGACCCTGACATGGCTACGAGAACCCGGACGCTGGAATGAAGTGAGCGCGCGCTTAAATGCCCGGCGCTGGAAACGCATCGTGCTGACCGGAATGGGCTCTTCCTATCACACCCTACATCCGCTCAACTATGCGTTAATTGCGGCGGGACTCCATCCA
Organism: Gammaproteobacteria bacterium; assembly: GCA_040002315.1. Classification (GTDB taxonomy): domain Bacteria; phylum Pseudomonadota; class Gammaproteobacteria; order Steroidobacterales; family Steroidobacteraceae; genus Bog-1198. The sequence continues at coordinate 10,136 of JBDUEQ010000155.1, forward strand.
GTCATGATGGAAACCTCCGAGCTCATTCACCATGCTCGGGCCCTGTGTGATGCCGATAGCTTGATCGTGGCCGTGTCGCAATCCGGCGGTAGTGCGGAAATCATCAAGCTGCTCGAGCTCGATGCTCGAGGGTTCGTGTTGGGGATCACGAACTCCGCGGAGGGGCAGCTCGCTCAAAAATCCGATTTGACTCTCCTCATGCAAGCGGGACTCGAGCATTCCGTGTCGTGCAAGACCTACCTGGCCGGCATGCTGATCCTGCAGTGGCTGTCGGCATCTCTGAGCGGCGTCGGTGAGCGCGAAACACTGCAGCGGTTAGATCCCGCCTCGATCGAGGTGGATAATTACCTGCAGCAGTGGCGCAATCACACCGATGTGCTGACTCACCGGCTGCGCGGCGTGCGCCATGTATTTCTGGTGGGTCGCGGCGACTCGCTCGCGGCAGCGGGAACCGGTGCGCTCATCATCAAGGAGTCCGCACGACTGCATGCCGAGGGCATGAGCAGCGCCGCTTTCCGGCATGGCCCGATGGAAATGCTGAACGAGCACGTGTGGCTCGGTATTTTTAGCGGCGACGAGCGCTCGCGGGAGCTCAATCTTAGGCTGGCCCGCGACCTACTCGCTCGCGGCGCCCGTTGCGAGCTCATCGGGCCCGAAGCGGTTTGCGCGCCGCTGCGATTGCCCGAGTGCAGCCCGCAACTGCGCCCTATCCTCGAGATCTTGCCGATACAAATGATGACCTTGGCACTGGCAACGCTGTCGGGGCGCGAAGCGGGGCAATTCGAACACGCCAACAAAATTACCGACACCGAATGAGCAGCGCCGCCGCATTTCCGGTTAGGGCACAGGCAACCAGCCGCTTCGTCGTCGGCCTCGTATTCCTGATCTTTTTCGTTATTTCGTTCTTGACGAACATCCTGGGTGCACTGGTACCGGACATCATTCACGACTTTCATGTCTCCCTGACCATGGCCGCCGTGCTGCCATTCTCATTTTTTATGGCCTACGGCGTTGCATCCGTTCCGGCGGGATTTCTGGTGGAGCGATGGGGTGACAAGCCGCTGCTGCTCGGCGCATTTCTCGCTGCCACCGTCGGCGCCTTGTGCTTTGGACTGCGGCCAACCTACCCCGTCGCCATCATGTCGCTGTTCGTCATGGGCGCGGGCATGGCTGCGTTGCAAGTGGCGATCAACCCTCTGCTGCGTGTGGCAGGCGGCAAGGAGCACTTCGCATTCAATTCCGCCTTCGCTCAATTGGTGTTCGGCGCGGCATCGTTTATCAGTCCGCTGGTCTACTCTCTGCTGGTTTCGCGACTGGGCTCCAACGGCATCCAGCACAGCGGTGCAATACGGCTGCTGGCCGCGGTGACGCCGGTGAACTTGCCGTGGGTCTCCATGTACTGGGTATTCGCAGTTTGCGCCGGCATGATGACGGCATTCATTGCCGTTCTCAAGCTGCCGGTGGTGGTGCGCGGCGCCGATGAGTCCGCGGGCACTCTCAACATGTATACCTCGCTGCTGCGGCGGCCCGTGGTGTGGGCATATTTCGCCTGCGTTGTGGCCTACGTCGGCTCCGAGCAAGGAACAGCAGACTGGATGTCGCAGTTCTTGAGCCGCTATCACGGCTTCGATCCGCACGTTCAAGGCGCTGCAGCCGTGGCCTATTTCTGGGGCATGCTCACCGTCGGCTGCTTGGCTGGAATGCTGTTGCTCAAATTGTTCGACAGCCGCAAGGTTCTGGTCGGATTTTCGGCCGGTGCTTTAGCAGCACTGACGCTGGCCCTGTTCGGCCCGCCCTGGTTGAGTCTGATGGCATTCCCGTGCGTCGGACTATTTGCCTCCATCATGTGGCCGACGCTGGTGTCGCTCGCCCTGAACTCCGTCCCGACGCATCACGGTCCTCTGGCCGGCATCTTGTGCACGGGAATCATGGGTGGAGCGCTCGTGCCGCTGCTGATCGGCCAGCTCGGCGATCTCTTTGGACTTCGCGCAGGCATGCTGATCTTGTACGCGAGTTTCGGCTGCGTGATGAGCGCCGGATTCTGGGCCAAGCCCTTGGTCAACAACGCGCTGCTTGGCAAGCGCAACAACGTCCCGCAGCAGTAGCGAAACAAGGAGAAAAGGATGCGTCGAGTGAACCTTGGCGAGCTGCATCGGCTGGGATTGGCGGCTTTGGCCTGCGGTCTTAGCACATTGCTGAGCGCGCACGCATTGACCGAGCGATATATCAAATTGCCGGCACCGCAGCATCTCTTGCTGCCGCCACAGGCATGGGAGGGTGATCAGCAACCGCACACCTTGTCGGTGATTGAGTGGAATCACGGCGGCTACCGCTACTGGGGATGGTACGGCCTCAACAATGGGCGCGGGATGGGTCTGATGCGCAGCAACGATCTGATCCAATGGAGCAAGTTCGACGCTAATCCGCTGTGGCTGAACGCCCGCTGGCCCTCGGCACTCAAGGTATCCGAAGGCGGACACGATGTTGTCTATTTTGCGATTACGCGCGATTACGACACGCCGAGCAGCCGCATCGTGCTCGCGCGCTCCGACGATGGCACACACTTGACCGAGTTGCAGAATCTGGTCGCACCCGTCCCCGCCCAGCGCAACCAAAACCCTGATTTGTTCATCGATCCGGTGTCGGGAAAGTTTTTCCTTACCTTCTACCGGGGCAATGACAAGGACAGCTTCGATATTGTCGGCAGGAATGCCGGGGACATAGCGGCGCTGGGGACGGCCGCAGAGCGCCTGCTCATGCACACCACCCATACGGTGGCGGCGCCGAATCTCCTCTATGTGCCAAACGCCAAGTCAGGGCACGGGATTTACTACCTCGCCACCGAGGTCTTTCCGGGCCGTTACGGCTCGGATACCAAGAACGACTGGCAGGTCAAGGTCTTCGCAGCCACCGAGCCCGACGGCCATTTTGCCCCGGTTGCCGACAATCCGGTGCAGGGCGGCGGCCGTGCCTGTCTTTTCCAACATGTATTCAATGGACGGTACTACGGCTACCAGTCGCGCATCAATCACGCGACGGAGCAATGGGAGATGGAAGTGTTGGTCGCGCCGCTGCCGCAGTGAACACGTCGCTGCTGTAGTTTTTCATGGGAGGGAGACGAATGACTACGAATTACAAGACGATGGGACCCATCGGATGTCTGGCAATGTCGCTGTTTGCCATGCCGGCGGCCAACGGCCAAGCGACGCCGGGCGACGATGGCAGCGCACTTCAGGAAATCGTCGTGACCGGCGTCCGCGCCTCGGAGCAAAGATCCGTCGACCTCAAGCGCGGCGCAGTCATGATTCAAGACAGCATCAGCGCGGAGGACATCGGCAAGCTGCCAGACACCACCATATCGGACTCGCTGCAGAGAATAACGGGCGTGCAGATCGATAGGGATGGCGGTGAAGGCACCTCCGTCAACATCCGTGGCCTGCCGCAAGTGGGAACGTTGCTCAATGGCGAGTCATTCCTGACGACGCAGACCATCGTGGGCGTGCAGCCCGACTTCGGTGACGTTCCCTCGCAGCTCTTCGCGGGGGCCGATGTCATGAAATCCTCGACCGCCAGTCTGCTGAACGGAGGCATCACCGGAACGATCGACTTGCGGACCCGCCGCCCGTTCGATCTCAAGAGCGGGTGGACACTGTCCGGCGCCGCAGAGGGAGCGCACGGCAAATTATCCGATAAATATCAACCTCTTCTGGATGGCCTGATCGGCTATCACGCGGAGAAATGGGGTCTTTTGGCTTCGGTCGCGTACTCCGATGTGACGCTCGAAAACTCACAAGATGGCATGGATCAATATAGCGGCGCCCTATATGGCGAAACCACCGATAGCACGACGAGCTCCATCGGATTCTTGAATTCCTATCTCGGTGCTCCTTTGCCTTCCGGCATGCGATTGCTGACGCCGGGGAATTGCACCAACAACGGCGGCACCTATACGGCGACGACGACGAACGGATGCGATGTCGACGTCAATGGCGACGGCAAGGCCACCGGCGCATTCTATGGCTCGCCGGATTTTGCCGCCCTGGACAGGCAGTTGGAGCGCAAGCGAATCGGCTTTAATCTTTCAGCGCAAGCGGACATGGGAGGGGGCTTTTCGGCGAGCGGAGACTTCTTCTATACCGACCAGCAGCGCCACGATCGGACCACGGGTTATCAGCTCAACAACGCCACATTCAGCGGCGCCACTTTCCTGCCGGTCACCGCACGCGACACCGGAACCCAGGTGTTCAACGGCTTCAATGGCGGCGATACCTCGTTGAATGAGTTCTATACAACGCAGCGCTATCAGGATTATCTCGGCGATATCGAGACGTACTCGGAGAATCATCAGACCGATTCAATTTCCCGGAATTTCAATCTGCAGCTTCACTACGATAACGGCGGAAATTTCACGGCGGACGTGCGCGGAATCGCCGCGAATGCGCACGAGCTGCATTTGGAGAGTTACACCCAGTTTGCGCTGTCGGATGGCGGGCTGTGGCCGAACGAGCCCGATGGCGTCGCGCCTTATGGCTCAATGGTGTATCCGGGCGGCAATCGCGTATTCGACCCGCCGGCCCTCGGAGTGTTCCCCGCGAATACCGTGCCGGCGCTTGTCGATATGACGGGCAGTCACATGGCCATCACGCTGCCCGGTTCGTTGCAGAGCCTGCTCAACAACAAGGACGCCTATTCTCTCAAGACGATCGCGTCCGAAAACGACTACGAACGCAGCGCCACCATGCGCATTTTGCGCGCCGACGGCCACTACAAATTGGCCGGCTCCAAGATGGGGCTGGACTTCGGCGTTCGTCATGGCAGCCGCACGGCATCGAATGAGAATTTCGCACTGGTGGCGCCGGTGTATGGCGGCAATGGTGCCTACAACAACCCGGTCGATCCGGCGACGGGTTTGGAAGATACGTCGGTGAATATTGCGAACAGCACCGGCTGCTACACGCGCTACAAGGCGGTCGACGTGATCCTTGACGGCGGAGGCATACCGGGCGGTTGCAAAGCAGGCGATCCCAACACTGGTTTCTATCGGGCCGGGGTCATTTCTGCCCAGCCGCCGGGTCAACTGCCGCCGGTTCTTGCCAATAACATCAGCTTCTATAAGAGTCTCGCCGGCGTCAACGGCGTGGGGATATACGATCTTAACCCCAAGGTGATGGACGATGTCTTGGCCTTTCAGAACTCGCTGTACCCAGGCGAGGTGCGGAGCATCGATCCCGGCGGTACGTGGCGTGTACACGTTGCACAGACGAGCGGTTACGTGCAGGGGAACTTTTCCGGCGACGCGCTGGTTCACTTCAGCGGCAACGTCGGTGTGCGCTTCATAAGAACAAGCCTTGGAATCGATCAGCACCAGGTGGGCGAGCAGCCGGCATATTTCGTCAATCCCACGGATCTGGGAATCATCCATACCGACCACGATTTCACCGATATTCTTCCCGCGTTCAATCTGGCGCTCGATCTGCGAGACGATTTGAAACTGCGATTTGCATACGCAAAGAACATGCAGCTATTGGATCTTGACCAGTGGGGCGGCGGTTTGACACTACAATACGGCATTGTTGCCGGATCCTCGCCGCCGGTGTTTGCCGTGTTGAATGGTGCACAGGCCGGCAATCCGGAACTCAAGCCTTGGCGCTCTTCCAACTACGATCTATCGTTGGAGTACTACACGGGAAGATCGAGCGTGCTGAGTCTCGCCGTGTTCTTTGTCGATGTCGCGAGCTTCATCAGCAACGGCAGCGCTCTGCGCTGCGATTTGCCCGATGAGGACGGCATCGTGCGCAACCGTTGCGTTGCCATCTCAGGTCCGATACAGGGAACCGGCAAATCGCTGCATGGCGTTGAGGCGGGGGCCAAGCAAGCGTTTGACTTCCTGCCTGGCGTTTTAGGTAATTTTGGCGTGGATGTGAATTTCACGTTCTCCCCCAGCAATGTCGGCACCGATGTGGCGGGCAACACAATTCCTTTCCAAGATAATTCCAAGGAACAAGGCAATGCCATCCTTTGGTACCAGGACAAGCGCTTCGAGGTGCGGCTGGCCGGCAACTATCGCTCGAAGCGGGCGTTCTCACAGGACTACGGCGGCATTGCCGGATTCGAGGAATACCAGGCACCGACTTTTTATCTCGATGCATCCGCCAGCTTCGACATCTCGAAGCATGTGCAGCTTTACGTGCAAGGCACGAATTTGACCCAGGAGACGGAGCGCTACTACTTGGTGTGGCCCGACCAGGTCATGCACACGGGCATATTCGAGTCACGCTACACGGTAGGAATTCGCGGCAGACTGTAGCATTGGCCATTGCGGGGATGGCGTCCACGGTGTCGGCCAGTGAAAGCCTTCAGCGATTCTGATTTTTGCTGCCTCCGTTGGATGTCTCCAAGTGGGACCTCCGAGATACGTGACCTGGATCACGGAGACAGGCAGATCCGTCGGTAGAGTGCTGACATGAATGGCTTGTTCAAGGCACTGGGGCTGCTGCTCGCCGGCTACGTCGGCATAGCCGTTTTGAGCGGCTCGGTATACGCGAAGTCCGGAGTATGGGGCCGGACCTTCCGACGCACAGACGGGCCACTGCGCTACTGGTCAGCGATAGCCGCCTATATGCTGCTGTCCCTGGCGCTGATCCTCTGGTTCTGAGAGTGGCCGTCCCCGTGAAGAAAGATGTCCGCAAACCAGGGCTGCGGTGGCCGGTGCTTCTCGGTGCCGCGGGATTCGCGAGCGGGTTCTTCGGTCCGATGGTCTTTGAGCCCGACGCCAATCAGGGACCTTTGGTCGGCATTCTTATGACTGGCCCCGCCGGCGCTGTATTGGGGCTGGTGCTCCTGCTCGCCTGCACCGTCATCGGCGTTCCCGCGCGCTTGCAGTGGCGCTTCCTCATTGGCACAGCGGTCGTGGGCACCCTCGCCGTGCTGCTTCGGGTGCAGCCGGAACCGACGCTGCAAGGTTATGTGATGGATCTGCAAGTCGAGTCCTGCACCACACCGATCGACACTGAACCTCAGATTCTCGACTACTGGTCGAAGCGCCTCGCCGAGGTCACTAGGGCTGAAGCCCGGCCCGGTTGGCAACAGGACGTGCACGAGAAACTGCGCAACGCGCCGGGAATTCTCCTCAAGGTGCAGGTGCGCAAGCAGATCTCAATATGGGAAAAGCGCAAGCCGTGGAATCACGGCGAACTATTTGCCACCGCAGGCAGAAACGCACCCGAGGAGAATTCATTCTACGACGCTAACGGCGCTTGCTCGAAATTTCCCGTCGGGCACGCGTTCAGAACCTTCGAGAAGTATGACTTGACCGGGCCGCTAAGGCCGCCGAGCCAGTGGCCACCCGGCGACCTTGAGCAACTCATCAACGCTTCGCCGATTCTTCTCGTTCCAGTGCGGTTCGAGCAT
>JBDUEQ010000156.1:0-12560 GCA_040002315.1 Gammaproteobacteria bacterium
CTGCAGGCCGCGCCTATATCCGCCGTGGCCCTGCTCGGTACGCTGGAAATACTGGTGCCGATGGCGGGCTTGATCGACCCGGCGGCCGAACTGGATCGCCTGGCCAAGCGAGTGCGCAAAACGGAGACCGACCTTTCTAAAATGGACAGCAAGTTGAGCAATGCTGAATTCGCCAGGAATGCACCGCCCGATGTCGTGGCCAAGGATCAGCAGCGGCTGTGCGAATTGCGCACGGAACTCAAACAACTGACCGCGCAGATCGCACGGGTAACCGCAATCAAGAGCCAATGAACGCGGCGCAGATCGAGATCGACGCAGTCCTCGCCCAAATCAACCGGGTGATACTCGGCAAGGACGCACAGATCCGCCTATGTATTGCCTGCCTGTTGGCGCGTGGGCATTTACTGATAGAAGACATTCCGGGAGTGGGGAAAACCACGCTCGCGCATGCCATTGCGAAAACTCTGGGCCTGTCCTTCCAGCGGGTGCAATTCACCAGCGACCTCCTGCCTGCCGATGTGCTGGGCGTGTCCATCTATGACCGTGAGACCGGAAAATTCCGCTTCCAGCGCGGTCCAATATTTGCGCAGTTGGTGCTGGCCGATGAAATCAATCGCGCCTCTCCCAAGGCGCAGAGCGCCCTGCTTGAAGCCATGGAAGAGCACCAGGTAACTCTCGACGGCCAATCGATGCCGCTGCCCGAGCCGTTCTTCGTCATCGCCACGCAGAATCCGCAGGATCAGGTCGGCACCTTCCCGCTTCCCGAGTCCCAACTGGACCGGTTCCTGATGCGCGTCCACTTGGGGTATCCCGCAGCCGCGGCGGAGCGTGAACTCTTGAGCGGAGTGGATCGGCGCGACTTGGTGAACTCGCTCACTACAATTGCCAGCGCCGACAGCCTGCGCGTGCTGCAGGCGCGCGTACTCGACGTTCACGTGTCGCCGGCGCTGCTGGATTACGTGCAAGCCCTGGTCGCCCACACCCGACGTGTATCGGGATTGAACGTCGGCCTGTCGCCGCGGGCGGCCATTGGACTGTTGCGTGCGGCGCGGTCCTGGGCACTGATTGCCGGCCGCGACGCCGTCATTCCGGAACATGTGCAGGCGGTGTTTGCCGCGGTGGTCGAACATCGCTTGCGGCAGCGCGACAGCAGTCCTGCAGCGGTGACCCGGCTGCTCGAGGCCGTTCCCATTCCTTGAGCGAGGCGATCTTGAGCACTTTGCGCCAGGCAGCGATCGGTAGATTACGCGCCTGGGCCGCGCGCCGTCATGGCAGCGATTCCCTGCCGATCAGGATCAATCGGCGCCGAATATACATTCTGCCGGCGCGCGTCGGCCTGATGCTGGCCTTCACCCTCGTCGCCATGCTGATCGCGGGCTTTAACTACAACAGCAATTTGGGATTGGCCTTTGCCTTTCTCATGGTGAGTGTTGCGCTCGTCACCATGCATCATTGCAATCGCAATCTGCTCGGACTGCATGTGGATGCGACCACGGAAGTGGATGCCTTTGCCGGCGGCGCTGCCGATTTCACGTTCGTGCTGCGCAACGATTCGAAGGTCGATCGTTGCGATGTCGAGATCCGCTGCATGACGGCTTCCGGCACGCGCACGGTGCCGGCGCTATCGAGCGAATCGGTTACGGTCGCGGTGCCGGTGGCGCGGCGCGGCATCACCCGCCTCGATCAATTCGAGTTGCGCACGCGCTATCCCTTCGGCTGGTTCCACGCCTGGACGTATGTGCAAGGATCACTCACCGCCTACGTTGCTCCCGCTCCGCGGGGCACGCGCACGCTGCCGGCGAGCGGCGGCATAGGTTTCGTCTCACGATCGGAGGCGCGCGGTGATGAAGATTTCGCAGGCCTGCGTGCCTACGAACCCGGCATTCCCTTGAAGCATATGGCATGGAAGGTTCTCGCACGCGGCGGCGAGGCGGCGGTTCGCAGCTACAGCAGCTTGGCTGCCCAGCCTGAATGGTTGGAATGGTCCTCGCTCGCGGGCCAGCACACGGAGGAGCGCCTATCGCAGTTGTGCTTGTGGGTGCTGGAGAGCGACAGCGCACAACGCATTTATGGTCTGCGCGTTCCCGGCAAGGAGATTCCGCTCGGGCGCGGCACGGCGCATCGTATCGCCTGTTTGCGGGCGTTGGCCGCTTATGAACCATAAACCCATATCCTTCGATCACCTGCTAGGGATCAGCGCCTGCCTGGCGCTGGCAGTCGCCGCTCACCTGGTGTCGCTGCCGGTCTGGGTGCCGGTCACCGTGGCGATGTCGGGTGGCATACGGCTGTTGCTCGCCTACCGTGGCCGCTCTGCTCCGCCTCGTGCCATTCGATTGGCGGTGGCAGCGTTGGCGATCGCGCTGGTATTCGCGCAATTCCGCACCTTCAACGGCTTATCCGCCGGAACGGCGCTGCTGGCCCTGATGGCAGGATTGAAACTGTTCGAAGCTGAGACGCCGCGGGACATCTACATCGTCACACTCAGCATTTACTTTCTGAGCGTGTCGGCTCTGCTGGAAAGCGATTCGTTTTGGCTGTTCGCCTACCTCATCGCAATCCTGTGGCTGACGACGGCCAGTTTGCTGCGTCTCACCACGCGCCAGAACGCGACCGATTGGCGCCGCGGGCTGCGCTATTCGGGCCGTATACTCGTGCAAGCGCTGCCGCTCGCGCTGGCCTTGTGGCTGCTGTTCCCGCGCTTGGCGGGACCGTTGTGGCACCTGCCGGATGACGGCAACGCCGCTACCACGGGCCTGAGCGACACCTTGAGCCCCGGCGATATCGATCAGCTGGTGCAATCCGATGAAGTCGCATTCCGCGTGCGCTTTACGGCTGCACCGCCGCCGCCGCTGGAGCGCTACTGGCGCGGTCCCGTGATGCACGATTTCGACGGGCACACTTGGCGGCGTGCCTACTCCGGAGGTGCGGCGCCGCCCTTGCAAATCCTAGGCGCAGCCTATCGCTACACGGTGAACATGGAGCCGCATCGGCACAATTGGATTCTCACCCTCGACTGGCCCGCACGCTGGGACTTGCCGGGCGGCCGCCTCACCAGTGATTACACACTGGTGCAACGAGAGCCGTTGTCGCGGCCCATCCACGTCGCCGTCACTTCGTACACCCATGTGCAAAACCCGGCCGCCTTGAGCGCTCTATTGCGAAAGCGGGACAGCGCTCCCCCAAGGGGCAACCCGCGCACGGTTCAACTCGCACAAACTCTCCGCGCCCAGCACCCGGACGATGTGGATTACCTGCGCTCCGTGCTCGCGATGTTCACGCAGCAGCCGTTCTATTACACGCTGACACCGCCCAAGCTCATCGGCGACTCGGTGGACGCATTTTTATTCGATAGCAGGCGCGGCTTTTGCGGTCACTATGCGTCGGCGTTCGCGGTGCTGATGCGGGCGGCCGGAATTCCGGCGCATATCGTGACAGGCTATCAGGGCGGGACCTTCAATCGATTCGCGGACTATTGGATTGTGCGCCAGAGCGATGCGCACGCCTGGGTCGAGGTTTGGATCGAAGGTCAGGGCTGGCTGCGCGTCGATCCCACGTCCGCGATCGCCCCCAACCGTGTCGAGCCGAGCGCCGAAGGCGCCTTGAGCGCTGATGAGCCTCTGGTCAGCCGCTGGCAACGCCGCACGCCCTGGCTCGCCGACGCGCGGCTGCGGCTCGATGCACTCAGCCAGCTGTGGCGCGAGCGTATCCTGCTGTTCGATCAAGACTCGCAAAACCGACTGCTGGAATGGATGCACATCCCCGAGCCCGACGGCCAAAAACTCGTGCTGGTGCTGGCCGCAGCGCTGACGCTGGTGATGTGCTGGCTCACTTGGTCGGTGCGCCGCGAAATCGAACCCGCACGTCGCGAACTGCTGCTTCGAGCCTACTCGCGGCTATGCGCCAAATTGGCCTCGGTGGGCATTCCCCGCCCGGCGCACGAAGGCGCGGAGGCCTATGCCGCGCGCGTCGCCGAGCAGCGGCCGGATTTGGGCCCGGCAGTGGCTGCACTCTGCCGTCACTACTCGCGTCTGCGCTATGGCGGTGCGCTTTCGCGCATCAGCGTCGCTCAATTCGACGCCGCGGTACGCGCTTTTCGGCCGATAGCGAGGTCGGGAGCATCGCACCAGTAACCGCTCAGGCCGCGAGATTTTCCCGCGTCTTGAGGAATTTGATTTCCGGCCAGCGCTCCTCGGTGAGGCCCATGTTGACCCGTGTCGGCGCAAGATACACAAGCTCTCCCGCATGATCGATGGCGAGATAGTCATAGGCCTTGTCGCGAAACTCCGCCAGGCGCTTCTCATCGCTGATGCTCACCCAACGCGCGATGGCCACATTGATGGCCTCGAATACGCACTGCACGTTGTATTCGTCCTGCAGACGAAACGCCACCACTTCAAACTGCAGCTGCCCGATGGCGCCTAAGATCAGATCGTTGTTGCGCAGCGGCTTGAACAGCTGGGTCGCGCCCTCCTCGCAGAGTTGCGATAAGCCCTTTTGCAGGGCTTTCATCCGCAGCGGATCCTTGAGGACGGCGCGGCGAAAAATCTCCGGCGCGAAATTAGGCACGCCCGTGAAGGTCAGCTCTTCGCCCTCGGTGAACGTATCGCCGATGTTGATGGTGCCGTGATTGTGCAGGCCGATAATGTCACCGGCGTAAGCCTCCTCTGCCTGACTTCGGTCGGCGGCCAGGAACGTCAGTGCGTCGGCGATGCGCACGTCCTTGTCGAGGCGCACCTGATGCAGACGCATGCCGCGTGCGTACCGTCCGGAACATAGGCGCATGAAAGCGATGCGATCGCGATGTCCCGGATCCATGTTGGCTTGAATCTTGAACACGAATCCCGTGAGCTTGGGCTCGGCGGCCTCGACCTGGCGCTGCAGCGTCGGCCGCGGCAGCGGACCGGGCGAATGCCTGACGAAGGAGGAGAGCAACTCGCGGACGCCGAAATTGTTTACGGCGGAGCCGAAAAAAACAGGCGTCTGCTGTGCGGCCCGATAACGTTGCAGGTCGAATTGAGGACTGGCGCCGCGGACTAATTCCACCTCCTCGAGAAACACCCGGTAACGGTCGCCGAGAAACTCGCGGGCTGCATCGCTCGCGATGCCGTCGATGGTCTCGTGGGTTCCCACCCGCCCTTTCTCCATCGGCACGTAGACATAGATCCTGTCCTCCAGCAGGTGGTAGACGCCGAGCAGATCGCGCCCCATGCCGATGGGCCAGGTCATGGGCGCGCATTGGATTTTCAGAACGCTCTCGATTTCATCGAGCAGCTCGATCGGCGCACGGCCATCCCGATCCAGTTTGTTGACGAAGGTCATGATGGGCGTATCGCGCAGCCTCGTCACTTCCATCAGCTTGATGGTGCGCTCCTCCACTCCCTTGGCGCAGTCGATGACCATCAGGGCCGAATCCACCGCAGTCAGCGTGCGATAGGTGTCCTCGGAGAAGTCCTCATGGCCCGGTGTGTCGAGCAGATTGATGATGCAGTCCGAGTAAGGGAATTGCATCACCGAAGAAGTCACGGAAATTCCTCGTTGCTGCTCCAATCGCATCCAATCGGAAGTCGCGTGACGGGTAGCTTTTCGGCCCTTCACCGTGCCCGCCATCTGAATGGCGCCACCGAACAGCAGCAGCTTCTCGGTTAGGGTGGTTTTGCCCGCGTCGGGGTGGGAGATGATGGCAAAAGTGCGTCTTCTCCTTATTTCTTCCTCTAAACTCATACAATAAATCGTGTCCTGAACTCAGTCTGTACAATATTTTGTACCAGCATTTATAACTTATCTGCCTGGTAGCATTGGCCCACCAGGCCTTTGCCGACGCTACCCCTTGAGACTGATTATCATTATAACCTAAATTATGGTTTTCATAATAACCTAAAACATGGTTGACGCAATAGCCTAAGAATGCGATACAGGCTACGTGGCCTCACCCTCGGACAAACTCGCTAACTCCCTATCTCTCCTGAAGGTTCTTCTGGACGACGGTAAGGTCGCTATTCGCGCCAACGATCTAACCCGCATTCACCGCGAGCGGCTGGTGAAGTATGGGTTCCTGCAAGAAGTCATGAAGGGCTGGTACGTTCCCGCCCGCCCCGACGACACGGCGGGCGAAAGCACCGGATGGTACGCGTCATTCTGGGGTTTCTGCGCCGACTACCTCAACACCCGATTTGGGGACGAGTGGTGCCTGAATCCAGAGCAGTCCATCAGCCTTCATGCGGGGGACTGGAGCGTCCCCCCCCAACTGTTGGTGCGCTCGCCGAAGGGTGGCAACAAGCCGACGGGACTTCTTTACGGAACGTCGATCTTCGATGTGCGGCTGGCGCTGCCAGCCAAGGCCGCTATTGAAATCAAGCGTGACCTCCGGGCGATGAAACTCCCCGCCGCCCTCATTGCCTGCGGACCGGGTGATTTCGCCTCAAGACCGATTACGACTCGTGCCGCCCTGGCCATGATCCGTGACGCCTCCGAAATCCTCTCGGGACTGCTCTCCGGCGGTCACAGCAAGATTGCGGGACGGCTGGCGGGAGCCTTCCGCAACATCGGCAGGACGAAAATTGCGGACGACATTCTCGCGACGATGCGCACGGCTGGCTACACCGTGCAGGAATCCAACCCTTTCACGGATGTAACATCAGTTACGTTCAATGCGCGCGAGAAATCGCCCTATGTGACTCGCATGCGCATGATGTGGGCCGCCATGCGTGGCGATGTTCTACAACACTTTCCCGCCCCGCCGGGTCTGCCGACCGACAAGCGCGCCTATCTGCATCAGGTCGACGGTATCTATGTCAGCGACGCCTATAACTCGCTTTCCATCGAAGGCTATCGTGTAAGCACAGCCCTGATCGAGCGCGTCCGCTCAGGCAACCGAAACCCGGACAACGACGAAAACGACGCGCTCGGCCCAGACCGTGAGAACCGGAACGCCCTCGCCGCACGCGGCTACTGGCAAGCCTTCCAGTATGTGAAGGACAGCGTCGAGAAAGTTCTCGCCAATCAAAATGCAGGCGCTGTTGCAGATGCCGATCACGGCAACTGGTATCGGGAACTCTTTGGACCCAGTGTCACGGCGGGCATCATCCAACCCGCCGATCTTGCAGGCTACCGCAATGGACCGGTCTACATTCGCAGGTCGATGCACGTCCCTCCAAGTTGTGAAGCAGTGCGGGACCTCATCCCCGCATTCTTTGAGCTACTTCAAACCGAAGCAGAACCGGCTGTCCGCGCAGTGCTGGGGCATTTCATGTTTGTCTACATACATCCGTATTTCGACGGCAATGGACGCATGGGTCGCTTCCTCATGAACGTAATGCTGGCATCGGGCGGTTATCCATGGACGATCGTTCTCCTCGATCGTCGCGACGACTATATGGCGGCACTCGAATCTGCGAGCGTCAAACAGGACGTTAAGCCATTCGCAATATATCTGAGTGATCTGGTAAACCACACGCGAATGACAACTCACGGAGCTAACTACCAACCATCGGCCGCCCGGTGACCACCGGCCACTGCAGCAACGCGGCTCTGGCACCACTCGTCGGTACTTTTCCGACAAGAATTGAACCCCGCGGCCTACTCACTTTAGGATATCGAGCGGGCAACATGACGTCTTAGTGCAACGGTTCCACATGGCGTGTGTACCATCACTGCAACGCAAGGTTGAGAGGATGGTGCAATTTGGGTCGATCCGATGGCCCTCACCTTCCATTGTGGTGCGCGCGCCACGCGAACTCTGACCTACAAAGCAAACTACTGTTAAGTTCTGTGAAACAAATACAAAGGGGCGTCGCTGATTCGCGACGCATAGTGAGTCGTCTACATTTAGTCAATAACATATGCTTAAATCATTTAATCATTTCGACGCTTCGCCATGACACAGTCGTGGTTCGGCGCTGCGAATCACGTGACACGATGTTGAATTTCGATGAAAGGACCTAGAATATGAAAAGCTGCCGACTCTTGTTGGTATGTATTTTTGCAACGACAAGCGCTGGGGCGGCGAAGTCCGATATGCACATGCACTCCTCCGGAATCTCCTACGCGAGGCACTCTGTAAGCGCCTCTGCAATTGATTTCTCGGCTCAGGCGGCGCTTCACAGCAGCATGCTGCCGTTGACTACCGATATGCTGCTGGGACCGGCGGCTGCACGTGTCAGTTTTTCGCATTTGAGCGGCGACGTGCTTCGGAATGTCGAGGCGACTTCGGCATTTGTGCAAGCCGCGAAGGCACGGGTGCACGACCGCCGGCTGATCATACTGGCGGCCATTGGGATGGTGTTCCTTCAGTTACGACGCAAGCACAACTCATTGCCACAAAGGCGGATAGCTGCGTACGGCTGAACGTTTATCGCTCGGTGTGTTGATGGTTTCACGGTGAAAGAATGAACGAGGCCCCCCCAGCTGCCGACATTTTACGCGGACAATCTCCGCGCGAGATGTCGCACGACGTCACTTCCTTCGATTCGGCCGTAATTTTCCTGATCAAGTCCCTGTTCTATCCGGTATCGGCGGTCGCGTTTTTCACCTTGTGCCTATGGATGGGAAATCGAGCGGTCACGGGTTGCGACTTCCTGATTGGCATCCTGACTTTTGCCGGGGCCGCAGAATTGCTCGGCGACTCGCGCATGGATTATGACGCTCCGGTGCAGCAGGACTTTCGCTGGTTGCTGAACCTCTGCGGCCGGTGGGTGGGCATCTGCGCCTGCATAGCCCTGGTACTGAACCTGTCGGACGTGCACTACTCGCTGACGGATGAAGTGTTGATCGTTTGGTTTCTATTCACGCCGGTCGTGCTTTGGAGCGGCGCAATCGGTGTTCGGCATCTGCTTCTTCGCGTAGGCATCAAGCACATGCAGACGCGCACCGCAGTCATCATTGGCAGCAATGAGCAGGCCGTGATGTTGAGCAGAATGATCAAGGAGCAGCGACTTCTGCGCATCGAACTCCTGGGGTGCTTCGATGACCGGAAGGAGCGTCGCCTCTCGCAACCCACTCTGCCGCTGCTCGGCCGCACCGAAGATGTCGCCGCGTTTGTCGGCACACACGGCGTCAATCTGGTTTACATTACTCTGCCGCTGTCGCCGCGTCCCGGCGTCAAGAAATTGCTGCACGCATTGCGCGACACGGTCGCGTCGGTTTACTTCGTTCCGGATCTGCATGCACTGAACGACATACAGGCACGAGTCGACGTGGTGCACGGCATCCCCATGTTTGCTGTATATGAATCGCCGTTATTCGGGGTGCGCACGCTGGCTAAGCGCGCCAGCGATCTCACCTTGTCGGTAATGGCACTGTTGTTTTTATCGCCGGTTCTGCTGGCGGTGGCGCTCGGGGTAAAGCTGACGTCGGAGGGGCCTGTACTCTTCAGGCAGCGTCGCTATGGACTCGATGGCCGCGAGATCATGATTTGCAAGTTCAGGTCCATGACAGTCACAGAAGACGGTGCGACCAGCTATACGCAGGTGTCGCGCCTGGACAGCAGAGTCACGCCGTTTGGAGCGTTTATCCGACGCACGTCGCTGGATGAGCTGCCGCAAATATTCAACGTGCTCGAGGGGTCGATGAGCCTGGTAGGTCCGCGCCCGCATGCAATCGCGGTGAACGAACATTATCGACGGTTGATTCCGAGCTACATGTTCCGTCACAAGGTCAAGCCGGGCATCACCGGCTGGGCGCAGGTCAATGGCTTTCGTGGCGGCGACGATTTGCACAGCATGACCAAACGCATAGAATTTGATATTGAATACTTGAAGAATTGGTCCATTTGGTTCGATATACGCATCATTTTTCGAACGGCCGTGATGATTTGGGGCGATCGCCGTGCGTACTAAGTATCCAAGACTCGCCGCAGCACCGCGGCGTCCTCGCGGCCAACGGTCGCCTGATAATACCCGCGTCGCATGCCCACCTGCTCGAAGCCCATGGAGTGGTAAAGCCGAGCCGCGACCGTATTCGACGGTCTGACCTCGAGAAACGCCTCCCTCATGCCGCTGGCACGGGCCCTTTCCAGCAAGTACACCATAACCTTGCGGGCAAAGCTCCGGCAGCGGTATTCGTCGCGAATGCACACATTCAGAATATGCGCCTCGCCCGCGCCCACGGACATGATGCCGTAGCCGGCTATTTCCCCGCCGACGTCGACGACGCGGCATACATAACCCACGCGCAAGCAATCTCGGAAAATCCCCTCGCTCCACGGAAATTGATAGGCGGCGCGTTCGATGGCCACGATTACCGGCACGTCGAGTTCGTGCATGAGCCTGATCTCGACGGCAGCGAATTCCATTTCCTGCTTGACGCTAGACACGCGCGCACACCTCACGGGCAAATTTCAAATCCTCCCACGCCTTGCGCTTGTCGGCGGGCGTGCGCAGCAGATACGCTGGATGGTATGTCGCCACCAGCGGCACCTTGGTGGCGCCGAAGTGGTGCACTTGCTGTCGCAGGCGCCCCAACGTCACATCGGTGCGCAGCAGGTTCTGTGACGCGATACGGCCGACCGCCAATAAGATCCGAGGTTTCAACAACGCGATCTGTTGCTCCAGATAGGGCAGGCACTCCGCCGCTTCGGTGGCGGTGGGATCGCGGTTGCCGGGTGGGCGGCATTTCAATACATTCGCGATGAACACCTGCTCCCGCGACAAACCGATGGCACGCAACATGGAATTGAGCAGCTGACCGGCGCGCCCCACGAAGGGCTCACCCTGTCGGTCCTCCTCGGCACCCGGCGCCTCGCCGACGATCAGCCACTGCGCCCGGCGGCTCCCCACGCCGAACACGGTTTGCGTACGGGTGTTCGAGAGGGTGCAGCGGGTACAGGCGGCCACCCGCGCTCGCAGCTCGATCCAATCCGCACCCGACTCCCGCGCGTCGTTCGCCTGCGGCAAAGAGACAGCCTTCGGCTCGGCGGCAATGGCAGGCGCGGCGGCCGCGGGCGCAACGGCAGCTCCGCGCACCACCCAGGCCTCGAGCTTGAAAGCGGCGAGGTAGTCGCGGCGCAGGGCAGGGTTCATGGGTGCGGCACCGAACGCGATCGCCGGCGCAGCTTGCGATACAGCCACACCGTCGGTGCCGACAATGCGTAACAGCCGAAAATCAGCAGCAGGGTGATTGACGGATGCAGGAATATGAACACGAACGCAAGCGGCACCAGGACGATGTACGTGAAGCGCACCTTGGCGCCCGGATTCACCTGCTTGAAACTGTTGAACGCAAAGCGGCTGATCATGAGCGCGCCGGCGGTGGCGGTGACGAAAAAAGCCAGTATCAATCCTGGGAGACCAATATTGGTCTGATCGTTGGCGAGCCACACCAGCGCCGCGACGATGGCGGCCGCCGAAGGACTGGGCAATCCCTCGAAGTACTGCTTATCCTGGGAGGCTGCGCGTGAGTTGAACCGCGCCAGGCGTAACGCCGCCGCCGCCGCGTAGAAAAAGCACACCAGCCAGCCCAGCCTGCGCCACAGCGAACCGTACTCCGCGATGCGCGCCACTCCCCATTGATATGTGACGATGGCCGGGGCGACGCCGAACGACACCATATCTGAGAGGCTGTCGTACTCTTTGCCGAACGCACTCTCGGTGTGAGTCCAGCGCGCCACCCGTCCGTCCAATCCGTCGAAGAACATGGCGACAAACACCGCTGCCCCAGCGAGCTCGAATTTCAAATCGATGGCAGCGACGATTGCATAGAAGCCGGCGAACAATGCTCCCGTGGTAAGCAGGTTCGGCAGCCAGAATACTCCCCGCGGCCGCGCTGTTGGATCGTCGTCGTCGCTCATGTCCCCCATAATACCAGGGGGGCTCATGTAAGATATGCGGCTATGCGCTTATCACAAAACCCCATTTCCACCCTCAAAGAGGTGCCCGCCGACGCTGAGGTCATCAGCCACCGGCTCATGCTGCGGACCGGGATGATCCGCCGTCTTGCCGCGGGCCTCTACGTTTGGCTGCCCTTGGGCTTGCGCACTTTGCGCAAGGTGGAGCGCATTGTGCGCGAGGAAATGGACCGCGCCGGCGCCCTGGAGCTATCCATGCCCACGGTGCAACCGGCCGAGTTGTGGAAGGAATCGGGCCGCTGGACCAAGTATGGACCTGAATTACTGCGCTTCAAGGATCGGCACGACCGGGAGTTTGTGTACGGCCCCACTCACGAAGAAGTCATTACCGACATCGCCCGCCGCGAGCTGCGCAGCTACAAGCAACTACCGGTGAATTTTTACCAGATTCAAACGAAGTTTCGCGACGAGATTCGGCCGCGCTTCGGCGTCATGCGTGCGCGCGAGTTCTTGATGAAGGACGCGTATTCGTTTCACGTCGATGAAGCCAGCCTGGCCCAAGGCTATCGGCTCATGTACGAGGCCTATTCGCGCATTTTCACCCGCATCGGACTGAGATTTCGCGCCGTGCTGGCAGACGGCGGCAGCATCGGCGGCAGCGTGTCCCAGGAATTTCACGTGCTGGCGGACTCCGGCGAGGACGCCATCGTGTTCTCCGACGGCGACGATTATGCCGCCAATCTGGAAATGGCGGCCACCATCGCGCCCGCCGGCCCGCGCG
>JBDUEQ010000157.1:0-5364 GCA_040002315.1 Gammaproteobacteria bacterium
GTTTGTCGATGACCAAGCCCGCGCCGCCATTGCCGGCATTGACCACGATTTTGAGAGGCTTGAGCTTCTTGGCGTCGACATACGACAGAAGGTGCGCCACGTAGGCGTCCGTGGTATCCACGAGCCGGCGTGTCCCGCTGCGCGATGGCGCCGCAAACTCGCCGCGTTCCGCAAATTCGCGAATGGTCTGCAAACCATTGTCGCCGCTGATGGGCTTGGATTGCTCACGTACGAATTTCATGCCGTTGTAGTCCGGCGGGTTATGGCTCGCCGTGATCATGATGCCGCCATCATAACCGCCGTCGAAGGTCGCGAAATACACACCTTCGGTGCCGCAGACGCCGATGTCGTACACATCGACACCGCTGTCGATGAGGCCGCGGCACACCGCATCGGTGAGGCCGGCGCTCGACAAGCGAATGTCGCGCCCGACGACGATGCGTTTGGGGTTGAGAAACTGCGCATAACCGCGCGCCACCCGGTAGGCCACATCATCATTCAGCTCAACGGGTATCCGGCCGCGTAGATCGTACGCCTTAAAACAGGTAATCGATTTCAAGTATTGGTCCCTTGCCGGCCGTAATTATCTTCGAAGCGCACGATGTCGTCTTCGCCCAGATAAGACCCCGACTGCACCTCGACGATGTGCAGAGGCATCTTGCCGGGATTCTCGATGCGATGCGTCGCACCGATTGGAATGTAGGTCGATTCGTTCTCCGACAACAGAAAAGTCTTGTCGTTGCAGGTAATGCGCGCAGTGCCCTGCACCACGATCCAGTGCTCGGCGCGGTGGTGATGCATTTGCAGCGACAGCACCCCGCCCGGCTTGACCGACAACCGCTTCACTTGAAAGCGCTCACCGTTGTCGATGCTGTCGTAGCTGCCCCAAGGCCTGAATACTTCGCGATGCAAGGCGGACTCGGTGCGGCCGGATTTCTTGATCATGGCGACCAGTTCCTTCACGTCCTGGACGCGCTCCTTCGGTGCCACCAAAATGGCATCCTTGGTCTCGACGATGATGTGATCGTCCATACCGACGGCGGTGACCAGGCGGCTGGTTGAGTGCACGTAACAGTCGTGGGTGTCGTACACCATGACATCGCCTTGCAGCACGTTACCCTCTTCGTCGGCCGGCAGCGCATCGAACAGCGAAGACCAGGAGCCGACGTCGCTCCAGCCGGCATCCAAGGGCAGGACCACGGCGTCGCGCGTCTTCTCCATCACCGCATAGTCGATGGACTCGCTGCGGCATTTCTCGAATTCGGCCTTGTCGATACGCACGAAATCCAAATCGGTCTTGGCGGCGGCAAAGGCCGCGCGAGACGCCTCGAGAATATCCGGGGCAAATGCCGCGAGTTCTGCCAGATAGCGGGCGGCCTTGAACACGAACATGCCGCTATTCCAGAAGTAATCCTCCGAGGCCACGAACTGCGTCGCCACTTCGAGCGGCGGCTTTTCGATGAACTGAGCCACCGGGTACGCAGGACCGTTGCCGTCGCCGCGGCGGATGTAGCCATAGCCGGTTTCCGGCGCATGCGCCACGATGCCGAAGGTGACGAGCTTGCCGTCCTCGGCCAATCCCGCTGCCACGTTGGCTGCGGCTTGAAAGCCGCGCGCGTCGCGAATCACATGATCCGCAGGCGCCACCACGATGAGAGCTTCTGCATCGATCTGCTGTGCCCTAAGCGCCGCGAGCGCCACCGCGGGCGCGGTATTGCGCCCCATCGGTTCGAGCAAAATCGCGGACGCCTTCAATCCTAGAGCCCGGATCTGTTCGGCCACGGTGAAACGATGTGCCTCGTTGCACACCACGATGGGCGGCTGGGCGTCAGCAACGCCTGCCAGACGGGTGACCGTATCCTGCAGCATGGTGCGCTTGCCGGTGAGCGCCAGCAGTTGCTTGGGATACATTTCCCGGGACAGCGGCCAGAGCCTGGTGCCGGCGCCGCCGGATAAAATTACGGGTATCAGTACGGTCACGGGTCACTCGCTTGGGGATCGTTTGCCACGGCCAATGGCATAGTAGCTGAAGCCGGCTTGAGCCATTCCCGCCGGGTCATACAGATTGCGCCCGTCGAATATCGCCGGGGTGCGCAAGCTGCTCTTGATGAAATCGAAATCCGGACTGCGGAACTCCCGCCACTCGGTCACGATAGCCAGCGCATCCGCCCCCTTCAGCACCTCGGGGCTGGTCTTGCACAGGATAAGATCATCTCGCTTGCCGTATAACCGCAGGCACTCAGGCATGGCCACGGGATCATAGGCACGCACTTTCGCGCCCGCCGCCCACAGCGATTCCATCAGAACGCGGCTGGCTGCCTCGCGCATGTCATCGGTGTTCGGCTTGAAGGCCAGGCCCCACAGCGCAATGGTCTTGCCGCGTAATTCGCCGAAATGCGCTTTGATCTTATTGAACAGGACGTGCTTTTGGCGGTCGTTGACCATTTCCACAGCCTTGAGCACGCTGGCGTCATAGCCCACTTCGTCAGCAGAATGCTTAAGCGCTTTAACGTCTTTGGGAAAGCACGACCCACCATAGCCCGCGCCGGGGTAGATGAAGGCATAGCCGATGCGCGGATCCGAGCCTATCCCTACCCGCACCGACTCGATGTCGGCGCCGACCCGCTCCGCCAAATTGGCCAACTCGTTCATGAAGCTGATTTTGGTGGCGAGCATGGCATTGGCAGCGTACTTGGTGAGCTCCGCCGAGCGCACGTCCATGACGATCATGCGGTCCCGATTATGCGTAAAGGGCTCGTACAGTGAACGCAGCAGTTCCGCGGCGCGCTCGGAATCGGTGCCGACGATCACCCGATCCGGTTTCATGAAGTCGTCGATGGCCGCGCCTTCCTTGAGGAATTCGGGGTTCGACACCGTGTCGAATTCGATCTGCACATTCCGCGCAGCCAGAGACCCTTGGACCGCCTTGCGCACCTTATCGGCCGTCCCCACCGGGACCGTCGATTTGGTGGTCACCACCTTGTACTCAGTCATGTGCTCGCCAATAGTACGAGCGACCGCCAGCACGTACCTTAAGTCCGCGGATCCGTCCTCGTCGGGCGGCGTACCCACCGCGATGAGCTGGAACAGTCCATGCTGCACACCCTCTTTGGCATCGGTGGTGAAACGCAGTCGGCCCGCCTCGAAATTGCGTTTCACGATCGCATCCAATCCGGGCTCGTGGATGGGGACCTCGCCGTGCTTGAGCATGTCGATTTTGCGCTCGTCGACGTCGACACAGACCACGTGATTGCCTGCATCAGCCATGCATGCGCCCGTCACCAGGCCCACATAGCCTGAACCAAAAATCGTAATCCTCATGCGTAATATTCTGATTTAACTAGGAAAAGTGTGCGGAAGCCTAACGGTTTTGGGGGGTCAAGTAAAGCGTCGCGAATGCACCACCCACGTTTCTTGATGTATCATGATTTATCTTGATAGCCGTCGCAGGAAGGTGCGTCATGTCGACACCCAAAGAGAAGTTCGCCACGCAGGTGACTCCGGAAATTCTCGCCGAGGTCCGTGCACTTGCGCACGCCGAGGGTAGACAGCTGCAGGCGCTGGTCGACGAAGCGCTGGCCGATTTGATCGAGAAGCGTAAGAAAACCAAAGCCCGGGCACACGTCATGAGTGCTTACAGTGCAAGTCACGCGAAGTATGCCGATCTGTACCGGAACCTGGCGAAGTGACCGACCGTCTGACCATGCCCGAGGTTCTCGCCATCCATGCGGATCAGATCGAGCGCTATGGCGGCAGAGCCGGGTTGCGGGGTTCAGGGCACCTGGAAGCCGCGTTGTTCCGGCCAACCACCGGTCACTACATTGACACCATCGAAGAAGCGGCCGCGCTGTGGGAAAGCCTGGCTCAATACCATCCTTTCGTCGACGGCAACGAGCGCACCGCCTTCGCATCCACCTATACCTTTCTCGCCATCAACGGTCTGACGCTCACCGCCAGCGCCGAAGACACCCACGCGTTCATTGCTGATCTATATCCGACCAATGGCTTCAGTTTTGAGGTGTTGGTGCCCTGGCTGCGCGCCCATACGCGTTAACCCGCTGATGCCCCGCTCGCTCAGTTCCAAGGTTCCCGCAACAGTTTTCGCTCCCAAGCGAGGGAATGGGTCACGATGGCCTTCAGGTCATCATAGCGGGGTCGCCAGCCGAGTTCTGCGCGGATGCGATCGGCGCGTGCTACCAGGTACGCCGGATCGCCGGCTCGCCGGGCCTCTTCGCGAATAACCAGCGGTTCGCCCGCCACGGTTTCGACCATGCCTAAAACTTCGCGTACCGAATAGCCATGGCCGTATCCCACATTTAAGGTCACTGATGTGCCGTCGCTGCGCAGGTAATCGAGCGCATTCAAATGCGCGGCGGCTAGATCTTCGACGTGCAGGTAGTCCCGCATGCCCGTGCCATCCGGAGTGTCGTAGTCGCTGCCAAACACGGAGACATGGGGACGTTTGCCCACCATGGCTTCGCATGCGACCTTGGTCAACAGCGTGGATCCAATCGTCGAATGACCAATCCTCCCACTAGGATCGGACCCTGCCACGTTGAAATAGCGTAACGCAACGTACCGCAGCCCGCTCACCGTGGCGACATCCCGCAGCATCCACTCGCTCATCAGCTTGGAGGTACCATAGGGGTTGATGGGACGCGTCGGCGACTCCTCATCGGCATACCCCTGCTCCGGCATGCCGTATACAGCGGCAGTCGAGGAAAAGACGAAATTCTTGACGTTGCTTTCGACACAGGCCTGCAGCAGAGCACGCGTAGAACAGGTGTTGTTGCCGTAGTACTTCAGGGGCTCGGCCATGGATTCCGGCACTTTGATATGGGCGGCAAAGTGCATGACCGTGTCCACCTGGAATTCCGCCAGCAACCGCGACACCAGCGCTTGGTCGCCGACATCGCCGACAATGAGTTCGCCCGCGGTCACGGCCTGCCGAAAGCCGCGGCCCAAGTTATCGAGTACTACTATTTTTTCGGCAGCCTCGCCCAACTGACGGACGACGTGACTGCCGATGTAACCGGCACCGCCGGTGACCAGAATGGTGTTTTTGGACACATTGTTTCCCGTTAATTGAGGGCCGTTGACGACACGCCGCGGCTAGGGGGTTGCGATTCTCACACCGGCCTTGCTCGCGGCCGACCTCAGCGCCTTGTCCTGAGTCATGAGCGCCACCCCTTTGCGCAGAGCCAAATCTAGGTAAGCCGCATCATAGGCAGTCAGTGTGTATTGGTCTGCAAGGTTGATATGAATCTCCAGCACGGCGCGTGCCGATCGGTGCTCAATCTCAATGGGGAGTTTCAGCAACTCTTCGATGAAGGCCGCGCTCTGCGCCGCGGTTAGCCGCTGATG
>JBDUEQ010000158.1:0-15192 GCA_040002315.1 Gammaproteobacteria bacterium
TGGCTGCTGGGCGTGAGGTTTCATCCAAATGACCCTCGAGATGCATCTTAGGCGTACCGTCGCAATATTAGCGAGGAGAGTGCGATGGATTTAGGTCCCTATTCGAACGGCTGTCGCGGCGCTGAGGCCTTGTGAGAGGCAAGTCGACTTCCATAGCATCGAAAGTACCGAGTCACGGTGTGGCAAGGGTGATCTCAAAGCTAGGTTTGAGCTCGCGCATGGACGCGGCGTCGTGGGTGAGCGAGGGGCGAGTCCGGGTCAACGGCCGCGTGGTGCGCGACGCCGAGCATCCGGTGCGGCAGGGTGTGGACCGAATCGAGATTGATGGCCGGGAGCCGCAGGCGGCGAACCGTGTGGCACTGATGCTGAACAAACCGCGCGGCTTGGTGACCACGACGCAGGATGAGCGGGGACGCGCGACGGTGTACGGCTGCTTCGCCGGCGCGACGCTGCCGTGGCTGGCGCCGATCGGACGGCTGGACAAGGCGAGCGAGGGATTGTTGCTGTTCAGCAATGATTCGGTGTGGGCTGCGCGCATCACTGATCCTAAGACCGGACCGCCGAAGACGTATCACGTGCAGGTGAATCGATTGCCGGATGCTGAGTTATTGGCGCGCCTCGAATATGGCATCGCGCTGGGCGGCGAACGCGTGGCGGTGAAATCGGCGCGCCAATTGCGCATGGGAGAGAAGAACGCCTGGCTCGAGATCGTGCTCGAGGAGGGCCGCAATCGGCAGATACGCCGGCTGCTCGAGGCCTTCGATGTGGCGGTGCTGCGCCTGGTGCGCGTGGCGATCGGTCCGCTGGCATTGGGCGAACTCGGCAAGGGGCAGTGGCGGATGCTCGCTGCCGAGGAGATGGCTGCGCTGTGAGCGGCAGTGCCGCGACTCACTGCGCGAGATGCATGCCCAGCTGATCAAAGAGAAAGCTGTAGATGTCCGCGGATTGATTGACGCGGATGGACAGGGAACTGCCGATGCCGTGGCCGGCGTGCGAGTTGATGCTGAGATAAATAGGCCTTCCGGAATCTGTCGCTGCCTGCAGTCGCGCGATCATCTTGCGGGAGTGTGCGGGATTGACGCGGCCGTCGGTTTCCCCGGTGGCCATGAAAATGGCGGGGTAGGCGGTGCCATTGGTCACGTGGTGGTAGGGGGAATAGGCGTACATGGCTTTGAACAGCTCGGGGTCATTGACGGAGCCGAATTCGGTGGTGTTGAACAGGCCGTTCGGATCGCGCTCGACGCGCAGCATGTCGTAGATGCCGACTCTCGAGACGACGGCGCGAAACAGCTCGGGATGCTGAGTGAAGGCGGCGCCCATGAGCAGCCCGCCGTTGCTGCCGCCGATGATGGCGAGATGGCCGCGGTCGGTATAACGATGGGCAATCAGGTATTCGGCCGCCGCGATGAAATCATCGAATACATTTTGTTTGTGGCTGAGCGCGCCTTGCTGGTGCCAGGCCTCGCCAAATTCGCCGCCGCCGCGCAGGTTGGCAATGACGTAGATGCCGCCGTTGTCGAGCCACAGCCGGGTGGAGGCGCCGAGAAATTGCGGTGTGAGACTGATGGCGTAGCCGCCGTAACCGTTCAACAGCACGGGGTTGGCGCCGGAGAGCTTGGCACTCTTGCGCCGAACGATATTGATCGGGATGGATGTGCCGTCCTTGGAGGTGACGATTTCCCGGACCACTTCGGCGTCGGTAAAGGACACGGGGCTGGTCTGCACCAGCTTGGTGTCGGAGCTGCGCAGCACGGATTCGTCGTAACGGGAGAAATAGGGCGGCCGCAGATAGGTCTCGATGGAATACAGCAGCGTGCCATCGCTCAAGGGCTCGACTTCTTCCACCGACGCCAGGTCGGGTAGCGGCAGCATGCCGTGAGGTTTGCCGGCGTGATCGTAAACCGCGACGCGGGAGGGACCGCCGACGAGTTCACGGATATAGATCGCCTTCGGCGTCAGCGCGACGGGGTCGCCGCCGGCCTGTCCGGCGCTCAACATGACGGCGTCGGATTCCGCGACGAGCTGCGTGGCTTGGCGTAGCTCCACGACTCCGGGTGCGAGCTTGATCAGCTTCCCGCGCGGTGCGTTCTTGCGGGAGATCAAGTAAAGGGCTCCGTCCGGGCCGGCGGTGGCGGCGACTATCTGGTCCGCGAATTTGGTGATTTGCCGGACGGTGCCGCTGGGATCGATAAGGAAGTGCGAGAATTCGCCGCCGTCGCCATTCGCGACCGACGCCACCACGAATCTAGGATTGAATCGATTCTGCAGGGCGATTTCGGCGACCTTGGGAAGACCCTTGCCCATGACATAGGCATCTTTGGCGACGTCCTCGCCCAAGAGGTGGAAATACACCTGTTGAAAGAAGTGCTGCTCGTCGGCGGGCCGGTCGGGTCCGGGATAGCGCGTGTACCAAAAGCCCTTGCTGTCGGCGCGCCAGGCCACACTTCCACCGCCGGTCGGGTACTGCACACGCGAAATTGGCGGCGCGATCTCCTTGCCGGTCGCTACGTCGAACAAATGCAGGGCGCCATCTTCGCTGCCGTTCTCGGACAGTGACACGGCGAGGGACTTGCCGTCGGGCGAAGGCACGAACCAATCGATGGCCGTGGTGCCCTTGGGATTGATGCTGTTCGGATCGACGATGATGCGGGCGAGCGCGGGATCTGCGGCATTGGTGAGCAGCGCGATCATGGGCTGCTGCTTGGGTGGCTCGCTGTAAAGGGCAAAGACCTGTGCGCCGACGGCATGCAGATCGTAGAAGGAACTCGAGGTGGCGGAAATCTGGCGCAGCAGTTGGTTGTAAATGGGCCGGCGCTGCGGCAGGGCGTCGAGATAGGAGCGAGTGCGCTGGTCCTGCGCCGCGCTCCAGTCGCGGACCTCCTGACTGGAGGAATATTCCAGCCA
Source organism: Gammaproteobacteria bacterium (assembly GCA_040002315.1). Lineage (GTDB taxonomy): Bacteria > Pseudomonadota > Gammaproteobacteria > Steroidobacterales > Steroidobacteraceae > Bog-1198. The sequence goes on from JBDUEQ010000158.1 coordinate 2,905, forward strand.
GCGATAAGCATCGGACACGCGCACACCGTGGTAGGTGTCGGTGACGGGGCGCTGCGCGGTCGCGGGGGCGCCCGCGTCGCCGGCTGTTGAAGCGGAAGCGGCGGGTGCAGCGGACGCGGCGGCGGTGGCGACCACAAGGCTGACGAGCGCGGCGGCGGTCATCCGGATGCCGGCAAGCAACGCGGAGGTGCCGGCGCCGCCGTCGACCTTGAAGCGGTTGGTTCGCGGAAAGACGACGCTGTGACTCCTTTCACTCGGCATGGGTGCTGCTCAAAAAGCGGCGGGATAGACGCCGCCATCCAACAAGATATTCTGGCCTGTGATGTAGGCAGCATGCACGCTGCACAGAAAAGCGCAGGTCTGGCCGAACTCGGCGAGTGTGCCGAAACGCTTGGCCGGGATCTCCGCCATGGCCTGGGCGGCGACTAACGATTCCGGCTGCCCCGTTTGTTGGGCAGCGACCGCGAAGCCGTTGCGCAGGCGCTGGGTGTCGAAGTTTCCCGGCAGAAGATTATTGATGGTGATGTTCTTGTCGGCGATCTTGCGTGCCACTCCGGCGAGGAATGCGGTGAGGCCGGCTCGAGCCGCGCTCGAGAGATCCAAGCCTGCAACGGGCATCTTCACGCTGATGGAGGTGATGTTCACGATACGGCCGAAGCCGCGCGCGGCCATGGGCTCGACGACTTTTTGAATGAGTTCGATGGGCGTGACCATGTTCATGGTGAGGCCGGTGAGCATGGCCTGTCGATCCAGTGCGCGAAAGTCGCGAAAGGGCGGGCCGCCGTTGTTATTGATCAAGATGTCGGGGGCGGGGCAGGCGGTCAGCAATGCCGCTTGCCCCTCGAGGGTGGAGACATCAGCGAGCACCGGTGTCACCTCGGCACCGGTGGCTTGACGTATTTCCTCGGCGGTCTGATCGAGCAGGGTGCGGTTGCGCCCGTTGATCACGAGTGAGACTCCTGCTTCGGCGAGCGCGCGAGCGCAGGCCTTGCCCAATCCTTGACTTGATGCGCAGACGATGGCCGTGCGCCCGCGAATTCCTAAATCCATACATTTCCCCTGTCGCTCAATTTGTCAGATTTACAATACTTCCATTGCACTTGCAATGAGCGCGACTCGATCGTGTAGCCGGGTTACGCTAGCAGTACAACTGAAACGCTGGAGTTGACATGACAATCAAACGCATTCAAACCGGCCCGCGTATGTCGCAGGCGGTGATTCACAATCAGACCGTATACTTGGCGGGACAGGTGGCGCCCGGCGCGAGCGTCGCCGTTCAGGCGCGGGAGATACTCGCCGGGATCGACGCCTTGCTGGCACAGGCAGGCACCGACAAGAGCCGGCTATTATCGGCGACCATCTGGCTCACGAACATGGCGACATTCGCGGAAATGAACAGCGTGTGGGATTCGTGGGTGGCTCCGGGCGAGACACCGACGCGCGCCACGGTGGTGAGCCCGCAATTGGCGTCGGGCGAATTCAAGATCGAGATCGCCGTCGTGGCCGCGCTGCCATAGGGATTGGAAATGAGCACGGAACCAACGCTCATCAATGCGCCGCATCTTTCGGGAGTACTCGAGGAATTGCGGCAGCGCGAGCCGCTGTTTCACCGGCCGGAATTGGGTGCGACGCGGCGCGACTTCGAGAACATGACCGACGCAACGTTTTGGGAGGTCGGTGCGTCGGGTCGCCGCTACGGCAGGGAGTTCATCTTGGAGACGCTCGAGAGCCGGTTCCCGCAAGCCGAGGCCGACCGTTGGGCGATCCATGACTTTCATTGCACGGAAATTGCCGCCGAAAATTACTTGGTGACGTACACGCTGCTGCAGGGCCCGCGAGTAACGCGCAGGTCGACGCTGTGGCGCCGAGCGACGACGGGCTGGAAAGTGCTGTACCACCAGGGCACCGCGGTCGAGCCTTAGGTCGCAGACGCCGCATCAGGGGTCGCCATGCTCGAGCTGCAAGACATCTACAAGACATTCGAGGACAGAACAGTCCTCGCAGATGTCAACTTGATGGTTCCGAAGGGCGCCACCCATGCCTTGATCGGCTCGAGCGGTTCGGGCAAGACCACGCTGCTGCGCATTACGCTCGGCCTCATTCCCTTCGACAAGGGCTACGTCATGATCAACGGTCAGGCGCTCTTGTCGTTCACACCGGTGGAATGGGCAGATCGGATCGGTTACGTACCGCAGGACGGCGGACTGTTTCCGCATATCACGGCAAGGAATAACGTGGCCTTGATCGCCAAGCTGCGGGGATGGGGGAGATCGAAAATAGATGACCGCGTGGAAGAGTTGCGCAAGGTGGTGGACTTGGATGCGGAGATTCTTGGCCGCTTTCCGCGCGAAATGAGCGGGGGCCAGAAGCAACGCGTGGCCATCATGCGCGCCGCAATGATGGACCCGGCGGTGATGTTGCTGGATGAGCCCATGGCCGCGTTGGATCCGCTGATTCGCAGCAGCCTGCAGCAGGAACTGAAATCCATTTTCCAGCGGCTGGACAAGACGGTGCTGTTGGTCACGCACGATCTGGGCGAGGCTGTGTTTCTGGCGGAACAAATCACCATGCTGCACGAGGGGCGGATGGTGCAGACGGGCACGTACGGCGATTTGCTGCTGCGGCCGGCAAGTCCCTTCGTGACGCAGTTCATCAATGCGCAGCGAACGCTTCCCGATGCGGGTGACGTGCGATGAAGCGGGTGTTGCATGCGGTGAGCAGGCTGGTGAAGGCGATGACTTCGGTGAGGGTGATATCGGGTGCGGGCGCGATCTTGGCGATCATGTTGGGGGTGCTCATGCCCGGCGCGGCGCCGGCCAGGGATACCATCGTGATCGGCGGCAAGATTTTCACCGAAGCCTACGTGCTGGGAGAGATCGCGGCGCAGACCGTCGAGGCGTCGTCGACCGTGCCGGTGACTCGCAAGCTCGGCATGGGCAGCACTGGCATTTTATTCGAGGCGCTGAAGAGCGGCGCGATCGATGTGTATTCGGACTACACGGGGACCTTGGCAGAGGCCATTCTCAAGAAGCCGGACTTGAAGTCTCTGGATGAGATTCGCACGGCATTGGGCGCGCTGGACCTGACCATCTCCGGTTCGCTGGGCTTCAATGACACCTATGCGCTGGCGGTGAAGGAAAGCTTCGCGGAGCAGCATCAGCTGCACACCATCGGCGACTTGATTCCCATTCAGTCCCAGGTCAGGGCGGCCTTCAGCTACGAGTTCATGGATCGCAAGGATGGCTATCCCGGCTTGGTGGACAACTATCATCTGGCCTTCGATACGCAAAAAATCAGCCGCATGGAGCACTCCTTGAGCTTTCAGGCCATCGATCAGAACGCGGTGGATTTGATCGATGTGTATTCGACGGATGCGAAGATCAAGAAACTGCACCTGCGTCTGCTCAAGGATGATCACAGCTATTTTCCGGTGTATCAGGCGGTCTGGGTGGCGAGGAAGTCCTTTGTCGCGGAGCATCCGCGGGCGTGGCAGGCACTGTTGGCATTGGAAGGGCGCATCAGTGAAACGGCGATGCTCGACATGAATGCGCAGGCCGACATTCAGAAGATCCCTTTCAACAAGATCGCCGCGCAATTTCTGGGCTCCGAGGCGCGCAATTCGGAGGGCTGGTGGCAGGAGGTGGCAAGGCGTACGCGCGAGCACCTGTGGCTGGTCGGCGCGTCGCTGCTGTTTTCGGTGCTGGTGGGCATCCCGTTGGGGATTGCGGCGGTTCGATTCCACGCCGCGGGGCAGGCGATCTTGCTGTCGAGCGCGGTGATTCAGACGGTGCCGTCGCTGGCGCTGCTGTGCTTTCTGATTCCGGTGTTTGGAGTGGGCACGAAACCGGCGCTGGCGGCGCTGTGTTTGTATAGCTTGCTACCTGTCGTGCTCAATACCTTCACCGGTATACGCGCTGTGAATCCGATCCATGTGGAGAATGCCCGCGCGTTTGGATTGAACCGCCGGCAGGTGCTGTTCCGGGTGGTGCTGCCGCTGGCGAGCCCGACTTTGCTCGCGGGAATCAAGACGGCGACCATTGTCAGCATCGGCACCGCAACGCTCGCGGCTTTGGTGGGGGCGGGGGGCTATGGTGCACCGATTGTGACCGGGCTTGCCCTGAATGATGTGTCCATCATTTTGACTGGAGCTATTCCGGCGGCGCTCATGGCGTTGGTGGCGCATGGGATTTTTGAATTGCTGGGCGTCGTATTGATTCCCGCCGGATTGCGCAGACGTACTTAACGGCAGCGTTTGCACGCCAAAAAAATAGGCATCAGCCCGCAAGTACCGCTCGCTGCACCAACCAGACCAGCGCCAGCGCGGCGATTGCGGCGGATCCCCACGGCATGACCGCGCGCCGATAGAACACCCCGGCGCGTAGTGTATAGATGACGGGCATGACGGCGAGCACTACGGCCATTTGGCCCGTTTCGATGCCGACGTTGAATGCCAGCAAGGAGATAATGCGGGCGCCGTGCGGCAGGCCCATGTCGGTGAGTACGGACGCGAACCCGAACCCGTGCAAGAGGCCGAATGCAAAGGCGATACGGGCGCGGCTCCTGGTCACCACCGGAAATATATTGTTGAGTGCGGCCACGATGATCGAGGCGGCGATGATGGATTCAGTGAGCCGGCTCGGCAGGCGGACGATATCCAAGGCGGCCAGAGTCAGCGTGAACGAGTGCGCAAGAGTAAAGGCTGTCACCACCTTGAAGATGCTGATCAGCGCGGGGCGCGCCCCGGGAACGGGCTCCCAACGACCGCTCTTGCGCAGCAACACGGCAGGCAGCAGCAAGGAGAGGAGGAAGAGCAGGTGATCGATGCCGCTCCAGATATGCCAGACGCCGGCGTGGAAGTAGTCAACGAAGGCGCGCCAACGCGACGGTGCGAATACCGCAAAAGTAGCCGGTTCCGCCGCGCCGCCGAGCACGGCGGTCTGCACCACGCTGCCCGCCGTCAGGGTGAGCAAGCCGCGATGCGACGGGTCGATGTCAGTCATGACGCTGTAGCCGATCGACAGGTCGCGAACCGCCGACGGGCACTGTGCCGTAAACGGTAACCAAGCGTAGCTGCCGTCCACTCGATCATTCACTTGCATGGCCTGGAAGGACAACCGACACGCGACGCCAATACCACGGCCCTGGTCGGTGAACGCTAAATGTTCCGACACATAGCGCGCCAAACGCGGCTCGCCCTCGTGTAATTCGCGCCAGGTGATCTGGTTGTCCCGGTTCGCGTCGACCCCAACGGCCAGTTCAACGTCGCGCACCGCGAGTTCGATCGAGCCGGTGACGTCGGCGCCCGCGACGTTCGCGACCAAGAATCCACTGCTGGCAATATGGGCGTGGGCTGCCGCGGCGAATGACCAGGTGATTAAAGCGGCGACAATGCGCCAACGCCGGACGTTCATGTCGGGTCTCGGTACGGAGCCAGTCGAGAGTCCTCGAGGCCGGTCTGTTGTAGAAATCGCAGAGCGGGGGCGGCCGCCGCTGCCTGGTGGGCAGCCTGCGCCGAACGCAGCAGCATCAATATGTCGTCGGGTTCGCGTTGTACTTTCCAGTTCTCCTCGGCCGCCGACAGCGCGGCCGCCGGCTGATGATCTACATCGAGCAGGAATCGCGCCTGTTCACGCCGATGCACAGCGTCGCCGCGCCGTTGCTCGACATCGAAGGCGCTGGATAACAGTGCTTCGGCCTGGGCGCTTGCGCCATCCTGCAACTGCCGATGTGCAATGGCGGCGCGAAGCAGCATGGGCTCCATGGATTCGTAGCCGGCCAATAACTGCAAGGCCTCGGCAGCGCGGCGGTGCCGAAGCAAGAGATCGGCATAGGCCAGGCGCATGTAAAAATCCTGAGGTGATAGAGCCAGACCCTCGCGGAACCAGTGTTCGGCGGCCGCGTCGTCGGCCAGCCGCTCGGCCATTTCTCCGAGTTCCGAGTAGCGCCAGGCGCGAGCCTCGGGCGGCATTTCCTTCGACGACAGGGCGACGATAGCGGCGTATGCAGCCGTTAGCCGGCCCTTCAAGCCGAGTACGCTTTGCTCACACAGGGTCGTAATCGCCGGATCGGCGGCAGCCGCAAGATGCTCACAGGAGTTCAGCGCCTCTTCGTAACGCCCGAGTACGCGCAAAACGGTCGCGCGAGTAAGCCAACCTTGCGCATCGTCGGGACGTATTTTGAGCGCCCGATCGAGTTCGGTCAGAGAAGCTTCGAAGGAATGCCGGCTTTGCAGGATGGTGGCGTGCAGGATCAAGACCTGGGGGGCAACCGCAAGCTGACTCATCCATGGCGCCAGAACCGCTTCGGCGTAGCCCAGGAAGCGCAGGTCGCCGGTGGCCCTTGCCCGGGAAATATAGAACTGAGCGAGCGGCAGGGCGATGTCCAGGCGGCTGGCCGTCAGCCGCCGCGAGGGGGCGCTGGCGTGCCTTGCGCCGGCCGGAAGCTCTGCCAACACTTGGGCGTCGCTCGTGGGTAGGTAGGGGGTGGCTCGGGCAGAGGACACGTGCAAGACCATGAACAGAGCCGCATAAAAAGGCCAGCGCCGAATTCGGCGCCGGCCTTGGAACATCGATCTGATGTGCGTCCTCAAACGCACTAGTTAGTTACGGGAATGGGAGCGCTGGTTTCGCTGGTGTCGTTGAGCGTCACCTTGCCGTCGTTGACCGCGAACGGAGCGTCGCTCTCGGAGGTATGCTGGGCCAGCGCCAGTACGTCAGCCGTGCTGAGAGCCACCGATGTCGGCGGCGCCGGCTGGGCCGGTGTCGCCGCGTGGTCATTGCCATGACAGGCGGTAACCAACACAGCAGTCAGTGCCAGCGCGCTATACAGGAGTAGTTTCTGATTCATCGTAACCCCTTAGTCGTTTGCGCTGGTGGGTGAGCCGCCGAGCGGTGTATTCAAGTAGGGAAACGCAGGCAGATAGTTCGCCGGATTGGGTTCTACGCCATCGGTGTAGTGCAACTGCCGTGACGCATCCGACGCGGGGTCCGGATCCGCGGCACTTGCATCGAAGGGCGACAGCAATACGCCCATGGCGACCTGCAACTCGATGTCGACGACATCGTCGATGGGGCGACGGCCGTTCGGGAATCCAGACAGATCCCCGCCGAGGACGCCCAAGTCATTTTGGGTGGCAATCGGCGTGACTGCCGTGCTGGTATTCAGACGCAGTTCCTCAGCAGCCGTGACCGTTGTCGGCTGATTGACGCCTTTGATGCCGGTCAGAAATGCTGCAACGAGATCGGTTCTGGGATACACATTCGGAGCCAGCACACCGGCGCCGCCGAACAGAGTCTGCAACAACACGGGCAGCGAGGGATTGGTCACGTAGTCTGCGAACTGCGCATCGGCGGACGGAGACGACGCATTGAAACGGTCCTTATCCGGAAGTCCGATGACGAGCTCGTTGACGAGCGGCATTCCCAAACGAGACACCTGGGTCCAAGCGCCGCCTTGAACCGCCGACCCGGTAGGAGAGGAGACAGCGCCGACGCTGCCGACACTCTTGTTACTCTGCGGCTGGGCATTGAGCACGGATGCTTGACGCAGGCTGGCGGTGGTCCACGCGCCTATGACCGGATCGGTGCCGGCGGTGAGGCAGGCAGCCGGGACTTCCAGCGCTATTGAGGTGACGTTGTAGCCTGCCAGCGAATTGGGCGCGAGTTGCCGCCCGTTCATTCCGGCGGGCGCCAATTCAGTAACGGGATACTTGATATTGACGAGGTCAAAGGTTTCACCCAGGTTCACGACGAAGCCGTCTTGTCGCTGCCCCACAAAGACACGGCCAGGCTTGCTGCAGCCCGGAATCGTGATGTTGTGGATAAAACTGGCTGCGTAGGTCGGATAGTCGGCGATGGACTTGGCGCCGATATTGTCGAGCGGCTTGCTGAACGTCGCGCTGCCGTTGGCCGCGTCGGTCACCGCCTGTGACGTTCCTGCGCGGCGATCCCCCTTGACCAGCGTCAGCGTGAAGCTCTCAGTCACATTTTGTGATGCGGCGCTGCCGGCGCTGACCGGTCCGATATTCGTCAATGGAACGGGGATGGACTTGGTGCCCGCCATCACGGCAAGGCCACTGGTCACCGTGGAAAAGCGAAACTGAAAAGTCAGGGCTTCTTTGCCGGAACCGGTGTTGTCCACGGAGATCTCATAGAGCGCGCTCGGATCCATCGTGTAATAGTTGGGTCCGCCCTGGGGATTCTCGAACGGCTGATAGCTCGCAATCATGGTGACGTAGCCGGTGCGACCGGTCTCGTAGCTATTGAAAAGATACAGGTCGGTGCCATCGACTTTAGAGCGTGTAGTGATAAATGGTGCTTCGCGATGACTGGAGGCCAGCGCGGTGAGTGGTAGCAGCGTCGCGCCAACGGCGGCGGCCAACCAGTGTGATGGTCGATTCATAAGGCTAAACTCCCGAGAGTGATGCTGTAGTGAGATTGATGCTGTAGTTAAGTGCTGTTCGCTGCAGCAGCGGCGATGGATGCAGTCAAAGAACAATTATTTGCGGCGGCGTGGTTATGTGCGCCAACACATAGCATTTGCGCGCATCTAGGACGACAGTGTAAAAACTGCAATGCGGATAGATGCGCTGCTTTTAATTTTTACGACGTTGACACGACCTCGTTCGGACATTCATGCGGCAACCGTATTAAATAAATCATGGCGACTAGGTCACGCACTGCCGTCATCTCCGCCCTGGCCGCCGCACTGCTATTCGGCGGGACTACACCGTTCGCCAAGATTCTGGCCACTCAGATGTCGCCCGTACTGCTCGCGGGATTGCTGTATCTAGGCAGCGGTCTCGGACTCTGGTCGTTTCGAATTTTGCGCGATCGGCGCCTTGAGGTTCCGCAACTGGCGAGGCGCGACTGGGGGTGTTTCGTCGGCGCGATTGTCGTCGGCGGAGTGATTGCTCCGATCTTGTTGATGTCCGGCCTCAAACAGTCGGCGGCATCGAGCGCGTCGTTGCTGTTGAATTTCGAGGCCGTATTGACGGCCCTTATTGCGTGGCGCGTGTTTCATGAGAATACCGACCGGCGTTTGGTGTTTGGCATGTTACTTATCGTCGCGGGTGGGGTGGTGTTGGTGTGGCCGCGGGGCGGCGTCGGCCTTAACTCCGTTCACGGCGCGCTCCTGATCGTAGGTGCATGTATGTGTTGGGCGATCGACAACAATCTGACGCGAACAGTCGCGGTGGCCGACGCCGATTTCATTGCCGGAACGAAGGGCCTGGCCGCCGGCATGACGAATTTGGTGCTCGCGGCCGCGTTGAGTGGCGGATTTCCGGCGCCGTTGAGCGCATTGTCCGCAATGACTGTTGGGTTCCTAGGGTACGGCGTGAGTCTCGTGCTTTTCGTGCTCGCCTTGCGAGGCCTAGGGGCCGCCCGGGCAGGCGCCTATTTTTCGACCGCGCCGTTTCTCGGCGCGACGATCGCGGTCGTCGCGTTACATGAGCCCACGCCCGCCGGGTTTTGGTTGTCAGCCACACTCATGGCGGCGGGGGTGGCGCTTCACCTGACCGAGCGCCATTCGCACGAGCATTCCCACGAAGTACTCGCGCACTCTCACCCTCATACGCATGACGCTCATCACGAACATGAGCACGAATCGCGGTGGGATGGCAGTGAGCCGCACACTCATGAGCATCGGCACGATGAACTTACTCACGACCATCCGCACTATCCGGATGCGCATCACCACCATAGTCATCGCTAGAACTTGCAACATGGTGCATCCGTTTGACGGCGCCTTGCGAATGGCCTATCTCAACCAACTGGTGACGCAGCGAGGGAGCATGTATGAGTTACCCAAGTGCGTATCACGGCTTAGGGAGTTTCGCCAGCGCGGTGGCACTGATTTTCGTGACGCTATCGTCTCGTGCGGCCGAAACGGGGGATGCGGCGCCCGCGGCGCTCGATACCATTACGGTGGTCGCCACGGGGGTCAGTAATATGACTGCCGCCTCCGCCGGCGATATCAGCCAGGAGCAAATGGCCGGCGAGCCGCTGCTGCGCCCGGCCGCAATCCTCGAGAACATCCCCGGGCTCATCGTGACGCAACACTCAGGGGAGGGCAAAGCCAACCAATACTTTCTGCGGGCATTTAACCTGGATCACGGTACCGATCTCGCGCTTGAGGTCGACGATATGCCGGTCAACATGCCGAGCCACGCGCATGGTCAGGGCTACGCTGACTTCAATTTCGTGATCCCCGAGCTCGCCGGTGATCTGCACTACAAGAAGGGCCCTTACTACGCGGATGAAGGTGATTTTGCGACCGCCGGTACCGCGCGAGTGGGACTCGTCAACGAGGTTCCCTCCAGCGCCACCGTAGGTTTCGGCGCGGATGGCTATCGACGTGGCCTGTTGATGGGCTCGACGGCCTTTCTCGGCGGCACAGTAATCGGCGCGGGGGAGGTGTATCACAACGATGGTCCCTTCGACGTGCCGGATGACTATAACCGCCTGAACGGTGTTATTCGATATTTCCGTGGCGACGATCGCAACTATTTCACCCTCACTGCGATGGGCTACTCCGGCAAGTGGAACTCCACTGACCAGGTGCCTCAACATGCAATTGCCGACGGAGTCATCGACCGATTTGGCAGCTTGAATCCCACGGACGGCGGTGTTTCCACACGCTCCAGCCTGTCTTTCAGCCGCGTGAAGCGATCCGACACGGATCAGGTGCAAATTTCGGCCTATTTCATCAAGTACAAGCTCGATTTGTGGTCGACCTTTACCTATTTTCTCAAGAATCCGGTCGAAGGCGACCAGATGCTGCAGCACGATGATCGCATCGTCTATGGGTTCAAAGCATCGAAGACATGGTTTACGAGCATCGCGAGTTTCCCAGTGACCAACGTGCTAGGCGCGCAGGCCAGAATCGACGACATTCGTGATGTCGGCCTGTTTCCCAGTTTTCAGCGACAAACCATCAGCGCGGCAGCGGATACCAGCGGCACGACGCAAAACGCCGGCGTCTTGGAATCCAGCGGCGCCGTTTACGCCGAAAACACCGTGCGTTGGCGCGATGATGTGCAAACGGTGATTGGATTGCGCGAAGACCAATTCAACTTTGACGTCAAGGATAAGTTGCTGAATCCGGACGGCAGCTGCAACATCGCTAGCGATCCGCTCGGCTGCAACACCGGTAACAAGCGAGCCTCGATCTTGAGTCCCAAATTCGGACTCGTGCTCGGGCCCTGGGCCAAGACCACGCTGTTCGTGAACGCCGGAACCGGTTTCCACAGCAACGATGCGCGCGGCGTCACGCGCAGCGGCGAGAACCCGGATGCGGGTGCGGTATCGCCGTTGACCCGGGCCATCAGCGCGGAGGTCGGAGTGGCGACTACCATCGTGCCGAAATGGGAGTCTCGCCTCGATGTCTTCAAATTGAAGCTGAAATCCGAGTTGGTTTTCTCCGGCGATGCGGGAGTCACGGAACCGAATGGCGCGACCACCCGAACCGGCATCGAGTGGGGCAACACCTATCGCATCAATAGCTGGCTCGCGGCGGATCTCAATGCCGCGTTTACGCGCGCACGCTTTGACCGTAACGCAGACCCGGATGACATGGGCTGCGGCGATGCCGCATCGAGTCACCCTTGCGCGCAGGACATAGCGATCGTCGGCCGCTATATTCCCAACAGCCCTACCAACGTGGTCGACGCAGGGTTGACGGCGCAACGCGAGTCCGGGTGGTTTGGCGCAGTCCGCGCACGCCATTTTGGCCAGTCACCATTGGTAGAGGACAACAGCGCGAAATCGCCGGCCTATACGACTGTGGATGCGCAAATCGGATTTCGTGCCGCGAAGTGGCTGGCAGCAATCGATATCTTTAACCTCGCCGATGTGAGGTGGGACGACATCGAATACTACTATGTGTCGCGATTGAAGAATGAGCCGTCGCCGGTAGCTGATTACGTGGTGCACTCGGGAGTGCCGCGCACGGTGCGTGCCCGATTCCAATATCAGTTTTGACGGGAGGCGGCTTCGCAACGCCGCTGGAGACGCAAATACTCGGCAAGAACCCGTTGATTGCGCAACGGAACCGCGACTGGTTGTAATGCTTCAATGGTATGACTGGCTGAGGAGCGAATTGACCAATTGAGGATACAATTCAGCGCCAATTCGCTGGCAACAGGTATTTGCCGAATAGCACAAGGGTCCGAGCCAGGAGTTGTTGCGCGTGTCAGAGTTCATATTCGTTGCGCCACTAGCAGCCAGCGCTTCTAAGCGCGTTGCCTTCTCGCGTAGTGACTGGCTGCGGCTCATCGCCATGTACAGC
>JBDUEQ010000159.1:0-14555 GCA_040002315.1 Gammaproteobacteria bacterium
CGGGATCCTTCACCACTTCGCCGAGATCGCGCATGTAGTTGTTCCAGCCGGTGAAACTCGACGTGAGCAGAGCATTCTTCGCGGGATTGACTGCGATGTCGTAGCCATAGCCGTCGCCTTTGCCTTGCTTGAGCGTCGCGGTGGGCATGTCGTACTTGGCGACGAAGTCGCCCTTGTTGTTGTACACCGACATGCCGGTGACGCCGTCCTTGGTCGCTGAATTCGACAAGTTGCCGATCAACATGCGGCCCGGCAGCGCATAGAAGGTGTGCGGCCCCACATAGCCGGTCTTCGTCGAGAGATTGTCGATCGTTCTCACGAGCTTGGGATGCGACGGATTGGTGCCCACATCGAAGATATAAATCTTGCTGTCGTCGAGGCCGCCTGCCCACAGATATTTGCGGTCGTCGGTGAATCCCATGTGATGCGCCTCACCGCGGCCGCCGACGGATATCTTGTGGATGACTTTGCCGTAGGATTTGGACGCGGGATTCGCATCGACGGTGACCAGCTTGTCCGACCCGTCGCCCATGCCCGGCTCGCCCAATGTCCAGACGTGGACGAAATCCTCCTGACCCTTGATCAAGCCGGTCATATAAGGCGAGTTGCAGGTCTCGTCCGCGGAGGCGGCGAGGGCGCCAAAGCTCATGATTGCCGCAACGCCAAAGTTCAAGACCAACCGCCTATCAATTCGCATAATGGCTCTCCTTTGATTCGCCGACCTGCTCAAGCCCGGATACGTTGCGGCGGGTCACCCCGAAAAGCAAGCCGTTTGGAATTCGATCCGGGATTGCGGCCACATCGTATGTGGTATTTCAGGAGTTCCAGGGCGACCTTGCGGTCGCTCACACCTTGTCCAGCGGTGTAGTGCCGCCGGTGAACTGCGACCGCGCCTGCACGAGCCGGAAGTGGTATTCGGCGCGCCACCGGCGCCAATCGCGCAGCGCGACCAGCGCATAAACGAGCTTGAACAGCCGCAGGCGAGCCAGCACTTTCGGCGTATCGAAAAGATCCCCCGCAAGCATGGAAATCACGCCCTGCTCCAGCTGGAAGGTGTTGCGCGGTTCGCGGAACATCTGCCGCATGACGGGACCGTTGAAGCGGAAAATAAAGAATGAAAATCTCGCCATACCGGCGCGCTGGCGCTTCTCCAGCTTGCGCAGCAGCGCCATCTCGCCGGCGGGCTCACGCAACGCGGAATCGACGACCTGCGCTGCCTGCTCGGCGCCGCTCATCGCCAGGTACACGCCGGAGGAGAATACTGGATCGAGGAATGCGAAGGCATCGCCGACCAGTACCCAGCCGGGCCCGCCCATTTGCGTCGAATCATACGAGTAGTTGCCGGTAACACGCACCTCGTTGCCGATCAGCTCGGCGCGGCTCATGCGCTGCCACAGGGCCGGGTTCAGCTTCAGGGTGTCGAGCAGATACTCGACGGTGCGGCCTCTGCGCTGCTTGAGATAGTCCGGCCGGCACACTGCGCCCACGCTCATCACCCCGCCGGGCAGGGGGATCATCCACATCCAGCCGTGATCGAAGCGATAGATGCTGATGTTGCCCGCGTCCTCGCCTGCACGCTGTTCAGCGCCGCGGAAGTGGCCGAAGATTGCCGCACTCTGGTGTTCGGCATTCTTGCGGCGCAGTTTCTTCTTCGTCGAGAGCAGCGCATCACGGCCGCTGGCGTCGACCACATAGCGTGCTTGGATGGTGTAGCGACGGCCGTCATCCGCGTTCACATCGAGCCGCGTTTCCCGCGAGCCCAGCTGTTCGACCTTGACCACCTCTTGACCCTCGCGCGCGTCCGCGCCGCATTCGCGCGCATGATCGTAGAGCATCTTGTCGAAATCTTGGCGCCACACCTGGTAGGCGTGCGGCGGACTGCTGCCGATGGCGCGTGCAAACGCATAGGTGTTATAGCCGCGCGCATTGTCAGCCTCGAAGTCCGCGCCGGGCTTGAATACTCCGAGCGCATGCACCTTATCGAGTACGCCGATGCGCTCGAATATGGGCAGATTCATCGGCAGCAGAGACTCACCGATATGGAAGCGCGGGTGATGCGCTTTTTCCAGCGCAACCACTCGGTAGCCGCGACGTGCGAGCAATGCCGCCGCGGTGCTGCCGCCGGGGCCTCCGCCGACGACGGCCACGTCGCAATGCTCGACGACCCGGTCGTCTTGCGTTAGTTGAGCTGCCACGCTTGCTCGATCAAATAGGCGTGTACGGCTTGGGCGTCGCGGCGGGAAAGCACATCGTCCCAGCGAGCCATCCCCTTGCCGGCATACGCGCCGTTCAACACGATGTCGTAGAAAATCTGATGCGTTGCGGCCGACATCCGGCGCAGGTCAGGGAGCAATCCGCGGCCGAACGCGTGGCAGCGTCCACAGTAGCGATTATAGAGCACTTCTCCTTGGGCGATCTGCGCCGCGGTGCCGGTGCGTGGCGGCCGTGCCTCGAAGGGCGCGTCGACCACGGGCGCGGGCCTCGGAACCACGCCGCCGTCCAATTTGAAGGTCACTATCCGCCCCTCGTTGCCGTACTTATAGGCCGCGCTGTCCTCGGGGAATGGCAGGGCCATCATGCCGCCGCCGCTGCCGGCCATCACCGAGACGTACTGCACGCCGCCGACGCGGTAGGTCATCGGCGCCGCGATTATCGAAGTTCCGACGTTGATTTCCTTGAGAAGCTTTCCGGAATCTGCGGCATACACATTGATGTACCCGCCTGCATCGCCGCGCAGGACCAAATTACCGCCGGTGGAGAGCACTCCGCCGTCCCACAGACTGCGGGAAGGACTCTCCCACGCTACTTTGCCCGAGAGCGGATCGATCGCTCGAATGCTGCCTTTGGATTCGGGCCGGGGACCGCCCGGGGAGAGCGAGGCCAGCGACGGGAGAATGCCGTACAAGGATTTCAAGTCCTTGGGGTCGTAGTATTCCGGCAAGAAAAAAGCCAGATCGAAATTACCCTCGATCAGCCCCGCCCGGCGTGTCGACGTATCGACGAAGATCATCGGCGCATCGAACGCCGGTATGTATACCAGCCCGGTTTTCAGGCTATACGACATGGGCTGCCAACCATGCGCTCCAAACGCTGCGGGATAGATCAACGCCGGCTTTCGATCCCAATCAGCGGCGGGTTGCTTGATCGGCCGATGCGTTTTCGGATCGAGCCCCTTGGTCCAGTTCACGAAGGCATAGGGCTTGCCCGACAGGAATTCACCGGTGGCACGATCCAACACATAGAAGAAGCCATTCTTGCTGGCCTGCATGATGACGCTACGCGTGGCGCCGCCCACGTTCAAGTCTGCGAGGACCATCTTGTTCGCAGTGTCGTAGTCCCAAATTTCGCCGGGCACTTCTTGAAAGTGCCAAGCCAGTTTACCGCTGTCAGCATGCACGGCCACAATGGAGGACACGTAGAGCTCATCGCCGCTGCTCGCTGGGTCGTAGCGGCCGTGGTAGGGCGAGGCATTGCCGGTGCCGACATAGACCAGACGCAGTTTTGGATCATAGGCGAGTCCGTCCCAGGCTGAGCCGCCGCCGCCGTTGCTCCAGTCGTAGTCCCGAGCCCAGGTCTTCACGGCGGCCTGTAGATGAGGCTGATCCTGAGGTCCAAGCTTGGGGTCGCGCGGCACGGTGTAGAACCGCCACTTGATGGCCCCGGTTGCAAGGTCGACGGCGGTAACGAAGCCGCGAGCGCCCTTGAAATCCGAGCCGCCGTTGCCGATGACGATCACGTCGCCTGCGAGCACCGGCGCGCCGGTAACGGCGTAATGAAATTCGCTCGGCCCGCGGGCCGGCAAGGTGTCGGCCCTCCAAACCCGCTTGCCGGTGGCCGCATCGATGGCGTGCAGAAAGCCATCGACGCTCGCGACATACACCCGTCCCTGCCACACCGCAAGACCACGATTGACCACATCGCAACAGGAATATCGCCCCCACTGTCCATCGACCCCGGGGTCATAGGTCCACAGTTTCTTGCCGCTCGCGGCATCGAGGGCATACACGCGACCCCAATTGCCCGGCGCATACATCACACCGTCGACGACCACCGCCGTCGCTTCGAGTCCGCGGCGTGTGCCCAACTGATAATCCCAGGCAAATCCCAGCCGCGCGACATTGCCATCATTGATGGTATCGAGCGGTGAGTAGTACGTACCCGCGAGGTCGCGGCCCGGGGTGAACCATTGATCCGGTTCGCGGGCAGCGCCCGCCAGCCTGGGTGAATCCACGGCCGCGGGTGTGTCGGCCAGCGCCAGACCTGCGATTACGACTGCCAAGGCAGCCGCATAGAAAACTCTCCGCATGCGAAACCCCCTGACTCGCGCAATCGGCGGGCGCCAGGCGGGCCGCCGCGGCTCACAAGGCCGTGTTATTTCTGATCTGCGTAAATTTTGATCAGGCGAAACAGAAAATCGCGGCAGTCCATCAGTGACTTCACGCTGACGTATTCGTTGAGGCCGTGGACGTGGCCGAGATCGGGACCGGCAAACAACGGCTCGATGCCATAGGTGGGGATGCCGCCCGCGTTCAGGAACTCACCGTCGGTTGCGCCGGGCTGCAAGATGGGCAACACCGGCACGCCGGGAAAGAATTCTGCGGTGAGCTTCTCGACCGGCGCCAGAATTTGCGGCGTGAGAGGCGGCGGGGGCGAACTCGGGCCACGGGTCTCCAGCGTCGAGACCACCACCTTCGGGTCGGCGACCAGTTGTTCGAGTTTGCTGCGCACGGTCTCTTGGCTAACCCCGGGGAAGATGCGGCAGTTGATATTGGCTCGGGCACGCTGTGGCAGCGCATTGGTGGCATGCCCCGCATCCAGCATGGTCGCGACGCAGGTAGTGCGCAGCGTCGCGTTCCAACTCGGATCCTTGGCGGACACGAGAGCGATGGCCTTGACATCATTGGGGTCCTTCACCAGCGCGCGCATCGCCTCGGCTACATCGGCATCGCCCTTGGCAGCCTGGATCTTTGCCATCCCGGTAAAATAGGCTCGGCTGCCGTCAGTGAATTGAGCGGGGAATTCATAGGCTTCGACGCGCTGCAACGCCGCGGCCAGCCGGTAAATCGCATTATCTTTGAGCGGCCGGGAGCTGTGGCCGCCCGCGTTGGTCACTTCCAGGCGATAGTTCTGTGCCGTCTTCTCGCCCGCCTGGATTTCCATCACCACCTTGTGGCCTTCGGCATCCAACTCGCCCCACGCACCCTCGTTGACCGCAAAGGCGGCGTCGATGAGATCGCGTTCGTGCTCCACCAGCCATTGGGCGCCGTTTAATGCGCCGGCGGTTTCCTCACCGCAGGTGAGCGCAAGCTTGATGGTGCGGCGAGGGCGGTAATTTTCCTGCTTGTAGCGAATCAGAGTATCCACCCAAATCGCAGCCTCCGCCTTGTCGTCGATGACGCCGCGCGCATAGAAATTGCCATTTTCTTCGACCAGCTTGAAGGGATCGCGGGTCCAGTCCTCGCGCTTGGCCTCCACCACATCGATGTGCGCGAGCAACAACAGCGCCTTGAGTTTAGGGTCCCGGCCGGGGTAGATGGCGACCAGACCGCCTTCCTTGGGGTGATCGGGCGCCGCGAATGGATGCAGGTCGGCCGAAGCGAAGCCTGCGGCTTTCAAGCGTGATGCCATGCGTTCCGCAGCCAGCGTACAGCTGCCATTGGACAGCGTCGTGTTGGTCTCGATGAGTTCTTTATAGAGCTCGCGAAAGCTCGCTTCGCCGGCAGCGCTCTGTGCGCCCGCAGGGAGACTGGTGAGGAGCAGGGCAATGGCACACCCGGCCGTTAGGGCTTTTGACATGGAGTATCCTTAATCTTTTCTACATATTTTAGTGCGGAGGCCATGGTAGTTGAATAATGGCCGCCAGGCGATCAGCAGGACGTTGCTTGCGGCGCTAAATCGTTCCATGTGAGTTAAAACTATGGTAAATCCTTCCCAGGGATGTTTGCCGTCACGGGATCGGCAACCGGTGCTGCGGTCAAAATATGCCGCGACGGCGCTCAGGGGGAGTGCTTCTGATGGTTAAAAGATCAACACGGGATACATCATGCACTCACGTTCGAAACTTTCTTGTGCCATCGCCGCTATTCTCGGCAGCGGTGCCATCGGCCATGTAGGCGCCGCCAATGCGGCGGATGAGAATTCGTCCGCCGATCAAATTCAAGAAATAACGGTGACCGCGCAGCGTCGCACTGAGAACGTGCAAAACGTACCGATCGCGATCCAGGCGTTCACCGGCGAGTCCCTGGCGCAATTGAACGTCACGACCTTCGATAATCTCATCAAATACCTGCCTAACGTGACCGCGGCGACCTCAGGACCGGGCCTATCCCAGATTTTCATGAGGGGCTTGAGCGTTGGCAGTGACGGGACCCAATCCGGCGGTTCAATCAGCGGATTTCCCAACGTGGCCGTTTATTTGGACGATCAGTCGGGTCAGTTGCCCGGCCGAAACCTCGACGTATATGCAGCGGACTTGGAGCGTGTCGAAGTCCTCGAAGGGCCTCAAGGGACGCTGTTCGGCGCCGGCGCCCAGGCCGGCGTCATTCGCTACATCACCAACAAGCCGAAACTCAACGTGACCGAGGGCAGCGTCTCCGCGGGCTACGGCGTCACGGCCGGCGGCGACCCGAACAGCGACCTGACTGCCGTCATCAACTTACCGCTGATCGCGGACACTGTAGCGATCCGCGGCGTGATTTACAGTGATAGGCACGGCGGCTATATCAACAACGTGCCGGCAAATTTCACCCGCAAATCGACGGATCTCGGCATCGGCAATGCACACTACCCGGACGGTTGCGGTGGGGAAACCGCCCCGGCTTGTCAGGTGCCGCCGGGCGCCGCGGCGATCAATAACAATGCCATTGCGGGACGGGCGATCAATCCCGTGACCTATCAGGGCATCCGCGTGTCCGCTCTGTGGGACATCAACTCGGATTGGAATGCCCTGGTGACCCAGAGCTACCAGAACATGGACGCGCAAGGGGTGTTTTACCAAATGCCGAACGGTTCGGACGGCGAACGGCTGCCCAAACAGTCGGTGACGCTGTTCAATGATTCCTTCAACAAGGATAAGTTCGAGAATACGGCGTTGACCATCAATGGGCGAATCGGCGACATCAAAACGGTCTACACGGGCTCGTACCTCGTGCGCAATATCAGCTCAGTGCAGGACTACACGAACTATGCGCGTGGAGTCTATGCGGATTATTACCAGTGCCACGGTGCGGAACCCCTCAACGGGCTGGCGTCGACTTGTTTTTCGCCGAGTTCGACGTGGAATGAGACCGAGCGCAACACGCACCAGAGTCACGAAATTCGCCTGAGCACGCCGGATGACTGGCGGCTGCGCGGCATCGTCGGCGCCTTTTGGGAGCAGTTGCAGATTCAGGATCAGCTGAACTGGCTGTACAAGACCATGCCGGCCTGCACCGACACGGTCACCGTGGGGTGTTTGACGGACCCGGGCCCCGCGCCTGGCGCGACCGTCGTCAATCCGGCGACGCGCAATGACAATATTGCGTTCTTCAATGATGTCACCCGCGGCTACCGTCAGACGGCGTTTTTCACCTCGTGGGATTTCGACATCATTCCCCATGTGCTGACAGTAACTGGAGGCACGCGCTATTACCGTTTCGTCAACGATGAAAAAGGTGCTGTGACCGGCAGCTTTTATTGCTACGAGGCAGGGCCCGCACCCTGCTTGAATTCCGCCACCAATATCGATGCCGAGAACCTGCACACGGTGTACAAGGGCTTCAAGAGTCGCGCCAATGTGACGTGGCACATCGAGCCGGACAAGTTGGTGTATTTCACCTGGTCGCAAGGCTTCCGTCCGGGCGCGTTCAACCGGCAGTCCGGATGCTACGTCCCGGACGCGACAGGTGCCGCCCAGTACTGCTCGCCGTTGGCGTTCACCTCCGACAATCTGACCAATAAGGAAATCGGCTGGAAGACAGAGTTCTTCGAGCATCGCCTGCAGTGGAACGGTGCCGTCTATCAGGAAGACTGGAAAAACGTTCAGGTCAACCTGTTCGATCCAGGCGTCCTCGGGAACGTGGGCTTTGGCACGAACGGCCCCGACTACCGGA
Source organism: Gammaproteobacteria bacterium (assembly GCA_040002315.1). Taxonomy (GTDB): domain Bacteria; phylum Pseudomonadota; class Gammaproteobacteria; order Steroidobacterales; family Steroidobacteraceae; genus Bog-1198. The sequence continues at coordinate 8,091 of JBDUEQ010000159.1, forward strand.
TTCGCGGAGTCGAGACTTCGTTCGTCGCCGTGCTCTTCCAAGGCCTGACGGCGCAGGGCGCGGCTTCCTGGAACAGCAGCAAGCAGACCAACTCGCCGTTCTTGATCGCCAACAATCCCGCCCTGTTGAACGATCCGGCAACTGCGCCCGAGTTCGGCAAGCCGATCACGAGCGTGCAGAATCCATACGGTCCCATCGGCAGTCCGAGCGCCAATTCGCCGCCGATACAGTTCAATCTGCGCCTGCGCTACCAGTGGACCATGAACGACTACAATGCCTTTGTACAAGCGGGCGGTACGCATACCGGGCATTCGTACACGCAGTCCGGCAACAACCCGACGCTGTCCGCGGGTTCGAACGTGAGCACCACACTGCTGCGGTTTGAAAATCCCGCCTACTCACAGTACGACGCATCGGTCGGGGTCGCGAAGGATGCTTGGTCGACGGAACTGTATGCTCAAAATCTGACCAATGTGAACGCCAGCGTGTTTACCTCGACGACGCAGTTCGTGCCCGCGGAGACCATCACTCGTCCGCGCGTGCTGGGCATCAAATTCGGATATAAATTTTGAGTGCGATGCGAAACGAACCAATCCGCCGGTTAATTAGAGAGCGGATACCCCGGCCAGTTCGGTGAGGCTCTGCGCGCGGGTGAGCGCGATGAACTCTCTTATATAAGAGGCGCCGGCACCCGCGCTGCTGGTCGCAGCGTACAACTCGCAACGCAGCCCTTGCGGGCCGATGGGGCGCGACACCACGTAGCCGCGCTCGATGTAATTACCCACTGTCCAGGACGGCAGCGCCGCGATGCCGCGGCCGCTGGCAACCAGCTGCAGAATGGCCACGGTCAATTCGGCCGTGCGGCGCTTGGGGTTGATGCCCGCCGGCGTCAAGCAGTGCTTCATGAGGTCCAGCATTTCGTCGGGCACGGGATATGTAATGAGCGTCTCATCGGCGAAGTCAGCGGACTCCAGCCAGGGCTTGCTTGCCAACCGATGCCGAGGGCTCATGAGAGCGACGCTTTCGTAGCGAAACAGCGGACTGAACACCACATTCGGGTGCGCTTCCTGCGGGTCGTGAATGATGGCAAGTTCTGCCTCGCCGCGGTCGAGCAGCGGCAGGGGATCGACCACGAAGCCGGAAATGATGTCGAGCTCGACTTCCGGCCATAGCGAGCGGTACGCATCCATGGCCGGCATCAGCCAGTCGAAGCAATTGTGGCATTGCACGGCGACACGCAGCGGTCCGGCGTGCCCCTGTGCCAGACGCGCGACGTCGCGTCCGGCCTCGGCCACTTGCGGCAGAACCGCGCGAGCGAGCATGAGCAGCCGCTGCCCAATGGCGGTAAAGCGCAAGGGCCGCACGTTTTTCTCCACCAACGCCGTGCCGTAGTGAGTTTCCAGGACTTTGAGCTGGTGCGACAGGGCGGATTGGGTCAAAAACAGGCGCGCCGCGGCTTTAGACAGGCTGCCGCACTCGGCCAGTGCCAAAAGCGTCTCCAAGTGCCTGAGTTCCAATGCCGTGGATGACATGAGCCGGATTCATCCTTTCCATGAGAATAATGAACTTTGATCATAGCGCAGGCTCTTGCATGCTGTCACTCCAGGCATTCGCTCGGGAGATTGCTGATGAATCCGGTAACAGTGTCGTTCGAGTTTTTCCCGCCCGCCGATGAGGGCATGGGCCGGCAGCTATGGGAATCGGTGCTCAGCCTCGCTCCCCTGCAGCCGAATTTCGTTTCCGTGACTTATGGGGCTGATGGTTCGACGCGTTCTCGAACGCACGAATGCGTGCTGCGAATTCTGCGCGAAACCAATCTTACGGTGGCGCCGCACCTGACTTGCGTGGGCGCTGCGCGTGGCGAGGTTCTGCGGTTGGCACAGGAGTATTGGCAGCAGGGGGTGCGTCATATGGTGGCACTGCGCGGCGATGCGCCTGACTCGCCCGGACGCTATCGTCCGCACGACAGCGGCTTCGCTTATGCCTCCGATCTGGTGGCGGGCCTCGCCACGGTCGGAAAATTCGAACTATCGGTGGCGGCGTATCCCGAAGGGCATCCGGAATCCGGCGGCGTCGATGCCGACCTCGAGAACTTGAAACGCAAAGTGGATGCCGGCGCCCGGCGCGCCATCACGCAGTTCTTTTTTGAGACGGATGTCTTTCTGCGCTACCGCGATCGCTGCGCATCCGCCGGCATCCGCGTGCCGTTGGTGCCGGGTATACTGCCCATCACGCGCTTTCCCCAGATGCTGCGCTTCGCCGAGCGATGCGGCGCATCCGTGCCGCTCTGGCTGCGGCAGCGCTTCGATGGCTTGGACGACGACCCTGAGACGCGCCGCATGATCGCCGCGAATGTGGCCATCGAACAGGTGCAGCGGCTGCGCATGCACGGCGTCGATGAGTTTCATTTCTACACGCTGAATCGTGCCGAACTCACCTACGCCATTTGTCACGCTCTAGGATTGCGACCGCGGTTGCGCGAAGCGCAGGTGGCCTGATGCAACGCCCGCGCCCCCAAGCCTTTCTCGCGCTGTTGAAGCAGCGTCTAGTCATTCTCGACGGCGCCATGGGCACGATGATTCAGGGGCATGGTTTGAGCGAGCGACAATTCCGCGGCGAACGGTTCGCCGCCTGGCGCAGCGATGTGCGCGGCAATAACGACTTGCTGTCGATCACACAGCCGGAAATCATCGCCGGCATCCATCGCGAGTATCTGCTTGCGGGCGCGGATGTGATCTGCACCAATACGTTCAACTCCACTGCGGTGTCGCAGGCGGATTACGGCATGCAATCCTTGGTGGGGGAACTCAACCTTGCCGCCGCCTGTCTGGCGCGCCGGGTGGCGGATGAAGTCACCGACACGACCGGCACGCCGCGCTTCGTCGCCGGCGCGCTCGGCCCCACCAGCCGCACCGCGTCGTTATCCCCTGACGTCAACGACCCGGGCTTTCGCAACATCACCTTCGATGAATTGGTCTCATGCTATTCGCAAGCTGCGCGCGCGCTCATCGAGGGCGGCGTCGATATCATTCTGATCGAGACCGTGTTCGACACCTTGAACGCCAAGGCGGCGCTGTTCGCGGTGCGAGGCGTGCTGGACGAAGCGGAAACGGACCTGCCCCTCATCGTCTCGGGCACCATCAGCGACGCCTCGGGCCGCACCCTCTCGGGCCAGACCACCGAAGCGTTCTGGAATTCCATACGGCATGCGCGTCCCGCCGTGGTCGGACTCAACTGCGCGCTCGGCGGCAAGCAATTGCGGCCTTACATCGAGGAATTGGCGCGCATAGCCGACACCTATGTGTGTGCCTATCCCAACGCGGGTCTGCCGAATGCTTTCGGCGAATACGATGAAACACCGGAGCATACGGCCGCCATCTTGGGCGAGTTTGCGGCCAGTGGCTTCATCAACATGGTCGGCGGCTGCTGCGGCACCACGCCCGACCATATTCGCGCGGTGGTGCGTGCGGTCGCCGACGTGCCGACGCGCGTCGTTCCGCGCCTCGCGGCAGCGTGCCGCTTGAGCGGCCTCGAGCCCCTGACCATCGACGCCGCCAGCTTGTTCGTCAACGTGGGCGAGCGCACCAATGTCACGGGCTCCGCCAAGTTCCGCAAGCTCATCGAGGCCGGCGACTATGCTGCCGCGGTCGACATCGCGCGGCAGCAGGTGGCCAACGGCGCACAGATCATCGATGTGAACATGGACGAGGGCATGCTGGACTCGCCCGCGGCCATGGCCAAATTCTTGAGTCTCATTGCCGGCGAACCCGATATCGCACGGGTTCCGTTCATGATCGATTCATCGAAATGGTCGGTAATCGAGGCGGGACTCAAATGCGTACAAGGCAAGCCCATCGTCAATTCCATCAGTTTGAAGGAAGGCGAGGAGGCATTCCTCGCGCACGCGCGCCTGTGCATGCGCTATGGTGCCGCAGTGGTCGTGATGGCCTTCGATGAACAGGGGCAAGCCGACACCCTCCACCGCAAAGTGACAATTTGCGAGCGTGCCTATGCGCTGCTGACTCAGCAAATCGGATTCGCGCCCGGCGACATCATCTTCGACCCGAACATTTTCGCGGTCGCCACCGGCATCGAGGAGCACAATCGCTACAGCCTGGATTTCATCGAGGCCACCGCCGCGATCAAGCAAGCCATGCCCGCAGTGCACGTCAGCGGCGGCGTCAGCAATGTGTCGTTCTCCTTTCGCGGCAACGATCCGGTGCGCGAGGCCATGCATTCGGTGTTTTTGTATCACGCGATCCGCGCGGGCCTCACCATGGGCATCGTCAACGCCGGCCAACTCGCGATTTATGAGGACATACCGGCCGAGCTGCGCGAACGCTGCGAGGACGTCATTCTGGCGCGGCGTGTCGATGCCACGGAACGGCTGCTGGAAACCGCGCAGACATTCAAAGGCGGCGGCGGCGGCGTCAAGCGCAGCGATGATTTGGAATGGCGCAAGCTGCCGGTGGAGGAGCGGCTGCAGCACGCCCTGGTGAAGGGGCTGGACGAGTTCGTGCTCGCCGACACGGAGGAGGCGCGCCTGAAGTCCAAGCGGCCTCTCGACGTGATCGAAGGACCGCTGATGGACGGCATGAACGTGGTCGGCGACCTGTTCGGCGCCGGCAAGATGTTCCTGCCGCAGGTGGTCAAATCGGCGCGGGTCATGAAGAAGGCGGTGTCGGTGCTGGTTCCCTATATCGAGCAGGAGAAAGACGGCAAGAGCCGATCGAACGGCAAGGTGGTGATCGCTACTGTCAAGGGGGATGTGCACGACATCGGCAAGAATATCGTCGGCGTTGTGCTGCAATGTAATAACTTCGAGGTGGTGGACCTGGGGGTCATGGCCTCCTGCGAGAAAATACTCGAGTCGGCAACTCGGGAAGGTGCCAATCTCATCGGCTTGTCCGGATTGATTACCCCGTCGCTCGATGAAATGGTGCATGTCGCCAAGGAAATGCAGCGCCTAGGGTATACGCAGCCGCTGTTGATCGGCGGCGCGACCACGTCGCCGGCGCACACGGCGGTGAAAATCGATCCGCAGTATCAGGGTGCGGTCATCTACGTGAAAGATGCCTCGCGCTCGGTGGGAGTGTGCCAGCAGTTGATCACCAAGAGCACGCGCGATGCGTATGTTGCCAATATCAAGGCGGATCATGAACGACGCCGCGAACAGCATCGCAACAAGAGCGTCAAGACGCCGCAATTATCGCTGTCTCAGGCACGGGCCAAGAAGCTGCCAATAGACTGGTCGGCGTACGCGCCGCCCAAGCCAGGTTTCTTAGGGGTAAGAAGCTTCGACGACTATCCCCTCGCCGAGCTGCTGCCCTATATAGATTGGATGCCGTTCTTCAATGCCTGGGAATTTTCGGGGAAATTTCCCGACATCCTCACTGATCCGGTGGTGGGCGAGGCGGCGTCCGGCCTGTATGCGGATGCCAAGCGCATGCTCGAACAATTAGTCGCGGAAAAGTGGCTGCGGGCGCGGGCGGTGGTGGGGTTCTTCGCGGCGAATAGCATGGACGATGATGATATCGTGGTGTTTACCGGTGATACTCGCCAGACCCCTTACGTTCGGCTGCATCATTTACGGCAGCAAAAATCCAAGCCGCAGAATCAGGCGCAGTCCTGTTTGGCGGATTTCGTGGCTCCCGCGCACAGCGGCCGTGCCGACTACATAGGCGCCTTTGCCGTGACGGCCGGCATCGGCATCGAGGCACACGTGGCTAGGTTCGAAGCTGCACATGATGACTACAGCAGCATCATGCTCAAAGCGTTGGCCGATCGGCTGGCGGAGGCCTTGGCCGAGCGCATGCACGAGCGGGTTCGGCGCGACCTGTGGGGATTTGCACCGCAGGAACAATTGGACGGCGCCGCTTTGATCGACGAGAAATATCAAGGGATTCGACCTGCGCCGGGCTATCCGGCCTGTCCCGAGCACACGGAGAAAGCCAACCTGTGGCGGCTGCTCGATCCCGAGTCGAATGCCGGCATTCGACTGACCGAATCTTTTGCGATGTTGCCCACGGCGGCGGTGAGCGGATTCTATTTCTCGCACCCCCAGGCGCACTATTTCGGCGTCGGTCAGATCGATCGCGATCAAGTGGCGAGCTACGCTGGGCGCAAGGGGTGGACCGTAGCTGCAGCCGAACGCTGGCTCGCCCCGAATTTGGGATATGACCCGGACGTCGGCTCCACTGCGGCGGCGATAGTGGCGCCGGATGCCGAACGTGCGGATGCGGCATAGTCGATAGGGATTCATTGATCGGCCGTCCTAGCGTGGGCGTGAAGTCCACTAAGGATTCGCCGCTGTGAGAATCTGCCGCGCCAGATTGGCATAGTCGCCATCGAAGTGATGGCCGCCCTTCAGTTCGACGAGGGTGAATTTTTTCGGATCGAGCTTTGGGCACAGCGAATCGCTCTCGTCCGCGCCGTAGATGCACAACACCGGCATGCCGGTGATTC
>JBDUEQ010000160.1:0-28451 GCA_040002315.1 Gammaproteobacteria bacterium
AGCCCACCTTGCCGCCTCGCGCCCGGGTCATGGATTCCCAGCCCACCTTGCCGCCGCGTCTGTTCTAGACAAACTAAGGGAGTGCTTAAGGAATGTATCGTCGAAAAGTGATGGTGACAGCGGCAGCAGTGTTTGCCTTTGGCGTCGCTTTCGCGGCCCAACCGACATCGCTGCGAGCCGATTGGGGTCAGCGCGCATTTCGCCCGGGAGCGACCTGGGTGCCCGGTACAAATGCGTTGATGGCGACTTACGAACCGAGTCTTTCGGTGCTGACACCTCCGCGCTAATAAGCAAACGGAGGGCGCTTCAAGTGTGAGGCTCCGTGACAACGGAGCCTCAACTTGGATTGCGTGCGATAGAATTAAGGGCCATGCCTAACTTGGTGTCCCTTGCCTAACGTTCTTGTCATTGCTCATCGCGGCGCCAGCGGAGAACGTCCCGAACACACCCTCGAATCCTACCGGGTGGCGATTGACGAGGGCGCCGACTACATCGAGCCCGACTTGGTCATGACCCGTGACGGCGTGCTCATCGCTCGCCATGAGAACGAGATAGCGGGCACAACCGACGTGGCTCAGCGTCCGGAGTTTGCGGCGCGCCGCCGTACTCAAACCATCGACGGCGAAACCATGACGGGTTGGTTCACCGAGGATTTTACCCTGGCTGAGATCAAGACTCTCCGCGCGCGGGAACGGCTCCCGGAATTGCGGCCGCAGAATTGCGCATTCGACGGAAAATTTCCCGTCCCCACCTTCGATGAAATCCTGGAATTGGCGAACGATGCCAATAGTCGCAGCGGCGGCGCCCGGATCGGCGTATACCCGGAGACCAAGCATCCGGCGCATTTCGCCGGCCTCGGCCTCGCCCAAGAGCAGCCGGTTCTCGATGCGCTCGAGCGCCACGGCTACGGTGCAGCGGGCAGTCCGGTCTTTATCCAGTCATTCGATCCGCGCAACCTTCGCGAACTGCGCGGCATGACCAGGCTGCCCTTGATTCAGCTGCTGGAGCATGAGTTGGGAGATTTGGCCGAGATCGCCAAGTACGCCGATGGAATCGGCATCGCGAAGGTTCTGGCCAGTCCTGGCGGAGTGCGAGCCGCGCACGCCGTAAATCTCAAGGTCCATGTTTGGACCTTTCGCGCCGAAAACGCGTTCCTGCCGGACGACCTGAAGAGCGGCGGGGCGCCGGCCGAACATGGCGATCTCGACGGCGAAATCCGGCGGTTTTTCGATCGCGGCATCGACGGCATGTTCATCGATTTTCCGGCCGTGGGAGTGCGCGTGCGAGACGAATGCGAACGCGGCGCCCGCTAGCACGGCGTTTACATCTCAGGCGTCCAACTTTTGCACCAGCCGCTGACCGAGACCAACTTGCCGGGAAACAGGCTGCAGGGGCGGTAATTATTGCCGGCGGTTCCCTGCAGTTGCAGGCAATTCTCGCAGTTCGATCCCGCCACATAGTCCGGGTATTTTTTGACATCCACCTGAACGGCATTCTCGACATAGCCTAAGGCGATGGCTGCCGGATCCTTCACATCGAGACGCGCGGGCTCTGAGCTGCGCGCTGCGCGCGATGTCAGGACGACTACGCCGGCGGCGAGACCAAGGTTTTTGAGTAGCAAGCGACGTGAAACGTTCATGCCGCAAATATGCCGAAAAATATCGGCGCCGTCACCCTATCGGTCAAAAGAACACGGACAGGTACACCTGGTACACCATGGCACTGAACGCATACTCGGGCTCGGTGCCGGGTGCGTAGCCGTTGGCGATGGTGAACGCCTTGATGTTTCTGAAGTCGCTGTACTTGAATTGGATGCGACTGACGTCGAAGGTGGTGGTGGCGCGCTTGAAGATGAGGAATCCTTCAGGCGCGAAGGCCCAGGTTGCCTTAAACCCGTAGGTATTATTGGTCAGTCCCGCGAGGTTCTGGTCGCGCGCCACAAAGTTTTGAGAATCCACGAACGGGAACAGGTCGCTGTAAAAGGTCGCCGAATTCTGTTTATAGTGGCGAATCCGCCCTTCGAGAATGAACTTGTCGGAGATGGGATGCGTGTAACCCAGCTCGATGGTGTTGCCGCGAATGCCCCAGGTGTCGCTGAAATAGCGGTAGGACAGTGACGCCGCCGCGCGAAACGGCAAGTAGTACTTAACGCGGGTTTCGACTGCCGTGCTGGTGTGGGTGTTCGGATATATCTGCTGTCCCAGCGAGTAGCCCAACGGCACGCTCGAATCCGTGTAGCGAATGGATCGGTACGGGTTGCTGAGCAGTCCCTGGTCCGTAATCACTTCCACGGTGGCTCCCGCGATCAGGTTCTTGGTGACGATCTGCGACACGCCGCCTTCGTAGCCGCGGCTTTCCGCATGTCCGAGCCAGGAGACGGTACCACCGCTGTTGACCCCCACTTTGTCGCGACTGTCCGTGAACCCAAGAGTCACGGTGGTCAAATCGCCGAACATGTCCTGGCTCAAGGAAAAATGCGTCGTGTTCGATATGTAGTCGCGTTCCGTGCTGTTGGTATACGACAGGTTGTACTGCGTCTTGTCGTGAATGTAGTCGAGCGAGAGGCTTTTCTGCTTGCGTGTGTCCTTGATGACGCTGGCGTTGCTCAGCACATCCACCGACGCGCCGCTGACCTTGTCGACGAAGTAGTTGCCCTCCACCGCGAACTGCTCGGAGAACTTCTTGCGCACCAGCACCGACTCGCCGGTGATGTCCATGCCGCCGCCCTTGTACTGGCTCCAAAACAGATCCGCGCGATCGTCCGGCAGGACGGCGGCTCCGGCGACACACATGAGCGACAGGGCGGCAACGGCGGCGAGACGGCTCAGATGGCGCGGGACAATCCTCATATCGCTGGCAATGGCCTAGTTGCAGCCGCAGCCGCCGCCGGCTGTGCCGGTGGCGCCCCGCGATCCTTCGCGGGACTCATAGATATGATCCAGATAGGCCGCGGAAATCGCATCGCGATCCCACGACATGATCGGGTCCGCCAATCGATCGCGCTCATAGGGCTTTACCCACGGCTGGATGCTGCAGGCTCCGAGCAGCAGCCCGACTCCGATGATGGCAAGCTTCGGTGAGGCGCGCATGGGTTTGGTCACTCTCGTATCAATTGACGGATGCGGTCTTGGTACTCATTCTCGTCGCCGGGCCGGTAGCCACGGTGGATGTAGCGAATGTCACCCTTGCGATCGATGATGACCGAGCTCGGCATTTCATCGACATGATAGGCCTTGGACACTTGATTGGCGGGATCGAGCAGCACGGGGAAACTCACTGGCTTGCGCGCCAGCAATTCCTTGACCGCCGCTCCTTCCTTGTCGACATTGACGCCGATCAACGTAAAGCCCGCCGGCTTGTACTTTTTATACATCTGGTCCAGCAAGGGCATTTCCTGCTGACAGGGCCCGCACCATGTGGCCCAGAAATTCACCATCACCACCTGTCCTTTGTACTGGCTCAGGGCGCCTTGCTGTCCGGACAGTGCGGTCAGGGTAAAGGCCGGAGCCGGTCCCGAGGCATCGCCGCTGGCCGCGAATGCCGTCGATGCGATGACGATGGCGGCCATCGTGCAGCGCTTGAGAAGTCTCATCGTTGAATATTGCATGATCTGTCCTCCTGATCAGTAGAAAACGGTTAAGCCGAGGGTAGCCTCGAGGTTGTGGACGTTCTTGGTCCGGCCGGTCAATTCCGACTCGAACACGTGATCTCTCACATCCAAGTGCATCGCGAGCCAGTCGGTAATCAACAAGCGCTCGCCTATCCCAAAATTCAGTGCGAACTGATCCTTGTCGGCAAATTTCACATCGCCCATGCCGACCGTCACATATAGGGCCGAATTAAATGCACGTCCCCGCCCGAGGAAGATCTCGCCGGGGAGTACGTTGTAGCCCACGTCCAAATCGTAATACGTGAAGCGTCTCCCAGAGTCGTTGAGAACCGTGATATCCGGAAAAACGTCCTCGAGACTGGTGGTGCCGGCCTTGGAACGAGCCAGAAAGCCCTCCAGAAAAATGTCCTCGGACACGTGATAGGCGGCACGCACGCCGTAAATCGGGTTGGTGCCGAAATCCTGAATGCTGAGCGCGCCGAAGTAGCCTCCCAGTTCAAAGTCCTTCGCCTTTATCTTCGGAGTCTTGACGGCGCGACGATTGACCTGCGGTTCGATGATCGAGGGCTCCCCCGCGGGTTCCTCGGCAACGATTTGCGTCGGGCCCTTGTCGCCGCGATGGAACCAGCCGCAGCCGGACAGCAGCGCCGCCGCTAGAAGAACACTGCTAAGCCGAATTTCCATTCTTCCGGTTCCTCGTTCTGATTTTGATTGGTGAAGACCACGTACTTGCGCCAATCCGCACGCCACATGAATCGTCGTGTAATGAAGCCGCGCAGTCCCAAGGACACGTAGACCATCTGGTTGCTGGACTGCAGAGGCTTGGGCGGGACCTTGTCGTCGACGTACTGATACGCTCCCCCGATGCCTGCCGTGGGCGAGAGCCACTTCCACTCGGGGATGAAGGTGTGCCGCAACCCCAGGCTCGCGAGATAGCGATTGTCGACCGTCCCCAATGCCTGCTGCAGGACGAATTCGATGTCGAGGCTGTCTGTGAGGCCGAAGTCGGCCCAGGTGGTGACCAGATTCTGATGATTGAACACGCCATAGCCGGCGCCGATTTCCCAGCGGTGTGTGGCGAACTGCGGATAGGGAGGTATGGGTGCCGGCTCTCCGGAGGCGAGCTTCGTTTGCGCCAGCTCCGCGCGCCGCGCCCAACCTTCCTGGCCGTGCGTCGCTCGTACCTTGTACCATTCGGTGCGGCTGTAGAGCACAGTGACGACTTCGTCGCGCCCCACGACGTAAACCACGGGAAAGCCACGGCCCGGGCCGCTGTGCATCTCGAGAAATGGCGCGGTAACCACCACTTCAAGCAGCTGTCTCTTAGCATGGACCAGGCCGGCATCGAACGTCTGCAGCAGCAGGAAGAGCGCAAGCAGACGCCGCATCAGCTCAATTCGCAACCGGCGCGACGAATGGGTCGTTGTAGTACTGCGCGCCAATGTCCAGCCATTCAGTGATCAAACGCAACTCCGACTTGTTAAGGAACCCCGTGTGGTCGAGCACGGGGTCATGAAAGGTTCCGTCGAACATCCTCAAAAATTTAACCACCGAGCCGGCCGCGCTGCCCGCCGTCAGCGGCGGCGCCAATGACACCGGCACCATGATCGTCGTCGGCAAGCCCGTCACCGGATCCGGCGGCCCGGGTGCAGGCACCAACAAGTCCTGCAAGACCCCTATATTAAGCGTCTGCTCATTATGTGCAAACAGCAGTTGCTCATAGGAGGTGATTACGGTGGTGTCCACATTGGAACCACTGTCGGTCAAATCCAACTGGCCGGCCGGCACTTGGACCTTGGCCGCGGCATCCACCGGGTTGTGACAGAGCACGCAGGTGTGATCGGTCAGGACGATGCTGGGATCGACCATATCTAAAGTCTGCCTGACGTAATTCCAAATCGGCTGGATGTGGTAGTCGGTGGTGCCGCCGGCACCGGTGGCATCGGGATAGTGAATGGTGCTGCGGCAGAGCGGGTCCCATTTGAGCGCCGGACTAGCGGTTGCGCAATGGCTGTTCGCGGGCTTTGGGGTGGGTATATCTGCATATAGATAATAGAAGGCCGTATCCGGGGCACGCCCGGCGGCGGCGGCATCGGTCCAGACGTCGGCATATATCACATCGATGCTCGGTATCTGCGAACAGGCCGTGGTCGCGCCTGAGGGCGTGATCCCGTTGGAACAGGTGCTCCAGGCGCGCGTGTCGGCCATGGTGTCGCCTGGGTTGGCGGCTGATAGCGTTGCCAGGGTATTCGGGAAGGGCGTTCCGGCGGCTGCCGCTCCGGCGTTCACCGAGGCCGTTAAACCCGCGCGGCCGTGCGATGGAGTGGTTGTGCTGCCGGCGACGTGACAGCCATTGCAGGTCTTGGTCTCGCCTGGGATGAGTTGCATCCAGCTGGTATGCCGCGCGCCGATCAGGCGCGCATTCTTGTCGAGAACTTCGACGGTAAAGGGCACATTCGCAGGCAATGAGATTTTCACCGAACCATCCGGCTCCACCGGCGCGTAGGCGAGAATCTCGCGCATGCCTAAGCCTGCGGGCCCGAATGCCGAACCGTTGATCTTGCGTACTTTTTGGGCCGGAATCTCCACGGGTTTTACAATTCTCACGAAGCGCGCCGGGCGCTGATCCGCTGTCGCCGATTTGGGGTCGGCCAGCGCAGCGATATTCGCGACCGGGCCGCCGGCTTGGCCGGCCGTTTCCGCGGCAACCTTGTCGACGCCGTCGAAATCGTAAACGCTGCGGATGACGAGCACGCCTAAGCCGCCGGGGTCGCCGGTGGGGATGAGATCCGGCACAAAAGCCGGCACCGGGGTGCGCGCCTGCATGATGACCGGCTCGACAATCACGGTGTTCGTCTCGGCTGCCAAGATGGGGCTCAGGGTTCCCTTGTCGATGTCATAGATCCAGATGGTGTATTGCGGCGGCGCCAAGGTTACGTTGGCGCCGCTGGTGTTGGCGGTGGTGCACACCTTGGTGGTGTTCGGGGTCACGGTCGTATCCAGGACCAGGCAGGGCGCCCAGCTCACCAGCATTCGGTTGGTACCGTCGTACAAAGGATAGGCGGAGGCGAACCGGCCGCCCAAGGAGGGCTTGTCGGCATCGGTGGTGACCCCGAGCGTGGTGGCGCTGGCCTGCGCCGTGCCCGGCGTGCCCGTGGGTGTCGACGGCTGAGTGATTTCCACAAAGCCCGCGGCGTCGATCTGCACAATGTCGCCGCCTTGTTGAGTGCCCTGAAACGGCCGAACCAGGGAGATGAGTTTGCCGTCGGCTCGTTGCCGTGCGTTCAAGAACTGGATGACGTTGTTGTTCGTGCCGGCAATGTTGGCGCCGGTGGCGTGACTGTTCTCACCGTAGTAGAGCTCGAGGCCGGTGCCATCGGGATTGGCGCGATACAGGCTGATCTGATCGCCATTGATGGATTCATAGCGCGAAAACACGATTTGGCCATTCGCCAAGACGGACGGCGCGAAGTCGTGATTGGTATTGAAGCTGATCTGGTGGATGCCCGTGCCGTCGGCATTCATGACATGCAGCAGGAAGATCGGCTGCTTGCGATCGTCGGTTTGCGCGGGATATTGCGGGCGCCCCTCATCGATCAGGATGGCTTGGGTGGCCGCTTGGCGTGAGGAAGCGAACACGATGCGTCCGTCCGGCAGGTAGTGCGCGCCCACGTCGTGACCGGCAGTCGTGTTGTCGTTGGTCAGCTGAGTCACGGTCTTGGCGACGGCGTCGTACTCGTAGATCTTCCAAGTGGGCTGGGTGACGTCAGTGTTGGGCTTGTTGGGGTCCAACGGCAGGCGCAGCGAGAACACGAGTTTCTTGCCATCGGGAGATACATCGAGATCGCGAACGTCGCCCTTCCCTTGGGTAATCGACCCGGTGATATTGGTCTCGACGGACCCCGGGCTCGCCTGCTCTCGCAGGTACAGATCGCCGCCGGTGGCGGAGGTGATCAGGTCGCGTGCGTCGATATCGACGGCATTCGCGGTCATGGCCGGCGGCGGACGCTTTACGTAAGCCAGCGGAAAATTCAAAGTGCCCGGATCTTCGGTCTGTACGCCGGAAAGCCCAGGAGCATGCCCGCTCACGCCGCTGGAGCAACCGACGACCAGCAATGCGGGCAGCAACAGCGCGGCGAGTTTGAAGGAACCGTGACGAAGTTCACGCGCGGGCAATGTGTTCATGGTTTCAAATACCTTCGGTCAATCATCGGTTCAGCGATCAGTCTGCCAACTTGCGCGAGCCCATTGAACTTAATCGGTCTCAGAATCGTATCTTCGTTCCATGTTGCTGTGCGTTCTGTTAACGCACTCACAGAAGAACTTCGCCACATCCGTTTCTCTGTGCACCTTAAGGGCTCACCTTCGCAAATTAGGCTGAAGGATATAGGCGGATAGTAGTCAGTCGATATGTCGCGAAACACCGACGTCGTTCGGATGAGACATTACTGGCAAGCTTTTTTACTGGCTATATTTGCGCCACGTCGAAACCACAACTCACCCCGAGTGGATGTGTATATGAAGTATGGGATGGCAAAGCCAGAGATGAACGGAACGCGGCGTGCGCAACCAACGCCGCGCGGTGCAACGCATCTGTTGCGCGCAGTCCTCTGCGCCGGCACGTTCACATTGCTGAGCGCGAATGCTCTTGCAATCACCAAGGACCAGGCGAAGCGAATCTACGATCGCATCGCGGGCGTTCCTGCCACGGACGCGCAGCTGACGACGATGGCGGGCGGGACGGCAAACGCCGCCGCGCAACTCGCCACCCAGGATCCTGCGTTCTACAACAACACGGTGCGCAACATGGCGACGCCGTGGACGAATCGGGACCAAACGGTGTTCGCACCCTTGAACGACTACACCGCGACCGTGATCGGCATGGTGCGCGACAACATCCCGTTCAACACGTTGCTGAGCGCCGACATCATCTACACGGCCGATGCCGCCGCCGGCGTACCCGCCTACTCGAACTCGAACAACGACATGTACGAGGCGCTCGATACCGATGGCGCCGACCTGAAGATGCATTTGCAACAGAAAGTCCAATCCGCCGTGACCGGCCTGCCGACCGCGGCCACCGCCGGCGTCCTGACCACGCGCGCCTCGGCATACGCCTTTTTCATGGACGGCACCAATCGCCGCATGTACCGCTTCACGAT
The DNA here is from genome assembly GCA_040002315.1 of Gammaproteobacteria bacterium. Lineage (GTDB taxonomy): Bacteria > Pseudomonadota > Gammaproteobacteria > Steroidobacterales > Steroidobacteraceae > Bog-1198. The sequence continues at coordinate 8,773 of JBDUEQ010000160.1, forward strand.
GATGAATCATTTGTGCGCAGATCTGCAGACCATTCCGGACATCACCCGGCCCCCCGATCGCATACGCCAGGATGTGACGCGCAGCCCGGGCGGTGACAGCGGCCTGTTCTTGAACAACTGCATCGAATGTCACAGCAGCATGGACCCGATGGCCCAGGCGTTCGCTTACTACAACTACTCCTATAACGTCGCTGCCGATCCGACGGGCGCCGCCGGCAGCATCGTTTATACCGCCGGCCAGGTGCAGCCGAAGTACTTCATCAACAACACCAATTTCCCGCAAGGGTATGTGACTCCGGATGACAGCTGGGCCAATCGCATGCGCGGCGGAGTGAACTCGCTGCTTGGATGGGACATCGCGGCGAACCCCAGCGGCAGCGGCTCCGGTGCCAAGAGTTTAGGGTCGGAGCTCGAAGGCAGCACGGCGTTCGCCAGCTGCCAAGTCTCGCGGGTATTCAAATATGTGTGCCTGCGCGCGCCGAGCACCACGGCGGATACCACACAGGTCAACACCATGACGGCCTCGTTTAAGTCGGGCGGCTACTCGCTACGGCAAGTGTTTATTGACGCCGCTGTTTACTGCACGGCGGGGATGTAATCATGAACTTCAAATACATTAGTAGTCTGCGCCTCGTCGGCCTTGGCGCTGTCCTGTCTCTGGCAGTAACAGCCTGCGGCGGCGGCGGTGCGCCCACGACGGCGACCGGCGCCACGGCCCCGACCGGCTCGGCGAACGCTTACACCGGCCCCGCGGCGGCCACGGCCGATGTGCAGGCCTTCGCGGTCAATTTCTGGGCCAATGTGCGCGTGCAGAACCGCTGCGGACAGTGCCATAACGCGACTTCCCCGGCGCAGATGCCGAATTTCGCGCGCAGCGACGATGTGAACCTCGCCTACGCGCAGGCCAACACCGTGGTCAACTTACAGCAGCCGTCGACCTCGCTTATCGTGACCAAGGTGAGCGGCGGGCACAATTGCTGGCTGGCCGATCCGAATGCCTGCGGCGAGATCTTGACCACCTGGATCAGCAACTGGGCCGGCGCCTCCGTGGGCGGCACGGGCACGCAGGTGCAGCTCAAGCCGCCGCCGGCGCAGAACGTCGGCTCCAGCAAGAACTTCCCGGCGTCGACGGCGAACTTCCAGGCAACGGTATACCCGCTGCTCACGCAGTACTGCTCCAAGTGCCATGCGCCGGACGCGGCCACGCCGCAGTCACCGTACTTCGCCTCGTCCGACATCAATCAGGCGTATCAATACGCCATCCCGAAGATGAATTTGAACACGCCCATCAGCTCGCGCTTCGTCAGCCGTATGGCCGTCGATCAGCACAATTGCTGGACCGTGTGCGGCACCATGGTGACCGACGCCGGCGTCACTACCGTGGGACCCGCCAGCAGCAGTGCCGGGATCTTTCTGGCAGCGATTAAGAACTTTGCCGGCATGGTGCCGACGACCGCCGTCGATGCGTCCCTGGTCAACAGCCAGGCTTTGACGTTGGCGCAAGGCACCATTGCCAGCGGCGCCAATCGCTTCGATTCCAATGTGATTGCCAAGTATGAATTTCAGACCGGAACCGGTCTTGTGGCCTACGACACCAGCGGTGTCGATCCGTCAGCCGATCTCTCGCTGTCGGGCAGCGTTAGCTGGGCCGGCGGCTGGGGCATCACGGTAGGCGCCGGCGGCAAGGCGCAGGCGTCGACATCGTCGAGCAAGAAGATCCATGACCTGATTGAGGCCACCGGTGAATACACCGTCGAGGCCTGGGTTGCGCCTGCCTTGGTGGCGGCTGACAAGTCCTACATGGTCAGCTATTCAGGCGGCGATACCTTGCGCAACTTCACGCTGGGTCAGACCAACCAGAACTACGACTACTTGATGCGTAGTTCCGGGTCCGACCTCAATGGCATGCCGCAATTGGCCACGCCGACCGCGGCCACGGTGTTGCAGGCCACCTTGCAACATGTGGTGCTCACCTATGACCCGGTCAACGGCCGCCAGATCTATGTCAATGGCGTGAGTACCAATGTAACTGACCCGCAGAAGGGCGGCAGCATCGCGAATTGGGACGACACCTTCGCACTGGTTCTCGGCAATGAAGTCTCGAGCGATCGTTCCTGGCAGGGACTCATCAAGTTCGTCGCCATTCATGATCGCGCGCTGACGGCGCCGCAGATCCTGCAGAATTTCAATGCCGGCGTCGGACAGCGGTTCTTCCTGCTGTTCAATGTGGCCGCGACGACGGGCGTATCCCAGGGCTACGTCATGTTCACTGGCGCCCAGTACGATAGCGCGAGCTATCTGTTCACCTCGCCGACCTTCATTTCGCTCGATTCGACGGTGAAGCCGGACAATGTGGTGATCAAAGGCATGCGCATCGGGATCAACGGCAACATTCCCACCGTCGGCCAGGCGTACAGCACGCTCGATACCACCGTGACCGCGGCCAATTACACCGCCGCCGGCCAATTGCTGTCGAAGGTGGGCACGGTGATCGCCATCCAGAGCGGCCCGCTCACCGACCAGTTCTTCCTGAGCTTCGACCAGCTCGGGAGCAAGACACATGTGACCACGGAGCCGACGCCAATTGCGATCGCGCCGAGCTATCCGCCGATGGCTGCGGCAGTCGGTGTACGCACCTTCGCGCAGATCAACGCGACCCTGTCAAAGTTGACCGGTGTGCCGACTACTAATGCGGCGGTCATGCAGACCTATACGACGGTGCAGCAGCAGCTGCCGGTCGATCCGACCCTGGAGAGCTTCTCTTCGGCCAATCAAGTGGGTATCGCGCAGTTGTCGATCCAGTATTGCAACACCGCGGTGAATACACCGACCCTGGTCCAGGCCCTGTTCGGCGTGCCGAGCATCACCAGCGCGGTTTTTGGCGCCACCGGGACGGCGGCCGGGACCACCACGGTCAGCAATGCGCTTGCGGCGCGAGTGGTCGGTACCGGCCTTACGAGCCAGCCGCCGGCAATCGCGGTCAGCGGTGAGCTGATTACGATGATAGGCAAGCTCTGCACTTCATCGGCATGCACTACGCAGGCGCGTGCACAGGCGGTGGCGGCCGCAGCCTGTGCCGCCGCATTCGGCGGCTCCGAGATGTTGATCAATTAAGCAGCAGACGAATCGAAGAGGTCTTTATATATGAGTAAGAAACCGCCCAAAGGTCTCGGCCTGCACGAACCGCTCCGCCTCCAGGAACATGCGCGTCCGAGAACGCGCCGCGAATTCGTCGCCCAAGGGTTCATGACCGGCGCGGCCACCGTGCTCGCGCCCTCATTGCTCGGCATGCTGCCGCGCCGGGCGCGTGCCAACGGGCTCTCCTCGGATATCAACGCGCTGTTGACACCTTGCGGGATCTCGCTGGGGGCGGGCAAGGTCCCGTTCATCTGCTTCGACCTGGCGGGCGGCGGCAACATCGCCGGCTCCAATGTGTTGGTCGGCGGCCCGAAGGGGCAGCTGGACTTCCTCTCGGTGGCCGGCTACAGCAAGCTGGGGCTGCCGGGAACGATGGTGCCGAATTCCAGCGCCGCCGGAAGCTTTGTCGACGCGACCTTCGGCCTGCGCTATCACACCGACAGCGCGCACCTGCGCGGCATGAAGGCTCGGGTGAAGACGGCGTCGGCGCTGGCCAATACCACGGGCACCGTCATCCCCGCTCTATCGCAGAACGACACCAATGTGAATCCGCACAACCCGATGTACGCGATATATCAATATGGCGCGCGCGGCGGCCTGCTCGACCTCATCGGTTCTCAAAGTTCCATGTCGGGCGGCAATTCCATGTCGCCGATGTCCATGATGATACCGAGCGCCACACCGGTGAAAATTTCCAGCTCCACCGACAGCAAGGGGCTGGTCAACACCGGTCAATTGAGCACTTTGCTGCCATTGCCGTCCGATGTCACCGCCGTGATGGAATCGGTCAAGCGTATCAGCGATGCCAAGTATTCGCAGGTGACGGCATACTTGGATGCGACGAAGAATACAGCGGCGTTGGGACCCCACGGATCGCAGGCCTGCGGCTATACCAAGTCGGCCTACGTCATCGACGCCTACGGCAATCCCGCGTCGGTCAATCCGGACGTGGATCCGAACATCGTCGGACCCAGCGGCATCTTCACTCAGGCCGAGTATGACGCGAGCAACGATTTCCAGAAGACCGCGGCCGTCATGAAGTTGGTCATCGATGGCAATGCCGCGGCCGGCACCATCGAGATGGGTGGATTCGACTACCACACCGGCGACCGCATGACGGGCGAGGCGCGCGACTTCAACTTGGGGAATTGCATCGGCGCCGTGCTCGAGTACGCCGCGCGCGTCAACAAGCCGGTCATGATCTATGTGTTCAGCGACGGCTCGCTGGCCAGCAGCGGTATGATCGACAATTCCAGCGGAGGGCGCGGCAAGGGTGTGTGGACCGGCGACAATCAAAACGTCGCCGCCACCTACTTCCTGGTATTCGATCCCAAGGGCAAGCCGGTGTCGGCGCAGGCTAGTCCTGAGTCGAGCCTGCAAATCGGCTATTTCAATTCGGACGGTGGGCTCAACACCTCGGGCAGCCCCGCGGGCAACAACGTGTTCAATCTGGTGCAGATGGTCGTGCTCAACTACATCGCACTGCACGGGGCGGGCCCCGCGGCGACGTTCGCAGGCCTCTATCCGTCGCCGAATTTGAACAACACTTTGGGTACGGGCTCGGCGCTCGATCCACTGATTGCGTATCAACCTTTGGCCAGTGTGGTGAACGGTAAGGTGACCTGAAGTCTCGCGGTCGACTGATCTGCAGCGCTCCATCGCTCGTAGGATGGAGCGCCTTGACGTTCGCTCCCGTTGCGAGCTTCGTGCCGCAGTTCGATCTATTTCCGTGAATGTGCGCCAAGTCATGCAGAAATCTGGCAAAGCAGCAGCCTGCCGCGTTGACACTACGGCTCGCATTGTGCGATTTTGCATAAGGTCTGATCAGGGCAAACTCGCCGCAAGGCGAGGGCGCAAAGCTTCCGGTACGGGGCCCTTCTTCAGGGGAGAAGGTCTACGACAGCGGGGTTACCAGCGTGATTGATTTATTGCTGCGCTTTGAGTGCGGCTCAACGACAGTTAGTTCCAGCATGTTTCACGGGCCATCGTCCCGTGCGTAGCATATTGCTTGCCGGTGGCCTGCTCCTAGGTGCCCTGTTGAGCGGCCCGTCGATGGCGGCCATACCCTCGTTGGTGGGCAAGGATGCGCCGGACTTCGTACTGAAAGGCTTGGACGGCAGGAACCTGCGCATGTCGGAGTTCCGTGGCCAGGTGGTGCTGGTGAATTTTTGGGTGCGCTGGGCCGGAGACTCGCGTCAGGAGATGCCCGCGCTCGATCGAATCAACACCACTTACAACCGGGCCGGCCTCGTGGTGCTGGGGGTGTCGGTCGATGATGATTTGAGCCGTGCTCGCGAGTTCGCTGGCGCGATGAAAGTGTCGTATCCCATCTTGTTCGACACCGGCGCCGACATCGGCCGGGAATACCTGCTGCAGAAGATGCCTGTCACCATCCTGGTGGACCGCGCGGGCGTCGTGCGCTATGCCAACGTCGGCTTCAAGCGCGGCGACGAGCGCGTTTATCTTGATCACATCCGCGAATTGCTTCGCGAGTAAAACGATAGGTCAGCCTTTATGAATTCCAAGTATCGAATTGTGTCGATCTTTGCGCGCGCAGCGTTGCTGGCCGGCGCCTGGGCCGCGGGCTCAGGCCTAGCGGCTGCCGCCGGCGCGCCGCCAACGGCTATGCCAGCCGTGTCCGCAAGCACCGCAGGGGCAACGAGCACCCCCACGCCACCGGCCGTTACATCGTCCGCGACGACGCCCGATGCCGCCCCCGCCGCTGCTGCACCGGGCGCCGGCACCCCGCCGGCCGATTTCAAAACCTTGGACCAGGAGGTGCAGGGCCTGAAGAAGGACGTCATCGATCTCAACAAGGATTTGTTCGTACTGGAAGAGGAATTGCTGTTCCCGGCCAACACCCAGGTCGCGCTGTACGTGTCCATGGACGTCGGTACTTTCTTTGCTCTGGATTCGGTGACCGTCAAGATCGACAACAAGGAAGTGAAGAACTACTTGTATACGGCGCGCGAGGCGGACGCCCTCCTCAAAGGCGGCGTGCAGCAAATCTATTTGGGCAATCTGAAAGTGGGCAAGCATGAGCTGGTGGCATTCTTCACAGGGAAGGGCCCGCTGGACCGCGATTACAAGCGCGGCGCCACGATCAGCTTCGACAAGGGTGTCGGCGCCAAGTATCTGGAACTCAAGATCACGGACCGCGTGGCCAAGCATCAGCCAGAGTTCACCATAAAAGATTGGGAATGATGCGTGCAACGTCTGATCAATAGCCTCCGGCCGCTCATCCTGGGCGGATTGATGTTCGCGCTCCCGATCGCCGCGCAGTCAAAGAACATCAAGCCGGATCCCGACGGCTTGCCGCCGCAGGACGTGAAGGATTTGCATTACGGCGATGTGCTGTTCTATTTCTATCAGGACGATTATTTCGATTCGATTACGCGCCTGCTGGCAGCTCGACAGTTGGGGCGGATCCCGCACACGGAGGGCGAGGCCGAACTGCTATTGGGCGGGCTCTACCTCTCGTTGGGCGAACATGTGGAAGCGGGCCGGATATTCGAGGCGCTGCTCAAGCAAAACACCAGTGAGGCGGTACGCAATCGTGCCTGGTTCTATCTGGGCAAGGTCTGGTATCAGCGCGGCTACCTCGCTGAATCCGAGCGCGCCTTGCGCCAGGTGTCGGATAAGATTGATCCGCGCATCAACGCCGAGCGCTATATGCTGCTCGCGCAGTTGATGATGCGACAGCAGCGCTATGACGACGCCATCACGGCGTTGAGCAACTGGAAGGGCGCTGCGGATTGGACGGCCTATGCGCAATTCAACTTAGGGGTTGCCCTGGTGCGCAAGGACCGGCTTGCCGATGCCATACCCTATCTCGATCGGGTGGGGCGCATCGAGACTCGCAGCGAGGAATTGCTGTCGCTCAAGGACAAGGCCAATCTGGCATTGGGATTCGCGCTGCTGCAGGCGCAGCGCGCGGCGGAGGCCAAGCCCATCCTGCAGCGGGTACGCCTCGAGGGTCCGTACTCCAGCAAGGCGCTGCTCGGTGTCGGCTGGGCCGATGCGGGGATGGGTGAATTCAAGCGCGCGCTGGTGCCGTGGCTCACCCTGCGGCGGCGCAGTCTGCTCGACTCGGCGGTGCAGGAATCTTTTCTCACGGTGCCATACGCCTACAGTCAATTGGCGGCGACGGGCCAGGCCGCCGAGAACTACAGCTCCGCTATCGATTCCTTCGACGCGGAAATCAAGCACATCGACGACTCGATCGAAGAGATCCGCGGCGGACACTTGCTCGATCGGCTGCTGAATGACGACAAGAAAGACACGTTAACCTGGTATTGGCAGCTGACCACTCTGCCGAACGCGCCCGAGTCGCGGTATCTGTACCAGCTGCTGGCGAGCAACGAATTCCAGGAAGGCCTGAAAAATTATCGCGAACTCAACTACATGAGCCGCAATCTGGACAATTGGCGCGATGATATATCCGCGTACGATGACATGCTCGATACGCGGCAGGAAGCGTACAAGCTGCGCGTACCGAAAGCTGACGCGGTCATGGCGGCCACTGATCTCGACGCGCTCACTCAAAAGCGTGTGGATTTCGAATCGCGTATCAATGTCATCGAGAAAGCCAACGATGTCGCGGCCCTGGGCACTCCCGAAGAGCAGCAGACCTGGGCCCGATTACAGCGCGTCGAGGAGTACCTCGCGGCCCATCCGGACGATCCAGATCTCGCCGAGATGAGGCAGAAGCACCGCTTGATGAAGGGCGTCATGTACTGGCGGCTGTCGGCGAGCTTCAAAGCGCGGCTGTGGAACGAACGGCGCTCGGTCAAAGAGCTCGAGGCAGGTCTCAAGGAGACACAGAAGCGTGCCGTGATGGTCAAGGCTGCGCGGGCCGGCGTGCCGACCAATACCGGCGCTTACGCTGCGAGGATTGCGGCGGTGCGGGCTCGGCTCGATTCCCTGCAGCAACGTTTGAAGGACGTGTCGGTGCAGCAGAACCGCTTCCTGCAGGCTCTCGCCATCCGCGAGCTCGAAGTCCAGAAGCAGCGCATTTCGACCTACCAGATTCAGGCGCGCTATGAACTGGCCGCGATCTATGATCGCGCCGCAGACGAAAAGTCGAAGGCGGACGAAAAGGCGAAGGCGAAGGCGAACGAAAAGGCGAAGCCCTGATGCCGGCGCGCCATCCGTCCATCACAGTGGGTGCGGCCTCGATGGCGGCGGCCTTGGCCGCGTTGCTGCTGGCCCCTTCGAGCCATGCGGCAAACAAAAAGCCGCCGACCATCAAGGATCTCGAGTCGCAGCAGGTCGAAGTGAACACCAATCCGCCGGGGAATGTGGACGCCAACAAGACCATGGACAGCTACAAGCGCTTTCTGGACTTGAATGCGGGAGATGCGGCCTTGCGCGCGGAAGCCCTGCGCCGGCTGGGCGATTTGAACCTGGAGAGTTCGGAGTCCGAGCGCATCGAGCGCGAGCTCGTCACCAATGAGGGCTTGCGCGCCACCGAAGCCATCCACCTGTACACCGCCTTGCTGAAGGCCTATCCGAAGTACGAGCGCAACGACTCGGTGTTGTACCAGTTGGCGCGCGCCTACGAGCTCAATGCGCAGCCGCAAAAGGCGCTGGCATCGCTTGATCAACTGGTGGGGAGCTATCCCAACAGCCGCTACCTGGCCGAGGCGCAGTTTCGCCGCGGCGAAATACTGTTCTCGGACAAGGCCTACCCGAAGGCGCAGGCGGCCTACGAGGCCGTGATCAAGATCGGCGCCGCGTCCCCCTTTTACAACCAGAGTCTGTACAAGCACGGTTGGTCGCTGTTCAAACAGGGCGAGAACGAGCGCAGCTTGGAATCTTTTGCCGGCGTGCTCGATTCGGTGCTGGTGTCGAAGCGCAACCCGGCCGAACTCGTCGAACTCGACACCTTAAGCCGGCCGAATCGCGAATTGGTGGAGGACACATTTCGCGTCATGAGCATTACCTTCTCGTATTCGGATGGCCCGAAGTCCATCGACGAATTCGTGAAGCGCCACACGCCGGTAGGGCGGCAGCCGCGGCCCTATTCGTATCTTCTGTATGCGCGTCTCGGCGATCTGTACATGGAGAAGGAGCGCTATACGGACGCCGCCGACAGCTACCGCGCGTTTGTTATGCAGGATCGCAACAACGAGAAAGCGCCGCTACTGGAGATGCAGGCCATCGAGGCCTATCAGAAGGGCGGTTTTCCGCAGCTCGTGTTGCAGGGCAAGAAGGAGTTCGTGGAGAACTACAGTTTCGGCACACCCTACTGGCAGGGCCGCGAGGCGAAGAACGAGCCTAAAGTGGTGGCGGTGCTTAAAACCAACCTCAAGGATGTGGCACAGCACTACCACGCCGAGGCACAGCGCAGTAAAAACGTCGCGGATTATCAGGAAGCGGCGAAGTGGTATCACAGCTATTTGACGTCCTTCCCGGACGACCCGGATTCGGCTGTCACCAACTTTCTGCTGGCCGATACCTTGTTCGAGAGCAAGCAATATCTCGAGGCTGCGAAGGAATACGAAAGCACGGCCTATCACTACGGTAACAACGAGAAGGCCGCTGCTGCCGGCTATGCCGCCATCGTCGCGTACGGCAAACAAGAAGAATCGTTGAGCGGTGAGGCGAAAGCCACGGTCCACAGCCGTAGTGTTGACAGTTCGCTGAAATTTGCCCAAACCTTTCCCACGCACCCGGAAAGTGCACAGGTACTGACGCGGGCAGCGACCGATCTGTACACGATCAAGGATTATCCGCGAGCCGTTTCGGCGGCCGAGGCCCTGTTGTCGCGGCAGCCGCCGGTGGATCTCACCAAGCAACGCGTCGCCTGGACGGTCATCGGCAATTCCAATTTCGATCAGGGTGTGTTCGACAAGGCGGAAGCCGCCTATGGCCATGCGCAGACGCTGATGCCGGCCGGCGACCCGGAGCGGCCGGTGATCGTCGAACGCTTGGCGGCCTCGATTTACAAGCAGGGTGAGCAGAAGAGCAAATCGGGCGACAGCGCGGCCGCGGTGGATGATTTCCTGCGCGTGGCGGCGCTGGCACCGACTTCGAAAGTTCGGGCCAATGCCGATTTCGATGCGGCGGCGCTGCTCATCAAGGACAAGCAATGGGATAGAGCCATCGTCGTGTTGGAAGGATTCCGGCGCAATTTTCCGCAGAGTCCGCTGCAGGTCGACGTCACGCGCAATCTCGCGGTGGCCTATACCGAATCCAATCATCCCGGCCAGGCGGCGGGGGAGTTCGAGAAAATCTCGCAGACGCCCGGCGAGGCCCCGGACGTGCAGCGCGAAGCCACTCTGCAGGCGGCGGATCTATACGGCAAGTCGGGCAACACGGCCAAGTCGCGCGCCATGCTCGAGGCATTCGTGAAGCATTTCCCGCAGCCGCTGAATCCAGCGATGGAAGCGCGCAACAAATTGAGCGTGATCACGGCAAAGCTCGGCGACATCGGCGCTCGCGACTACTGGCTCAAGGACATCATCGCCGCGGATCGCGCGGCGGGCGGCGCGCGCACCGATCGCAGCCGGGCGCTGGCGGCCAAGGCAACGTTGACCCTGGCGAGTCCGCTGCGCGAGGAATTCCGCAGCATCAAGCTGGTGGCGCCGCTGAAAAAATCCCTGGCTGAGAAGCGCAAGGCCATGGAAGCCGCACTCAAGGCCTACGAGGCGGCCGCCGACTACCAGGTGGCCGAGGTCACGACCGCGGCCACCTTTGAGAGTGCTGAATTGTACCGGCAGCTCGGCAAGGACTTGATGAGTTCGGAACGGCCGAAAAATTTATCCAAAGATGAAATAGAGCAGTACAACGTATTGCTCGAGGAGCAGGCTTTCCCATTCGAGGAGAAGGCCATCAAATTGCACGAAGTTAATGCCGCGCGGACCAAGGACGGCACCTATGATGAATGGGTGCAGAAGAGCTTCACGGCGCTGGCGCAACTCAACCCAGGCCGTTACGGCAAGGGGGAAATCGGTGAGCAACAGGTCGAATCGATTCGTTAGCGTAAGCGCGCTCGCGCTGCTCGCGGCCTGTCACAGCGCGCCGCCGAAGCCGTCGCCGGTGCCCGGACCCGTGATGGCGCAAGCGCCGCTCGCGGCCGGCAACGGCGCGGCCGCGAAGGCTGCCGGTGCGGCTGCGCCCGCCGGTGGCGCATCCGCAGTCGCGCCTGCGGCCGCTGCTGCACTCGCTGCTGCGCTCGCTCCCATTCCCGAACGCGCGGCGCAACAGTATGCGCAGGCGCTGCAACTCATGAAGGCCGGACGCAATACCGATGCAGAACTGGAGTTCAAACAGTTAGCCACCGCCTATCCCGAGTTGAGCGGACCCAAGTTGAACTTGGGGCTCCTGTACTTGCGCGATTCGCGTTTGTCCGAGGCGGAAGCTACTTTCAAGGCCGCGCTCGAGCACAGCCCACAAAGCCTGGTGGCCGGCAATGAACTCGGCATCGTCGAGCGCAGACTGGGCAAATTCGCCGAGGCCGAAGCGGCCTATCAGGGTACGATAAAGGCCGACCCGAATTTTGCTGCCGCTCATTTGAACCTGGGCGTGCTCTACGATCTGTACCTGGCACAGCCGCAGAAGGCGCTCGATGAGTTCGAGCGCTACATCGAGATTGCCGGCGAGAACAAACAAGTCGCGGGCTGGGTGGTGGAATTGCGCAAGCGCGTCGGAGCGCCGCGGCCTGCGCCCAAAAAGGAGCCCGCGTGAACAAAGCGACCAAGATAGTGAGTTTGTTGGTGTTGTGTTGCGCTGCGGGTGTTGCACTGGCGCAGCAGGCAACGGCACCGGCAAGGCCGGCAAACGCACAATCGGACGCGGGTGAGCCAAGAGCCGACACGTCGAGCCCCAGCGCCGCGAGCGGACCCGCGTCCTCCGCCGTACCCTCTGCCGCCGCACCTGCACCCGCAGGGGCAGCGGCTGTCGCCCCGGCGACCGCTGGCGCCCCTGTAGCGGCTCATGCGGCCGTACCTGCCCGTGCCGCAGCGCCGGCCGCAACGGCCGCGAAAACGCCTGCTAAAACCGACCGCTTAGAATTGGGCACGGCCACGGTTACGGGCGACCGCGAGCAGCCCAAGGTCATGTATATCGTCCCCTGGAAGAGGTCCGACATAGGGGATCTGGCCGGGAAACCGATGAATAGCCTGGTGGATGAGATCCTTTCACCCGTCGATAGGGACGTCTTTAAACGCGAAGTCGTCTATTACCGCGCTGTACAAGCAGACGCGTCTCAAAATGGTGCAGCGCCCAAGCCGGCGCCGCAGGGTGAGAAGTAAGTCCGCCGATTATTATGCAAAATCTGGTTGAATCTTAGGTTCGGAGCTGGGCATTTTTTAGGAGCGCGCAGATGAATTTCATGACTTCTTTCGTCAACTTCTTCAAGGACGGCGGGATTTTCCTCTATCCCCTGGCCCTGATATTCGTGGTCGGTGTCGCGATCGCCATCGAGCGATACGTGTACTTGACCCGCGAGACCTTCCGCAACCGCAGCCTGTGGGACGACCTGGTGCCCGCCTTGAGCTCCGGCAACTTCAAACAGGTCGTGAGCCTGACGCAGAACTCAAAGGCGTCGATCGCCACGATTCTGAATTACGGCGTCGCCCGGGTCGCGAGTGCGCGCCGCCGCGACGACATCGAGAAGGCCATGGACGAGAGCCTGCTCGAGGTCATTCCGCGCATCGAGAAGCGCACTCACTATTTGTCGTCGCTGGCGAACGTCGGTCTGTTGATCGGTTTGCTCGGCACCATCACCGGGCTGATCGGCGCCTTCAGCGCGGTGGCGACCGCCAATCCGGCAGAGAAGGCCAGCCTGCTCGCCGCGGCCATCTCGGTCGCGATGAACAACACCGCATCGGGATTGGGGGTGGCGATCACTCTGCTCACGGCGCATATGTTTCTCGAATCGAAGACCACGTCCCTGATCGACAGCTTGGAGATCGCGTCGGTGAAATTTTTGAACTCCATCACCGAACGCCAATCCGACCGTCCGGTTCATGAACCGACGGCCACAGCGCCGGCCGCGCGCGCTCCCGCCGCTGCGCGCGGCAGCATCTAGGGTCTTAGGCAAGCACGCTGGAGTGGTGTTCCGTCCATGAAATCAAAGTCTCAGCGCCTCGTCCGACGCAATCACGCCCGCTACCACCAGGGGCGCGATGATCTCAACATCGTGCCGATGATCGACATGATGGTGATCCTGGTGTTTTTCTTGATATTTACCGCGGTGTTTTCCAAGACGAATATCCTTCAGATGAACCTGCCCAACAGCAGCACTGCCGCTCCGCTGGATCTGCCAAAGGATTTGAAACTCGAAGTCATCATTCGTCCCGAGGATATCGTAGTCAACGACCGCAACTCAGGTCCGCTCAAGGTCCTCGCCAATACGGCAGCCGGCTATGATTTGGACAAGCTGTCGGAATTCATCCGCAGGATCAAATCGCAGTATCCGCAAATGACTGACGCGACCATCCTGTCCAACCCCAATACCACCTATGACACGTTAGTGCAGGTCATGGACACGGTGCGCGTGTACCAGCTGCCGGTGGCGCCATTTTCGAAGGCCGAGCTTTTTCCGGACATCTCCATCGGAGATGCGCCCACGTGACGTCTTACAGAATCAAACGCCATCGTCAACGGCGCCATGGCGCGAATCATTTCGCGTTGATTCCATTCATCGACATGATGACCATCCTGGTGGTATTCCTGCTGGCGCACACGGCGGAGGTCGACATCCTGCCGAATACCAAGAGCATTTCGATCCCGCAGTCGCTGTCCGACCGCAAGCCCAGTGCCGCCGTGGTCGTCATGGTCACGAAGGACTCGATTTATGTTGACGGTGCGCTGGTCGGTTCGGTGGGTGACATCGTCGCCAACCAGGGAACGTCCTTCGCACCGCTCAAGACCGCTCTAATGTCGCAAAACGCACGCAGCTTGCGGGCGGAGCAATCCGATCCTGCCAAGCGCGAAGTAACCATTATGGGCGATAAGAATACGCCCTACAGCGTGCTGAAGAAGATCATGATGACCTGCAGCGATGCCGAATACGGCAAGGTGTCCTTCGCCGTGGTCGAGCGCGAAAGGGCGGCCACTTAAATGACAGCCGCGAACCCCGCGCAACGCGTTCCCACCGGGCTCGCACCGTTCTACCGGCGCTATGAATTGCCGTGGTCGCCATCCGAGGAGACGGAGCGGCGCTTCCGCAAGATATTGCGCAATCTCGCTATTGTGTTCGGGATCATCGCGGTCATCATGCCTTTTCTGCCGCGGCATCAGGTCGTCGTAAACACCGAATCGCTGCCGGAGAGAGTCGTGCAACTGGTGATGGAGCCGCCGCCGCCGCCACCCCCGCCGCCGCCGCCCAAACCCGAGAAGGCCGTCGAGAAAGCGCCTGTCCAGCCCAAGCCCGTCGTGCCCGTCGATCCGCGGGTCAAGGCGCAGAAGAGCCTCGCCGTGTTCGACCAGCTCGCGGCGCTGCGCGATGTCGACCTGGATAAATTCGCAAAGAACCAGCCGAAGACGACCGACCCGGGCGACGTCAGCGTGGTAAGCCGCAACATAATCTCTTCGAAGGTGGGCGGCACCAGCGGCGGAATCAGCGGGCCGACCAGCAGCGGCCTGGCCGCCGGATCAGGCTCGCTGCGCGGCATCTACACGACGCAGGTGAAGGACCCGAATATGGGCACAGGCGGCCAGGCCGCGACGCGCGGCGGCGGTAGCGGTAAAGCTTCACGCAGCGCGGACGAGATTGCCCTGGTGTTCACCAAGAACAAAGGTGCGATCGACGCCATGTATGCACGCGCGCTGCGCGACAATCCGGCGTTGCAGGGCAAGGTGGTGCTCGAATTGACCATCGCCCCCTCCGGCGACATCACCGCCGCGCGCATCGTCTCGTCGGAACTCAACGACAAGGAATTCGAAAGTAAATTGCTGGCGCGTATCCGCCTCTTCAAGTTTGACGCCAAGGATGTTGCCATGCTCACTGCCACCAAACCCATTGACTTCTTCCCAGCCGGATGAACATTCAATCAGAAATCGAATTCTTCAGCGACTTGGGCCTGGTCGACAAGGCCCGCTTTGTCACGCGCCTGATTTTTGAAGTCGCCGAGGAGGCCAAGGTGGGCGCCGGCGACGGCAACGATGCAATACGCCTGCGCTTCGCAAACGAAATGAATCAACGACTGGCCCGCTTCACCTACCAGATCCTGGGCGAAGACCTGGCGCGCCCGCAGGATGATGTCGTGATCCGCATGCTGCTCGGCACGCGTGCCGACAAGAACGCGGAGCGCATCATGCAGAATGCCTACCGGCGCGTGCTCACCAGCTTCGAGAGCTTCGATACCACAGTGCTGCTCAACCCGCACTAGCCGCTAGGACCCCGCGGCGCGGCGCTTGGGCTTGGTCTCCTTGGTTTCGGAGGCATCAGCCTCGAACAGCGTCAGCAGTTGTTCCGCCGATTCTCGCGCGGTTTGCAGCAGCTTCTTTTCGTCGTCCTTCACCGACGCCTGCTTGGCCATGGTGGCTTCGTCGTGCATGCGGAACCGGCGTACCGTGTCGACTGCCTTTGATTTCGACATTCCCAAGGATTCGAGCACTTTCTCGGACATCTCGAGACTCGAGACGAAAGTTTCGCGGATGATGTAGCGCACGTCGAGGTCCATCAGGCGAAACGCGTGCTGACGATTGCGCGCGCGCGCAAAGATTTTCAAATTCGGGAAATGCTTGCCGATCAATTCCGCGGTTTTCACCGACGACTCGACATCATCGATGGCGAGGACGAAAACTTCGGCGTTCTCGGCATGCGCGGCGCGCAGCAATTCGAGCCGTGACGCGTCGCCGTAAAAAACCTTGTTGCCGAAACGGCGCAAAAAATCGACTTGGGTCTGGCTGGCCTCGAGCGCAGTGAATGGGATTTGCCTGGCGCGCAAGATTCGGCCGACCATCTGTCCGAAGCGGCCGAAACCCGCGATGATGACCTTGGGGTACAGCTCCTCCGGTGTGTCGAACGGCCGATCGTCCGTCTCCTTTTTACTGAACGTGACATCGTGCAGCAGCAACAGGAAAGGGCTTAAGATCATGGAGCCGGTCACGACCAGCACCAATAGCTCGGCATATTCGGCGTCCATGATCCCGAGCGTGGCGGCAAGACCGAACAGAACGAAGGCGAATTCACCGCCGGACGGAAGGCTGAATGCGAGGCCGCGCGCGGCGGTGGGCGACAGGCCCGACAGTCGACCGATGGTGAGCAGTATCGCGAGCTTCAGCAGCATGAAGCCCAAGATCAGCGCGATCAAAATCAGTGGTTTCTGCAGCACTAGAGACAGGTTCGCCGACATGCCGACCGTGATGAAGAACAGGCCGAGCAGCAGGCCCTTGAACGGCTCGATGTCGGCCTCCAACTCATGCCTGAATTCACTGTCGGCGAGCAATACGCCGGCGAGAAAGGACCCTAGCGACAGGGACAGGCCCACCTGGCTTACGAGCAGCGCGGTGCCGATGACCACCAGCAGCCCCGCGGCGGTGAATGCTTCGGCGACGCCTGTGGCGGCGACGATGCGCAGCATCGGGCGCAGTACGTAGCGGCCGCCGATGATGACGGTCGCGAGCACGGCGACGAACTTGATCGCCAGCCAGCCGCCGGGGCCGGTCGCTCTGGCTGCGACGACCCCACCCAGCAAGGGCAGCAGGGCGAGGGCGGGCAAGACCGCAATGTCTTGAAACAGAAGTATGCTGAACGCCGAGCGGCCGTATTGTGAATTCAGCTGGCCGCGCTCCGCCAACAACTGCAGGACCAAGGCCGTCGACGACATGGAAAGCGCGAGGCCGATGACGAGCGCGGACTGCCAGGGTTGGGCGAAGGCGAAGTAGGCGATGGAGCCGATCCCCAAAGTGGTCACCAGTACCTGAGCCGATCCCAAGCCGAAGATGGGCTTGCGCATCACCCACAGGCGGGAGGGCTGCAATTCCAGGCCGATGACGAACATCAGGAGTACGATGCCGAACTCGCCGAGGTGCTGCGTGGTGTCGATCTTGCTGATTAACCCCAAGCCCGCGGGACCGATAATGATGCCGGCGGCCAGGTAGCCGAGCACGGAGCCTAACTTGAAGTATCGGAAAATCGGGATTGCGATGACCGCCGCCGCAAGAAATATAGCGATCTGCGCCAACAGGCTCATATAAAATTTCTCCCTGGTATCGTCGAGAGCGTAGCAAATGTATCGCCAAAACATTCAATTTCCGGTGAAGGACGCGGCGCTGCGCGAGGACGTGCACGCGCTGGGCGATTTGATCGGCGAGACGCTGCGCGACCAGGGGGGCGAGGAATTCTTTCAGATGGTGGAAGGCGACCGGGTCGCGGCGATTCGCCGGCGCGAAGGCGACACTGCGGGCGGGGTGGAATTGCAGGAACGCACCCGGGGCCGATCGCCGTCGGCGGCCACAGATCTCACGCGCGCCTTCTCGATCTGGTTCCAAGCGGTGAACACGGCCGAGAAGGCACATCGAGTTCGCCGCCGCCGGCAATACCTCAATGATTCCAGTATGCCGCAGCCCGGCGGCATCGCAGATTGCATTGCGCGCCTGCACAGCGACGGAGTGACGCTCGACGAAGCCCTGGAGTTGATTGCCGGCATGAACATCGAGCCGGTGTTCACAGGACATCCGACCGAATCGACCCGCCGCACCATCCTGCGCAAGCAGCAGCACATCGCGCATGACTTGCTCGATCGTCAGAACCCGGCTTCCACCGGCGCCGAACTGGATACGCTGTGGGCGCGGGTGCGGCTGGAGATCACCAGCATCTGGCAGACAGAAGAGCATCCTCGCGAGGGCTTGACCGTGGTCGATGAGCGCGAGCACGTGCTGTTCTATCTGATCGACATTCTGTACCGCGTGGTACCGCTGTTCTACGAAGAAATCGAGGCGGCAGTCGCCAAGGCCTATGCCGTCCCCGCGGAATCCCTCGACGTGCCGAGCATCCTGCATTTTGGGTCCTGGGTGGGCGGTGACATGGACGGCAACCCGGACGTGCACGGCAAGACCATTCGCGAGACCTTGCACCGGCACCAGCAACTTATCGTATCGACTTATTTTGCCGAATCCCGCCAGCTGGCTGAGACATTGAGCCAGAGTGCGAGCCGCGTCGGCGTGAGCGGTGCGCTGTCGGCCCGCATCGATTCCTACAGCGCCATATTGCCGGGCGCTCAGGCACTGGCGCCGGTGCGGCACGACCGCATGCCGTACCGGATGTTCTTCGGGCAAATCGGCGAGCGGCTCAAGGCCACCTACGAGGGCCGTCCCAACGCGTACCAGAATCCCGACGAATTACTGTCCGATGTGGCGCTCGCCGCCGACAGCCTGACCATGAACCGCGGACGTCACGCGGGATATTTTTTGGTGCGCCGCTTCATGCGCCGTGTGCGCACCTTCGGTTTCCATCTGGCGACGCTCGATATCACGCAGCATGCGCACATGCATGACCAGGTCATTGCGCAAGGATTGGGAGTCCCCGACTGGGCGTCGCTGAGCCCCACAGAGCGGCTGCGGCAATTGCGCGATTTGCTGGCTCGCGATCAGGGGCCGACGTCGGACTTCGATGCCGTGGGGCGGCGCAGCCTGTGGGTGTTCGAGGCCATCGCGCAGGCGCGCCATAAATACGGCGGCCGCGCCATCGGGCAGTACATAGTCAGCGGCGCTCAGGGACCCGAAGACGTGTTGGCCGTGCTGCTGCTCGCGCGCTGGGCCGACATCACGGATAAGCGCAGCGGTGAAGCGCCCCTCGACGTGGCGCCGCTGTTGGAATGCATCGATTCCTTGGAGCGGGCGGGCGATGTGCTGCGGGGTCTGGCTGACGAGCCCGCATACCGGCGGCATTTGGCTTCGCGCGGCAACCGGCAGATGGTCATGATCGGCTATTCCGACACCAACAAGGAGGGCGGCATTGCCGCCTCGCGCTGGGCCTTGCAGGTGGCGCAGGTGCGGCTGCTGGAGGCGTCGCGCGAAACCAAGATCAAAGTGGTGATTTTTCACGGTCGCGGCGGCACCCCCGCGCGTGGCGGCGGCCGCACCGAGAGCCTGGTGGAGGGCGCGCCGAACGGCGCCATTCGCGGCTTTCTGCGCCTGACCGAGCAGGGCGAAGTCGTCAATCAAAGCTACGGACTGCGGCCGATCGCGATGCGCACTCTCGAGCGTACATTCGCGTCCGTGGCGCTGGCGACGGCGCATGCCGAGCAGAGGCCGCCGATAGCTCCGGCTCACCTGGAGGCGATGGCAACCATTGCGGCGCGCAGCCTCGCCGTCTATCGCGAGCTGGTATTCGGCAGCCCACAGTTCTTCGAATACTTTCGCGCCGCGACGCCGCTCGACGTGATCGAACGCATGCACATCGGATCGCGGCCTGCGGCACGCGCCGGCGGCAGCGGTATTCACGCGCTGCGGGCTATTCCCTGGGTGTTCGCGTGGACGCAAAGCCGCCACATGTTGCCCGGTTGGTTCGGCTTCGGCAGCGGTCTGACCGCCGCGCTCGAGCAGCATGGCGAGGATGTGGTGGCGCAAATGCTGGTGCGCTG
>JBDUEQ010000161.1:0-25870 GCA_040002315.1 Gammaproteobacteria bacterium
GATGCGTCCGCCCTCGTCGCCCGCGCCGGGACCGATATCGATGACCCAGTCGCTGCCCGCGACCACTCGCATGTCGTGCTCCACCACTATCACGGTATTGCCGGACTGGACCAGACCATCGAGTTGCGCGGTGAGCCTCTCAACGTCCGACGGATGCAATCCCGTTGTAGGCTCATCCAGTATATATAACGTGTCACCGCGCTGCGCGCGCTGTAGCTCGGTCGCAAGCTTGATCCGTTGTGCCTCGCCGCCGGAAAGCTCCGTCGCCGGCTGGCCAAGTCGCAAGTAGCCCAAGCCGACTTCACGCACGACACTCAAGGATCGGAACACCGCAGGATCATCGGCAAAGAACTCCACAGCGGCATCCACGGTCATACCGAGCACCTCGGCAATCGATTTACCACGGTATTTGATCTCGAGGGTTTTTGCGTGATAGCGCGTCCCGTGACAAGTGGGACAAGGCGCATAGACGCTGGGAAGGAATAACAGCTCGACCATGACGAAGCCTTCGCCTTCACAGGTGGGGCAGCGGCCTTTGGCAACATTGAAAGAGAAACGGCCCGCATCGTAGCGACGGGCGCGCGCAGCTGGGGTCTGCGCGAACAGCCTGCGGATATGATCGAACAGGCCGGTGTAAGTCGCCAGGTTGGAGCGCGGCGTCCGCCCGATCGGTTTCTGGTCTACCCGCACCAGGCGCTCGATCCCCTGCAGGCCGCCGGCGATCCGCCCGCTCACGGCCTCAGGCGTGGCCTGCTCCAGGATGTCGCTTTCATCCTGCTCTGCCGCCATCTCATGGCCGAGTTGCTGCGCAACCAGTTCCACCAGCACCTGACTTACCAGGCTTGACTTCCCGGAACCGGAGACGCCCGTCACGGTCGCGAATACTCCCAATGGCAGCGCGACAGTGAGACCGTGTAGATTGTTGCGGCTGACATCCGTCAGGCGCAGCCAGCCTTTTGGCGTGCGCGGAGTTCGCGTAGGCGGTGCGGCCGCGCCGAACAGGTAGCGTCGTGTCTGGGACGACTCCACTCTTTCGAGCCCGGCAGGATGACCGCTGTAGAGCACGAAACCACCTTTGTCACCCGCCCCCGGACCGACATCGACGATCCAATCGGCGCGGCGAATCACATCGAGATCATGCTCGACCACGAACAACGAATTGCCTGAGACTTTCAATTGATCAAGCGCCGCAAGTAGGGCCTGCGTATCCGCAGGATGTAAGCCCGCCGACGGCTCGTCGAGCACATACACCACACCGAACAGATTGGAGCGCACCTGCGTGGCGAGCCGCAGACGCTGTAGCTCGCCAGGCGAGAGTGTCGGGGTACTACGTTCCAGCGACAGGTAAC
The DNA here is from genome assembly GCA_040002315.1 of Gammaproteobacteria bacterium. Lineage (GTDB taxonomy): Bacteria > Pseudomonadota > Gammaproteobacteria > Steroidobacterales > Steroidobacteraceae > Bog-1198. The sequence goes on from JBDUEQ010000161.1 coordinate 1,350, forward strand.
CAAGCCCAAGATTGAGCAATACATCGAGGCGCGCCAAGGTGTCCTGGGTAATACGCTGCGCGACGAGAGCCTTTTCCGGATGTTCTTTCGTCATTTTCAACAGGCGCGCGGCCGATGCTTGAGCGTAGGGACGCAACGTGGCTGCCAACCGCATCAGGGACAGTCTCGACATCTCTGCGATATCGAGTCCCGCAAATTTCACGGTCAGCGATTCCGGGCGCAGCCGTTTGCCCTGGCACAGCGGGCAATCAGTGCTCAGCATGTACTGCTGCACCCGCCGTTTCATCAGCGCGCTTTGCGTGTTCGCAAACGTGTGCAGCACGTGACGCCGGGCGCTGCTAAAGGTCCCCATGTAACTGGGCTCTTCTTTGCGCCGCAGCGCACGTCGCGCCTCGCGCGGCTCAAGTCCCGCGTACACGGGTACCACCGGCTGTTCGTCCGTAAAGAGAATCCAATTGCGATCCTTCTTCGGCAACTCGCGCCACGGGCGATCGACGTCTATCCCCAGCGTTACGAGTATGTCGCGCTGGTTCTGACCTCCCCATGCCGTCGGCCACGCCGCGATCGCGCGCTGCCGGATCGTAAGCGAGGCATCGGGAACCATCGATTTCTCTGTGACCTCGTAGATCCGGCCCAATCCGTGGCACTTCGGACAGGCGCCGTCCGGAGTATTCGGTGAGAATGACTCGGCGTAGAGAAGCGACTGGCCAGGAGGGTAGTCGCCGGCGCGCGAAAACAGCATCCGGAGCAGGTTGGAGAGGGTCGTGACACTGCCGACGGAGGACCGAGTAGTGGGTGAGCCTCGCTGTTGCTGAAGCGCCACCGCCGGGGGCAGTCCCTCAATCTCGTCCACCTCCGGTACGGCCATTTGATGAAACAGCCGCCTGGCATAGGGGGAGACGGACTCGAGATAGCGCCGTTGCGCCTCCGCGTACAGCGTGCCGAACGCCAGCGAGGACTTGCCGGACCCGGAAACACCCGTAAACACAACCAGGCAGTCACGAGGAATGTCCAGATCCACGTTTTTGAGATTGTGCTCGCGCGCTCCGCGCACGTGAACCATCCCGGTAGAGTCCTTGGCTGCCGCTTTTCGGGAGTATGGGTTTTCGGTGTGAGTCATACGGGCAGCGGGAAATCCAGCTCCATGGCGGTCAACGCCCGTATCTTAACTGCTGCGTTGCCGAGCTATCGCACCGGATCCGTCGGTTGCTCCGCCTTGATTCGCGCGAACACCTCTTCCCGGTGCACTGCGACGTCCTTGGGTGCGCTGAAGCCCATGCGCACCTGACTACCTTTAACCCCCAGCACAATCACGGATATTTCATCTCCAATCCTGATGGCCTCCCCAACTCGTCGTGTAAGGATCAACATCGCACACTCCTTGTCTATGGGCTCCGAATGTACCTTGATGCCGGCGAAATTCAGAGTGCACGTACCGCCACACGTTTCACGTATTGTTAAATGAACTAAAGCAGCTTTGCGATGAGCGCGCTGCTGGGGATATGGCACCGTTATGGTCCCTTAGCCAATTACTATTCAATAACTTAGCCATTCTCCCTCACGCGAGAGGAACTCCACAGCGTGCACGCAGACATCAGGCACCCAAGGCGTTCCTTGCGCCGGCGGAGTTCATTGTCCATATCGAAAGCGCAACCGATCGGCAGCTTTGGACTGTATTCTTTGTGGGCGCAGGCATAAAATCTTTCGCGTTTCCTTACTAGATAATACTTCACACACAAGGAAGAAATAATGAAAACCAATAGTTGGTTGGGGGTTGGGATTTTGCTCACCCTGGGATTGAACTCGCACTCTGCGCCGACGGCGCCGCGCTTGGGAAGAGTGGCGGCGGCACCGGCGGTGATGCAAGCCGCGTCGCCGGCCAGCACGATCGAATTCTCGGTCTACTTGCCGTTACGAAACGGCAAGCAACTCGACAGTCTGCTTGCAGATCTGCATGACAAAAGCTCACCCAAGTATCAGCAATGGTTGCAGCCTTCAGATTTCTTGCAACGTTTCGGGCCGCGCCCAGCCGATCTTGCGGCGCTGCGCGCCGCACTGACTGCCCGTGGCTTCACAGTAGTCCAAAGCAATGCCCATGGCATGCATGTGCGCGGGCCGGCAAGCGCGGCATCCAACGCCTTCGGGGTGGCCATCCACAGCCGCACTCAGAATGGCCGCACGCATTTCATGGCGAAAACCGAGCTGCAGATTCCGAGCGAACTTGCGGCGCTCAACGTTCGAATCCTGGGACTTGCGGCAGTACCGGAACGCCAGGTGCATGCGCGCGTAACGGGGCAGCTCGATAAAATCGTGGACAATCGCTACGGCGTTACCGGACCTTATTGGTTCGATGATCTGAAACAGGCCTATGACTATCCGGCCTACGGTGCCAAAACCAACGGCGCGGGCGTCCATGTGGCGGTCCTCATGAGCGACCTGATATTCCCCGACGACGTCGGCGCAGCCTTCACCCACGAAAAGTTTACCGCCATTACCGGTCTGGCAGCACCGAATGTAACCACTGTGACGATCGATGGTGGCGGTGTCCTAGATGGACCCGGCTCGTTCGAAGCAAGCCTCGACGTGCAACAGGTGCTCGGGGGAGCTCCGGCATCCAATGTCACTCTGGTCAGTATTCCTGACCTGTCCGATCAAAGCATCGTCGATGGCTATACCTATATTGTCGACCGCAATAGCTTCGACATCGTCAACTCATCGTTTGGCGGCTGCGAGCTCGAATACACCGCCGCTTATAACGGCGGAACTGATTACACTTCCATTCTCCAGACCTATCACGAGATTTTCGCGCAGGGAAATGCACAAGGCATCACCTTTGTGGCAAGTTCCGGGGATGAAGGTGGGCTCATCTGCCCAAGCGTAGACTACGGCACGCCGGGCGCTGCGCCCACTTTCGTGGCGGGTGTCAGCACCCCGGCGGATGACCCGAATGTAACTTCGGTCGGCGGCGGTAATCTAATCACCGTGGCAACGGCCGGAATACTCGACTCGACCTATGTGAGAGAGAGCGCTTTTGCCGACCCGGAAGTTCCGTACGATATCTACGGGCTCGGACAGAACGTCTCAGGCGGTGTGTGGGCAGCGGGCGGAGGCGTAAGTTCGGTCTTCGCAAAACCACTGTACCAATTATTGGCTAAGACAGGCTCGAGCCGGTGGCGCACTGAACCGGATATCGGCATGCAGGTCGGCGGTTGCCCTGGCTCCGCGATCAGCTGCGATCCGGACGATAGCGCGGCGGTAGTCGCGTACGGAGTCGGCTTGGGAGGCGGATACTATGGCGTGATCGGCACCTCGGTGTCCTCGCCTGAGTTCGTCGGGGCTTTGGCTCTGTTTGAGCAACAGTTCGGCAAGCATCATCGGCAAGGGAATATCAACTACTTCCTTTACGCGGCGGGTGCACTTCAGACCCTTGCAGGCGGAGTCCACGCTCCTGCGTCCTTCCAGTTCTACCGTCGAAACATTCCTGGCAACGACGGTCTGTGGGATGCGAGCTATCCGAGCTATAACTACAACTATATCTACGGCAATGGCAGCCCGGATGTGCGTAAGCTGTTTGGCCTGAAGGGTTTTCCGGCCGCCGGCCTGCCTCAGACACCCAGCAATCCGTAACACTCCCGTCTTTTAGGGCAATGGAAGGCGTTCGCTGAGAAGCGAACGCCTTTCTTCTTCTCTACGGCACCAGCGCAATAAACTGCGGGTGCTCACTCACCGCAGCGTGCCAGGAGGTATCGCAGGTGAGGCTGCCATGAGGAGCCTGTGCGTCACTGCGGCGCCATTTGGCCAGCCATTCTGCTCCGAGCAGTTCGTGGGCGTGCGGAGCTGTTGCCGCGTCCGGCGATAGGCCGATGGTTGTTTCCGCTTTTGGACCAGTGCCGCGTCCCTTGGCAACATAAAAGCCGGCCGCCAACATCGCAGCGCGGACGCTGGTCGAATACGTGTAGGTAAACAATTCCACAGGCTTTTGCCTGCACACCTTCGCAAGCTCGCGAAATGCGGTCAGCGTCCACAATGAACTGTCGGTCTTGAGAGAGAACGGGTCGAAAAAAATAATGTCAGGCGGCGGCGCGTCGAATTTCCGGATAGCGAAGTCGCCGGACAGCAGCAACCAGTCGATTGTCGACGTATTATTGGTCCAGCGGCCTCTCGACAACAATTTTCGCGGAGCAGCATGGCGCAGGTGCTTGAACCACCTAACGTGATCGAGCGCGAGCTGAAGCGAATCCAGGTCATTTTCGAAGCTCACCAGCGTTAGATTCCGCGGCTTCAGAGGCGGAGTCGAACCTTCGACTGCCAGGATGGCAGCCATCGCATTGGCCGCGGCGCCCAACCCCACGTCCCAGACGACGAGCGCCTCCGCGGTGTCGGTTTGTAATCGCTCGAGCAATCGAGATTGCTCCACATACAGCGAACGAGCTTCTTCCCCCGGATCGTTGATGGAATGCATCACCTCGCCGGAAGTCGTATCCCTTATAAAACCAACCTCATCCCGCACCATGACTTCATATCGTCCGCGTTTTAGCTCGAGTTTGCGCCGCATCGCACGAGTAACATGCGTGGCTGGCTTGCCGTAACTGTCTCGTGCATCAAGCAGATCTCGCTGCGAGCGATAGAATGGCAGCCAGGTGTCCGCCAATATGTGCTCGCGCATCGTACGCATCAGTTGCATATAGAAATGAACATTGTGAAGACCCAGCAACTGCCAGCCCAAGCTCTCATGCACGCGTTGCAAATGAAAGAGGTACGCAATCGAATACGTCTTGCACGTATAGCATTGACAGCTGGGGTCGATCGGTCCTTCCATTCCGCAATAAGCGGCGCGCCGCAAATCGCGCCTGCCCATACTGGTGAATGCCACGCCCTGCCGTGCGAGAGAGGTTGGCAGAATACAATCGAACATATCGACGCCGCGGTGTACTGCCTCGAGTAAATCACGCGTGGTGCCGACGCCCATAAGATATCGGGGCCGATCCGGCGGCAGTATCTCGGTTACGATGGCAGTACATTCTTCGCGCTGCGCGCTGCTTTCACCGACAGCGAGCCCGCCGATGGCGTAGCCGTCGAAAGCCATGTCAGTAATGGCGCGCGCGCTCTCAACGCGCAGATCGGGGTAGCTGGCGCCTTGCACTATGCCGAACAACGCCTGCGCGGAGTCACCGCGTGCCTCCAGGCTGCGATGCGCCCACCGATGAGTCAATTCCATCGCGCTGCGTGCCACCCTGTGCTCGACCGTCGATGGCACACACTGATCGAGCACCATCATGATGTCGGATCCGATTATTTTCTGCGCCTCGATGCTGCGCTCCGGACTCAAGCGAAGCACCGTGTTATCGACGTAACTACGAAATTCGGCGTGGTCCTCACACATGCTGCGCCTGCCGCGTAATGAATATATTTGAAAGCCGCCGGAATCCGTCAACACCGAGCGTGGCCAATTCATGAAGCCATGGATACCGCCGAACTTTTCGAAAATATCGAGTCCGGGCCTCAAAAGAAGATGGTACGTGTTGGCAAGCAGCACTTGAGCGCCGCTGTCGAGAAGGTCTTCGCGGCGCTGCGACCGGACGGCGGCATGCGTCCCTACAGGCATGAAAGTAGGTGTCAGAACCTCGTTATGCCGCGTCGTAAACCGTCCGGCGCGCGCTCGCGAACCTGAAGCCGCGGCTTGCAATTTGAAATCTAGCCGGCTCATGAGGGTACGCTGCTATGGGCAATGCAATTCCTGATCACGATGCGCCCCCCGCCGCCTCAGGACTGCCTTTTGTATTCAGCGCGATCGTCTTGGGCGCCGGGGGCAGTTAGCAGCGGCATCTCGACCCCCAAATTCATAGTCCAGAAGTTCACATTGCACGGGCTGTTCGAATCTTGAAGACATTTTAATAAAAAGTGCGCCCGGACGGATTCGAACCGCCGACCACCTGGTTCGAAGCCAGGTGCTCTATCCAGCTGAGCTACGGGCGCAACGGCTGCAAAGTTTACCGGGTCCTTGGCAGTGCTGCACGCTTCCCGCCCACACGCTGCGCTGGATTGCCGGTAACATAAGCGGGCCGACAGCACCCGAGGGCCCATATCATGTCGACCAGCAAACCTGATATCGAGAAACTTCAAGCAGCAGTGGCAAATTCCTTGCACGCCCATTGGCGCCTGTTCCTCACGGAAGGCATCGTGCTGCTCATCTTGGGCATATTGGCCATCGTGGTTCCGCCCATCGCAACCGTTGCCGTCGCGGTCTTGATCGGATGGCTGTTGCTCATGAGCGGGGTAGTCGGATTGATTGCAACATTTCGGACGCGCAATGCGCCTGGGTTCTGGTGGTCGCTGATATCCGCCGTAATCGGAATCGTTGCGGGCATCGTGCTGCTCGGATGGCCGCTGTCGGGCGCGTTATCGCTGACCATGATACTGACAGTGTTTCTGGTGCTGGAGGGGGTGGTTTCCATCCTGTACGCGCTCGAGCACAAACGCGAGCTCTCCGGACGTTGGGGCGTCATGCTGTTCAGCGGCATCATCGATCTGATCCTCGCGGGCATCATATTCGCGGGACTTCCCGGGACGGCAGCTTGGGCGATCGGCTTGCTCGTCGGCGTAAACCTCGTGTTCGGCGGCTCGGCGCTCATCGCGATGGCCTTGCACGCCCGCGATGCAGCGCCCACGAGCAGCAAAGCAGCCTAAGTTCCGGCCTGCAACCACTCGATGCTCGCAATGCGCGCTCTCAACAAACGCCGTTCAGGCTCGAGCGAGGCAAAGCCCAAAGCCAAGTGGTAGGCATCGAGTGCTTCGCGATCACGTCCGAGCCGCTGCAGGAAATGACCTCGGGCGGCGTGCAGCAGGTGATACCCGCTGACTTCCCCGCGTGCCGCTAACGAATCGACCAGATTGAGTGCGCGCGCGGCGCTGGCAAATTCGCGATCAAGAATCTTGGTACGGAAGACGACATCCCGGCGCAGGCGATCGGTCACCTTGTTGCGCCCGGCACTGATCAGCCACGCACGCGGATTTGCCGGTAAGTCCGAAGTCCGCCATTGCTCCATCGCCGCGGTGAACGCTTCCTGCCGCGCCTCTTCGGCCAAATCGAAATCGCCGAGGAGGCGGATCAATGTGGCAAGCACACAACCCGCCTCGCGGCGAAATATTTCCTCGACCGTGCCTACCACTCTGGCGCCCAATCCCTGCGTATGAGCGCGGCGCTTACGGCTGCATCTTAAGTCTCCTTTATCGGCGTGATCTGCCGTTCAATAGTCGAACGGCACGGCTGCATTTCGACATCAACGGTTAAAGCGCGTTGATTAAAAGGATTCTCAAGCCCCAATTGGCAACCCGCGGCTCGTACTGCCAGATCTGAGCATAGTCGTGACTGCTCCCCTGCTTCATTTCAGTGAACTTGCCGGCGCAATACGCGAGGCTGCCATCAGCCGAGAGGACTCGAGAGTCCTCCCGGGAGACGCCCAGATTAGAGTGATGGGTGAAATACACGTTGGCGTCGGCCAGCCCCATGGGCGCCTCGTGATCCGTATAGAAGCGAAAATCCCCGGTGCGCGCATAGGTCCGCAGGCCGGCCGCGAGCCCATCTTCCCGGACGGCGCCCTGAAAATCCGCGATAGCGCGGCTAGCAGCCTCATCCGCCAACAGCTTCGGCGGCAAATCGACGCGTGTAGGTGGCTCCGGGTCGACCACCAGCCTAGGTTCGAGATTCTCCGGTGGCGGGTGAGAAACGCTGCGGTCGGATAGCAGCTGCCAGCCGCAGCCCGCATCGCGCTTCCAGATAGCTAAGAAATGGCCGTGGATCTGCCTGCCGTCGCCGGCAAGCGTGCAAACCCAGGGACCCGCCGTAAAGCCAAGATCGGCGCTTAACGCCAGATCCGCCACCGTAGGATACCAGTCGATTTTGCCGCAATTGTCGCCTGCGGCAGCCGTGAACGCGCGTCCGGGCACGTCGGCCTGCAGCAGACCCTTAAGCTCAACGGCGGCGGCGGCGCAATTTTCCACACATTTTCCCCTTCACCATCCCCCAGTCTATATCCTGAAATCACTGTCCGAGCGACACCCGGCGGGAACTAAACAGCACCAACCCTCCCTAATACAAGTATAAAATCAGCAGCTTACGCCCGCGTCGCTGAATGCTGGCGGCTCCTCGCCCTTGGCCGTAAGATCACAAGGGCATTGATAACTCATTCGTACCGATAAAGAGGATTCCCGATGAAGGCTTGGATACCGCTCACGCTGGTTTTCGCACTTGGCACTGCCGCTACCGCACACGCGACATGCACCTATCCGAACGCGCCGGCCGCGCCCCCCGATGGAAGCACCGCCACCAAGGATCAAATGATCACCGCGAAGCATGACTTCGATCGCTACAACGGCGAAATGAACTCCTATTTGGATTGCCTGAAGCTCGAAATGGATGCCGCGACTCCGAAGGATCCGAAGAAGCTCTCCGCCGACGAAAAGAAGAAAGCGGATGAACAACAAAAAGTTCTGGTGCAGAAGAACAATGCAGCCGTCGATGAACTTCAAGCAGTGGTCGGCCGATTCAACGAACAGCTGAAGATTTTTAAGACCACCCAGGCGGCCGCTCACTAAGTGAGTGCGGCGGAGCAACTCCGCCGCAGTTTCACCATGCAGGCTGGAACGCTCATTACACCGCGTCTGGCCGAAGAGGCCATCTACTCTCGGCTGACGTGCTTGCCGATAGAATCACTGCCGCTGACGCAGTGTGTCGGAGGTACTTTGCGTGAGAATATTTACGCGGAGCGCGACCAGCCGCCGTTCGATCGCGCGACCATGGACGGGATGGCGGTGGATAGCGACGCGCTGCGGCGCGGAATCAAGCGGTTTCGCATCCAGGGCATTCAGGCAGCCGGCACGCCGCAGCTCAAGCTTGGCAGCGGCGACGACGCCATCGAAATAATGACCGGTGCGATTTTGCCGCTGGGCAGCAACTGCGTAATTCCAGTCGAGCAACTCGTGGTCGCCGACGGTTACGCATCGCTCAGCGTCGAGGTGGCGGATTCGCCGTACCAGAACGTCGATCGGCGCGGCAACCACAGCCGTCAGGGGACGCTGCTGCTCGAATCGGGCACCCTGCTGCGTGCGCCGGAGATCGCGGTGGCGGCATCGGCCGGCATGGCACGAGTGCGCGTGAGCAGCCAACCGGCAATCATGGTCGTCTCGACCGGCGATGAGTTGATCGAGCCGGGCGACCCCATAGCCGATTACCAGATACGTCGATCCAACGCCTACGCCGTCACCGCGACCCTGCGCACTCGCGGCTTCGGGCGCGTAGGCGATGACCATGTGCCCGACGATGAAGACTTGATGCGCGAGAGATTGTCCCTACATCTGACCACACATGAAGTACTCATATTGAGCGGCGGTGTTTCGATGGGGAAGTTTGACCTCGTGCCCAAAGTGCTGCAGGAGCTTGGCGTGCAAGAGGTGTTTCACAAGGTCGCGCAACGACCCGGCAAACCCATGTGGTTTGGAATCGGGCCTCAGGGCCAAGCGGTGTTTGGCTTGCCCGGCAATCCCGTCTCTACGCTCGTCTGCTTGATCCGTTATGTCATACCCGCCCTTGCCGAAGCCACGGGCACAAAGCGCGAAACGCCCGAGCGCCTGGCATTGGCGGCTCCGGTCACCTTCCAACCTGCGCTGGCTTACTTTCTGCCGGTGTCCATCGAACACGACGATTGGGGGCGCCCTTGGGCCAATCCGCGCCGCACCAACGGCTCCGGCGACTTCTTGAGCCTGACCGGCACGGATGGTTTCGTCGAATTGCCGCCGGGACCGAACACCTACCCGAAAGGCTTCGTCACCACGGTTTACCGCTGGTAACCTTCAGTGCCATGATGTCGAACGTTCATCGCATTCCGGGGCCGCAGAGCCCGCTCGATCGCCTCGGTCGGCCACTGCACGACTTGCGTATCTCGGTCATGGACCGCTGCAATTTTCGCTGCCCGTACTGCATGCCCAAGGAGCAGTACCACGAACACTATCGATTCTTGAAATCTCAGGAAAGACTTTCCTTCGCGGAGATCACGCGCCTGGCGCGCCTGTTCGCGGCCCTGGGCGTGAAGAAGCTGCGCCTCACCGGCGGTGAACCGCTGCTGCGCGCAAATCTCGCGGATTTAGTCGGCGATCTCACCGACATCGAAGGGATCAGTGACATTGCGCTCACCACCAACGGGGTACTGCTGGGTCAACACGCCGTTGACCTGCACGCCAATGGCCTGCGGCGCGTAACCGTCAGCTTGGACACCTTGGATAAAGAGATCTTCGGGCGCATGAGCGGCGGCTTTGCCGCACTCGATCAAGTCTTGCTTGGCATAGACGCCGCCATCGGCGCCGGGCTGACACCGGTCAAGATCAATACCGTCATCGAACGCGGGTTGAACGATCATACCGCGCTCGATCTCATCGAGCATTTTCGCGGCTTGCCCGTCATCGTGCGTTTCATCGAGTTCATGGACGTCGGCAATCGCAACCAATGGCGGCCCGAACTGGTGGTTCCATCGCGCGAGCTGGCCGCCCGCATCAATTCGCGCTGGCCCATGCAGCCGATTTCGCAGAACTACCCGGGCGAGGTCGCGCAGCGCTGGCGCTTCGATGACGGCGCGGGCGAAGTCGGATTCATATCCTCTGTCTCGCAGCCATTCTGCGGCGCCTGCAGCCGGGCGCGACTTTCTTCAGAGGGAAAATTTTATACCTGCCTGTTCGCGACCCATGGGCTGGATCTGCGCGCGCCGCTGCGCGCCGGGGCCGACGACGCAGAGGTGCTAGATATCATCCGCGGCGCCTGGGGCGCCCGCAGCGACCGCTACAGCGAATTGCGCGAGGAATTGCGGCGCTCCGAGCCCGAGGCGAAGAAGATCGAGATGAATTACATCGGCGGCTGAGCATCATGACCTTCACTCATTTGGACGCAAACTTGCACCCCACCATGGTCGATGTCGGCGATAAGGCGGCGACCAAGCGGACAGCAACCGCCGAAGCGCGGGTGCGGTTTCCACCGGCCGCCGCTGCGGCCTTGCGCGACAGCGGCCTGCGTTCCCCCAAGGGTCCGGTATTTGACACGGCAATCGTCGCCGGGGTCATGGGCGCGAAGCGCACGCACGAGCTGATTCCGTTCTGCCACCCCCTCGGGCTTGAGAACTGTCGCATCACCATCGAACTCGAAGGTGACACGGCGGTGATTCGCTGCGCCGTGAGCGTGCACCACAAGACCGGCGTTGAAATGGAAGCGCTTACGGGCGCGAGCATTGCCGCACTCACTATTTACGACATGTGCAAGGCGCTCTCCCACGACATCGTCATCAGCGATGTGCGGCTGCTGGCGAAGGACGGCGGACGCAGCAGCTACGCCTTGAAAGCGGGACCGTGAGCGCCACCGCCGCAAACCCGCCTGCAGCCGCAACGACGGCAGCGCCAGTGTGCGGGCTGATTCTCGCCGGCGGCTCCAGTTCACGCATGCGCAGAGACAAGGCCGCACTTGAGTACCGGGGTAAAAGCCAATTGGACCGAGCCTTCGGCATGCTGAGCCGTTACCTACGGCAGGTCTTCGTCTCGGTTCGCTCCGGTCAAACCGCCGATCCGGCGCGCGCGCAGCGCCCGATGATCGTCGATTCGGTCGCGGGCGAAGGGCCCATCGTGGGTATCCGCTCGGCGCTCGAGGCGCACCCGCATTCGGCGTGGCTGGTGCTGGCATGCGATCTGCCGTTTCTGTCGGACGTCGCGCTGTCGCAACTCTTGCGCGAGCGCAACCCGACCGGCCTGGCCACCGCGTTTCGCAGCGCCCATGACGAGCTGCCGGAGCCGCTGTGCGCCATTTGGGAACCCGCGGCTGCGCCGGCACTTGCCGCCCATCAGGCAGGTGGCGGCAACTGCCCCAGAAAATTCCTCATTCGTCATGCAGTAGCCCTGCTCGAGCCGCTGGACAGGCGTGCGCTCGACAATGTCAACACGCCCGAAGAGTATGCGCAAGCTTTGGCAACTCTCGGCGCCAGCGCTTAGGTCAATCTCATGCAATTGAAAATTCAATACTATGCGCTGATGCGCGAGCAGGCCGGCCGCTCCGAGGAGACTCTGGATACCTCTGCCGCCACCCCCACCGACCTGTACGGCGAATTGGCTGCCCGATACGGATTTACGCTCAGCCGCGAACTGCTGAAGGTCGCAGTCAACAGCGAGTTCAGCGACTGGTCCCGGCCGCTCACGGCCGGCGACGCCGTCGTCTTCATCCCACCGGTCGCGGGCGGCTGATGCGCTTTCGTTTCACTCAAATCGCCATTGATACGCAGAGCGCGCGGCGTGAGCTGCTCGACTTGGGTGCGGGCGGCTATGTGAGTTTCGAGGGCTGGGTGCGCGATCACAATGAGGGGCTGGAGGTCACCCAGCTCGAATACGAAGCCTTCCAGGAACTCGCGGTCAAAGAGGGCGAGCGCATCATTGCCGAGGCGCTGCGCCGCTTTCAGGTAAAGCACGCTCTGTGCATCCATCGCTTAGGCTCTCTGGCCTTGAGCGATATGGCGGTGTGGGTCGGGGTCAGTTCCGCACACCGCGGCGAAGCTTTCGACGTCTGCCGTTTCATTATCGACGAAGTGAAGCATCGCCTGCCGATTTGGAAGAAAGAACATTATCGCAGCGGTGACTCCGGCTGGGTGAACTGCGAGCGCTGTGCCGCGGCACCCGCTCACACTCACGCTCACGAACACGCGTAAGCACGGTGCGATGCGGCCCGACTATTCACGGCAGATATTGCTCAAGCAGATCGGCGCACAAGGCCAAGCGGCGCTGGCGCGGGCCCGCGTGCTGGTGGTGGGAGCCGGCGGCCTCGGCAGCCCCGCGCTGCAATACCTGGCCGGTGCAGGAGTGGGCTGCCTAGGAATAGTCGACTCGGATATTCTGGACGCCAGCAATTTGCATCGCCAGCCGATTTACTCCCTGGCGCAGGTCGGTGAGCACAAAGCCGCATTGGCAGAAGCCGCAGTCAAGCGCATCAACCCCGACGTAGTGGTCGAGCCGCATGTAGTGCGGCTCAATGCGGACAATGCTCTTGCACTGATTCGCGCCTACGAAGTCGTCATCGATTGCACCGACAATTTCCGCACCAAGTACCTGATCAATGACGCCGCTGTGCTCGCGCACCGGCCTGCGGTATTCGCCAGCGTCTATCAATACGAGGGCCAGTTACAAGTCTATAAACCGGTACCGGGCCATGCCTGCCTACGCTGCCTATGGCCCGACGCCGTCGCTGACGGCGTGGTCGGTAACTGTGCCGAAGCGGGAGTGTTGGGCCCGGTACCTGGGACTTTCGGTGCTCTGCAAGCCCTCCTAACCTTGAAAATTCTGCTGAACCTCGCCGGGCAACTCGACGGCGAGCTGCTGCTGCTGGACTTCATGAATTTCTCCAGCCTCAAGATCAAGGCGCCGCGGCGCGCCGAGTGTCACGCCCCTGATTGCGCACACATTCGAGACATTGCTCCCGAAGATGCAGGTATCGAACTCGTGCTGCATTCGCTCGCCGATGCGGCGCAGCACGGCCTCGACGTCATCGATATCCGCAGCACCGAGGAGTTTGCGCAGCACCCCACCCCGGCACGCCACATTCCCATGGCCATGCTGCTGACGAGTCCGGACGAACTCTCCGCGGGGCGCGAATACCTATTGGTGTGCGCCTCGGGTAAGCGCAGCCTGGCCGCGGCGCGCCAGCTGCGGCAGCGCGGAATAGCGGTGCGCTCGCTCGCTGGCGGATTGCGGAATCTGGAGACGTAGTACTTGCGCTTCGACAGCAAACTGCCCGACGTGGGCACCACTATTTTTACCGTCATGTCGCGCCGTGCCTTGGAAGAAGGCGCGCTGAACATCGGGCAGGGATTTCCGGACTACCCCATAGACCCGCGATTGGCTGCGGCACTCACACAAGTAATCGGTGAGGGGCGCAATCAGTACGCGCCGATGGAAGGCGTGGTCGAATTGCGCGAGCAAATTTCGGCAAAGCTCGAGAGCAGCTACGGCCGCCGCTTCGACCCTGACTCCGAAATCACCGTCACCTGCGGCGGCACAGAGGCTCTTTACGATGCCATCCAAGCGGTGGTGCGCGCCGGCGATGAGGCCATCATCTTCGATCCGGCGTACGACGCCTACGAGCCCGCCGTGCGACTGGCGGGCGGCCGCTGCATTCGTATGGCATTGGCACCCCCGGCCTTTCGTTTCGATTGGGACGAGGTGCGCCGTGCGCTAAGCGATCGCACACGCTTGATCATCATCAACAGCCCGCAGAACCCGAGTTGCACCGTGGCGGGCCGCGAGGACTTGGATGCTCTTGCGGCGCAGATTCGCGACCGGCCCATCACCGTGCTGGCGGATGAGGTGTATGAACATGTCCTCTACGATGGCCGGCAGCACGCCTCGGTGCTGGCGCATCCGGAATTGCGGGAACGCAGCTTCGCTGTTTTCTCTTTCGGCAAGACCCTGCATGCAACCGGCTGGCGGGTCGGGTATTGCGTGGCCCCTGCGCGGCTGACGCGCGAGCTTCGCAAGGTTCACCAGTTCAACACCTTCAGCATCGCCTCACCCTTGCAGTACGCCATCGCGCGCTATGCTGCCGCCTATCCCGGCGCATGGACCGGCTTGTCGGCGTTTTTCGAGGCCAAGCGTGACTTGCTCTCGGGCCTGCTGCGCGGCTCAGGATTCGAACCCATCCCGGCGGCCGGCACCTATTTCCAATTGGTAGACTATGGCGCTCTGTCCGGCGATAACGACATGGAGTTCGCCGACCGGCTGATTCGCGAAGCCAAAGTCGCCACTATTCCGCTGTCACCGTTCTACGCCGCGCCTCCGCGGATGACCTTGCTTAGACTTTGTATCGCCAAACAAGACGCCACGCTCGAAGCGGCGGCCGCCAGGCTTCGTGCGTTCGCGGCATCGCGCGCGCCCTAGTCCATAGTCCCTAGCCGTTGGACATGCCCACGCGCCGCGAGGCCGGCGGCAGACTTTGTCGCTGGCGTATTCGGGCAGCATCCATCAACATGCGCCCGGCCCATCGATAGACATTGTTTTCCTTGACCGTCCGTCGCATCAGACTCATACGATTGCGCCGCTCTTCGCGGCCCATTCGCATCGCGATTTCCATCGCATTCGCTGTTTCGGTCACGTCGAAGGGATTGATCAGCACGGCCTCCGCCAATTCCCGTGATGCACCCGCGAAGGTGCTCAGGATCAACACGCCGTCCTCGTCGTCGCGCGCCGCGACGAACTCCTTCGCCACCAGATTCATGCCGTCATGCAGGCTGTTGACCAGGCAGAAATCAGCGGCGCGGTATAGTTCGTACACGCGCAGCGGCTCTTGATGTTCATCGATGAGCACAATGGGGCGCCAGCTGCCCTCTGCAAATTTGGCGTTGATGCGCTCCACTTCATTGTAGGTTTGCTGCTGCAGAGCGTGGTACGCCGGCAATTGACTGCGCGATGGCGCGGCGATTTGCAACAGGCAGATTCGCCCGCGATGCCGGGGATTGTTGTCGAGCAAGGCCTCCAGTGCCTGAAATCGCTCGAGAATGCCCTTGGTGAAATCCCATCGCTCCACACCCAGACCCAAGGTCATGTCGGCGCCGATTTGATATCGCTCCCGTACCGCAGCCCTGCAGGTGGCGATATCCGGCAGGAACTGCAGCCAGCGCGGCGGCCACTCGATCGAAATGGGATAGGGAGCGACGCGGCAAACACGGCCTTGCAGCGTCACCGTCATATGTTCGTGGTCTATTTGACATTCCACGAAGCGATCCACGGCATCCAAGAAATTCTGACAGTGATAGCGGGTGTGAAACCCTAGGATGTCTGCCGACAGCATGTGCAGCAGCATCTCGCGCTTCCACGGGCACACGCCGAAGGTTTCCGCATTGGGCCAGGGGATGTGCCAGAACAGCGCAATTGTCGCCTTGGGAATCTTCTTACGAATCAGTTGCGGCAGCAGCGCGAAGTGGAAATCCTGGATCAGTATCACCGGGCTGTCGGTGGTGGATTCAGCTGCAACGACGTCGGCAAACTTGGCGTTCACTTCCTCGTAATGGTGCCAATCGCTGGCTCGAAATGCCGGTCGTACATAGGCCAGATGACACAGCGGCCACAACCCTTCGTTGGAGAAGCCGTAGTAGTAGCCCTGCTCCTGTTCCTTCGTGAGCCACACCCGGCGCAGCGTGTAGGAGGGATCGTCCGGCGGTACCCGCAGCTGATCGTATCGATCGACCGTCTCACGGTCGGCGGAGCCCGCACCATGGGCGATCCAGACGCCGGCGCAGGCGCGCATGATGGGCTCGAGTGCTGTCACCATGCCGCTGGCCGGCACTTGCACCACGGGACGGTGATCGGCATCGAAATTATGGATATAGGGCTCGCGGTTGGAGACGATGATGACCTGCGCGGAATGCAGATGATCGCGCACCACTTGGCGCAGTGCCTGCGGCGTCCAGTTTTCCCGAAAGTCGATCTCCAGTCGCTGGGTCTCCTCCGCCTCGGCGAGCACCTGCCGCACCTGCGACAATATGGGCAGCGAGGAACGCGGCGACTCAGCGTCATCGAGAAAACGTTTGCCGCGGATGTCGCCGATCAGCACCTTGACCCAGCGGCGTAATTGCAGCCACGCTACCAGCACGATCAGCAGCGCCAGCAGCAAAACCGAGATGCCGACGAATACCAACACGAAATCGCGCGCGGTCCTTTGCCGGCGGTCGACGAAGCTCAAGTCATGCAGCATCAATACACGAAACGGCACCGGCGCGGCTTCATCGAAGTCAAAGCGCGAAATCTGCACAGACCCGGACGGCAGCTGCATGATGCGGGTGGCAGGGGCTTTCGGATTGCCGGCGGTGGCGCAGGAAATAGCGGCCGGAGCGCGCTCGGTCTTGAATATCGCCGATCCATCCTCGCGGCACACCAGTATCGCGAGCAGACGCTCGTCGGCGGTTATCTTCGCCAGATAGGCGCGCAGGCGCGACTCATTGCCCTTCTCGACCAAATCCGTGATCGGCTCTTCCATGGAATGCATGACGAGCTGCGCCCGCAATTCCACGTCCGATCGGAACCACTCGGCAAGCAAGCGCTCGATATAAGGCAAGCCGAAATAGGCGACCACGCAGGAGGCGAACGCCACGGGCAGCACGAAGCGCAACATGATGGAACGAAACATCGCTGACAAAATACCGAAATTCACCTGCCCGGTGTCGATTTTCCACGAGGATTTGCATGTAAATATTACATTGCAAATCGGTGCGCGCGAGCCATATACCGCAACGATGCTGTACGCTATGTTGATGCAGACACTGCCTTCCCCCTCGCTTCAATGGTGCTTGTTTTTGGATGTCGACGGTACTTTGATCGAGTTGACCGACTCGCCGCTCGAGACGTTTGCCGAGCCCGCACTCAAGACATTGTTGGGGCAGGTCAGCGAGCGACTGGGAGGCGCCGTGGCGCTGGTGAGCGGTCGCAGTATCGATTATCTCGATGCGCTGTTCGACCCATTGCGCTTGCCGGCGGCGGGACTGCACGGCGTCGAACGGCGCAAGTCGTCCGGGGAAATGCATGGGGCGAGTTTCGTGGACGCCCAGTTGAACCAGGCGCGCAACTCGGTGCACGCTCTGCTGCAGGAACATCCGGGAACTTCTGTCGAGGACAAGGGCAGAACCATCGCCGTCCATTATCGAATGGCGCCTCACTGGGAAGCAGTGTTGCGCGACTCATTAGCCGCCATCGCCAAGCCGCTGGGCAGCAACTATCACATTCAAGAGGGCAGTATGGTGTTCGAGATCAAGCCACGCGGATTCACCAAGGCGAGTGCCATCAAGGCGTTCATGACGGAAGCCCCGTTCTCGGGCAGAAAACCCGTCTTCGTGGGCGACGATCTCACCGATCAGGACGGCTTTCGCATGGTCGAAGATCAAAGCGGTATCTCGATTGCAGTCGGCGACCGCGTGCACGGCCAGTATCGCCTAGAGAACGCCGGCGCGGTCCGCACTTGGCTGCAGGGAATCGCCGAACTGAACGATTCGCACCGCGCATGAACACGCCCGTCACCAGCTTGGATCTCGCAGTCATCGGCAATTGCCAAGTAGCGGCTTTGATCGACAACCTCGGCCGCATCGTCTGGGCCTGTTTGCCAAAACCGGATGCCGACCCGGTATTTTGCGCGCTGCTGCAGCGCGACGGCGGCGATTCGGTCAGCGGCGTGTTCGCCGTCGACCTTCGCGACATGGCGAGCGCCACGCGCAACTACGTGCGCAACACCGCCATCGTGGAGACCACGCTGACCGACGTGCACGGCAATGCGTTAAAGATCACCGATTTCTGTCCGCGCTTCCGCTCGCGCGGCCGTAATTTCCGGCCCATGGCCCTGGTGCGACTGCTGGAACCGTTGCAAGGCCGCCCCATTGTCACGGTGCGGCTGCGTCCGCGCTGCGAATACGGCGCCGACGAACCGCAGTGCGTCGCCGGCAGTCATCACATTCGCTTCCTGTCGCCCTCTCTCAATTTCCGCGTCACCACCAATAGCTCGCTGTCGCCGCTGCTGGACGAAAGCGCCTTCGTGCTCGACCGGCCGCTCGCCTTCATCCTCTCGGTGGACGAGACCATCGAGGAGACTCCGCTGACCTTGACTCGATCCTGGCTGGATGAGACCCGCAACTACTGGCACGAATGGATTCGCGGCCTGGCCGTGCCCTTCGACTGGCAGGAGGCCGTTATCCGTGCCGCCATCACCTTGAAGCTGTGCACGTATGAGGATACCGGAGCGCTGTTAGCGGCGCTCACCACCTCTATACCGGAAATGGCCGGCAGCGCGCGCAATTGGGACTATCGATTTTGCTGGCTGCGCGACAGCTTTTTCGTCATTCTCGCACTCAACCATCTGGGCACCACCAACACCATGGAAGGCTACCTGCGCTATCTGGACAACATTGTCGCTCGCCACCCCGGTGGCGATCTGCAGCCGCTCTACAGCATCACCGGCGAATCGAAAATCGATGAACGCATCGTCGAATCTTTGGACGGCTATCGCGGCATGGGACCGGTGCGCGTCGGCAATTTGGCCTACGAGCAGGTGCAGTACGATGTGTACGGCGCCGTGGTACTCGCCGCACGTCAGTTGTTCTTCGACCAGCGCCTGTCGAATCCCGGCGACGCGGCAGTGTTTGCCCGCGCCGAAGTGCTGGGCGAGCGCGCGCTGAAGATGTTCTCGGTACCGGACGCAGGTCCCTGGGAATTTCGCGGCATCGAACAGGTGCACACCTTTTCATCGGTAATGTGTTGGGCCGCCTGCGATCGATTGGCGCGAATTGCCGGGCATATCGGCCTCCCCGATCGATCCGGCTACTGGCGCAGCAGCGCAAACGCCATGCGCGACGAGATACTGGCGCGCGCCTGGAGCGAATCCAAGCAGGCGTTTACCGGTGCTTTCGGCGGCGAGAACCTGGACGCCACCTCGCTGTTGCTGGCCGACATTGGTTTCATCGAGGCGAGCGATAAGCGTTTCGTTTCCACGGTGAATGCAATCGAGCGTGAACTCGTGCGCGGCGATCTTGTCTATCGCTACCTGCACGCCGACGACTTCGGCGTTCCCGCCAACACCTTCACCATGTGTTCATTCTGGTACGTCAATGCGCTGGCAGCCGTCGGGCGGATAGATGAAGCGCGTGCGATTTTTCAAAAACTGCTGCTGAGACGCAACAGCGCAGGTCTGTTGTCCGAGGATATCGATCCGGTGAGCGGCGAACAGTGGGGTAACTTCCCGCAAACCTATAGCATGGTGGGCATCATCACCTGCGCCACTCGCCTCAGCCGTTCGTGGGTGGAAATGCTCTGAGGCGCCGGGCGGCCGCGGCATTTCGCCGGCATGACCGGCGCGCTACGGCCGGATCTGTCCGCTGCCGCGCACCACATATTTGTAGCTGGTCAATTGTTCGACGCCGACGGGCCCGCGGGCGTGAAACTTGTCCGTGCTGATGCCGATCTCTGCGCCCATGCCGAATTCGCCGCCGTCGGCAAATTGAGTCGACGCGTTGTGCAGCACGATGGCGCTGTCAACTCGCGCCAGAAAGCGCTCGGCCGCGACGGCATCATCCGTTACGATGCACTCGGTGTGCTGCGAGCCGTATTGCCGAATGTGTGCAATCGCCGCATCGACATCGTCGACCACTCGCACCGCGATGATGGCATCCAGATATTCGGTGTACCAATCCTGTTCGGTGGCATGATTCACGCGCGCATCGGCCCGCGTGCTCGGCTGATCGCCGCGAACTTCACAACCCGCGTCGAGCAGCGTTTTGATCAGCGGCGCCAGATGTGTCGCGGCACAGGCGCGATCGACCAGCAAGGTCTCCGCGGAACCGCAGACTCCGGTGCGCCGCATCTTGGCGTTGAGCACTATGCTCTGCGCCATCTTAAGATTGGCGCCGCGATCGACGTACACGTGGCAGACTCCTTCCAAGTGCCCGATCACCGGAACGCGCGCCTCCTGCTGCACCCGCGCAATCAGACTCTTGCCGCCGCGCGGCACGAGCACATCGATGCTGTCCCTCATGTCGGCCAGCATATGGCCGACAGCGGCTCGATCCGTGGTGGGCACCAGTTGAATGCAGGTTAGCGGCAGCCCCGCCGCTTCGAGGCCCCGCTCCAGGCATGCGTGAATCGCCGCACTGGACTTCGCGCTCTCCGTGCCGCCGCGCAAGATCACGGCGTTGCCCGATTTCAGACACAACGCGCCGGCATCCGCCGTGACGTTGGGACGACTCTCGTAGATAATGCCGATCACTCCCAAGGGCACGCGTACGCGCTCGATGGCTAGGCCGTTCGGCCGCGACCATTGTGCCAGCGGCGTGCCGATCGGATCGGCGAGACGCTCAATGTCATCCACCCCCCGCGCTATGGCGTCGATGCGCGAATCATCCAGTCGCAGACGCTCCAGCAGTGCGCTCGACGTTTCCCGGCGAACGGCCTCGCGCATATCCTCATCGTTGGCTGCCAGAATCCTAGGGCTTTCAGCGCGCAGCGCCACAGCGGCGGCGCGCAACGCACGATTCTTCGTTTCAGTGGGTGCGAGGCCCAACACCAGCGCCGCCGCCCGCGCCGCCCGTCCCATGCCGCGCATGAGTTCCGCCACCGGCTCGCTCGTCATAGGGCGCCGATCACATGTGCTTTGATCAATACCAAATCATCGCGGTGTACGATTTCATCGCGGCCTCGAAACCCCAGTACCGTTTCGATCTCGGCAGATTTTCGGCCGATGATGCGCGCCGCATCGCCATCCGAGTACGCGCAAATACCGCGCGCCACTTCCGAGCCGTCCGGACCGATGATGCTCACCGTATCGCCTCGATCGAACCGCCCCACCGCCCGAGTTACGCCCGCCGGCAGCAAACTCTTGCCGCTCATCAGCGCGCGCACCGCGCCGTCGTCGACGACGATCGCGCCCGCCGGCCGCAAGGTGCCGGCAATCCACTGCTTGCGCGTGGCCAGCGGCGTCGACGAGGGTACGAACCAGGTGCAACGGGCCCCGTCCTCGATGCGCTGCAGCGGATGCTGGAAGGCTCCCTTGGCGATACACAAATGACACCCGGCACCCACGGCAATTTTCGCCGCCGCGATTTTGGTTTGCATGCCGCCCGAACCCATGTCGCTCGCCGACCCGCCGGCCATGGCTTCGATGGCGGGGGTGATCTCGAGCACTCGCGCAATGAACTCCGCTTCCGGGTCTGCATTCGGATCGGCGGTGTACAGGCCATCGATATCGGACAACAGGATCAGACAATCCGCGCCCACCATTTGCGCCACGCGCGCCGCCAGCCGGTCGTTGTCGCCGTAGCGGATCTCGGCCGTCGCCACGGTGTCGTTTTCGTTGATAACCGGCACGGCGCCGAGCGCCAACAGGGTGTTCAAGGTGCCGCGCGCATTCAGGTAGCGGCGGCGCTGCTCGGTGTCGCCCAGCGTCAATAGGATCTGCGCCACCGTGATTTCGTGCACGTCAAGCAGTTCCTTGTAGGCATGCGCCAGGCGAATCTGCCCCACCGCCGCTGCGGCTTGACTCTCCTCCAGCCTAAGCTTGCCGGCGTTCAATCCCAGGTGACGCCTGCCCAAGGCGATGGCGCCCGATGACACCACGATGACCTCTTGCCCGCGCCTGCGAAATCCGGCCACATCCGCGGTAAAACTCTCGAGCCAGGCGCGATTCAGGCGTCCCTTGTCGGCATCCACCAACAACGTCGAGCCGACTTTCACGACGACACGCTTGGCATCGGTCAAGCGGCGAGCGGTGGCTTTGCGGTCTGCAGTGGTCATGACATCTCAATATTGCCATTTACTTGGGCAAGGGGCCTCCCCTAATATTCGCTTGGCCGTAAGCAGCAGCAGTCTAAAGAAGGACGAACCGTGGGCAGAGAGTACGAACCGACCGTCGGGCAGTGGTATGAGGACTTGGAGAACGAGGAAACATTCCAAGTGCTCAAGGTGGATGAGGATAAGGAAACCGTTGAGATTCAACATCTCGATGGTGATATCGAAGAATTCGATGTCGACGGCTGGGCGGAACTCGACTTGGAGCTGACGGAAGAGCCCGAAGGCTGGTCAGGCTCTAAAGCGGAGAAGGACGCCGAAGAGGATGACGATGAGGATTGGGACGAAGACGAGGACGAGGACGAGGATGAAGACGACGACGACGACGAGGATTTAGACGACGAAGAGGACCGCGAGGAGTACTAGCCCTCCTCGCGTCCCGGTCTCAAGCGCCCGTCTTAGACGGGCTGCAGCCACCCATGCCGATCGGCTGTTTCGCCCTGCTGAATCGCCACCAGCTGTGCGCGTAGTGCGCGCGTCAGGGGTCCGACGTCGCCACCCGCGACACGGTGCTCGGCGCCGCGATAGATAAGCGTGCCCACGCCGGCAAGCACCGCCGCGGTACCCGACAGTGCCGCTTCACCGGTTCTAACCCACTGGAGCATCTCGTTGACATCGAAGTGGCGCTCCGACACCTTGTACCCCAGATCGCGCGCGAGCGTCAGCAGCGAATCTCGCGTGACGCCATGCAGAAAAGTCGTATCGAGATTACGGGTCAATAACTCGCCGTCCCGAATCAGCACGAAGTTCGAGGCACCCGTCTCCTGCACCTGGCCACCCGGGCAAAACAAAACTTGATCGATCTGGTACTTGGCCCGTGCGCGCAAGGTGGGACCCAAGGCGGCGGCATAGTTTCCGCCGGTCTTGACCATGCCCATCTGTGCCGCTGAACGGGTATTCTCGTCGTCGACCAGAATGCGCAGCGGCTTCGCCCCGCCGGCAAAATAATCCCACACCGGGCTCGCCAGTACGATCAGCGACGCATCCGCGGCGGGTGTCGCAGCCGCACCGATATTCGCGGTCGTGCCAAACAGGACAGGCCTCAGGTACAACGCGCCCGGAGCCTCAGGTACGGCATCGCGACAGCGGTTGATCACGGCACGCACCATGTCGGCGAGCTGTGCCGCATCCGGTTCGGGCAACACCAACTGCCGCGCGCTTTGCCGCATGCGCTCGATATGCCGGTCCATGCGAAAAATGTGTACGGAACCATCCGCGCGGCGGAACGCCTTGAAGCCTTCGAAGCAGGTGCTGGCATAGTGCAGCACGTGCGCGGCGGGACTCAATTCAATAGGCGCCACCGGCTTAAGCTCGCTTGGGCTCCAGCGGCCATCCTGAAATGTGGCCACGGCCATGTGCGAGGTCAGCAACGTGCCGAATGCGGGTCGTTGGGGCTGAGCAGTCATTTGAATTTCAC
Source organism: Gammaproteobacteria bacterium (assembly GCA_040002315.1). Taxonomy (GTDB): domain Bacteria; phylum Pseudomonadota; class Gammaproteobacteria; order Steroidobacterales; family Steroidobacteraceae; genus Bog-1198. The sequence goes on from JBDUEQ010000161.1 coordinate 25,153, forward strand.
CTTGGGTATAAAAATCGTCGCCGGATGTTCGAGCAGCTCCTTCAGCGCCTGAATCATCGCAGCAGCATCATAACCGTCCACGAAGCGATGATCGAATGAGGACGACAAATTCATGATTCGCCGGACAACCACCGTGCCGTGCTGCACGACCGGCCGCTCGATGGCCTTATTAAGTCCAATAATGGCCACTTCCGGAGCGTTGATGATGGGGGTCGAGGCGATGCCGCCGAGTTTGCCCAGACTGGTCACGGTGATGGTCGAACCGACCAGTTCCTCCCGGGTCGCCTTGTTGCTGCGCGCGCGCGCCGCGAGGCGGCGAATCTCGGCGGCGACTCCCCACAGATCCAAGGATTGCGCATCGCGCAGCACGGGAACTTTGAGCCCGTCCGGCGTCTGCGTGGCGATGCCCACGTGCACAGCGCGATGTTGCACCAGTACTCCACGTGCGGCGTCGTACAGCACATTGCACTGCGGAAAAGACTCCAACACCCGCGTCAACGCCAGCACCACCAGCGGTAAGTAACTCAAACTCGCCGCGTCCGCGGTTCTCGAGGCATTCAAGTGCTGCCGCAGCGCTTCGAGTTCGGTCACATCCACTTCTTCCACATACGCGAAGTGCGGAATATTGCGCTTGGCCTCGCTCATGCGTTCGGCGATGAGCCGGCGCACCCCAATCACCTTGATCTCGGTCGTTTCCCCGGCATGGGCCGCCCCGGCA
>JBDUEQ010000162.1:0-4352 GCA_040002315.1 Gammaproteobacteria bacterium
GCGCTATCAAAAAAAGCTTTAAATATGGTGATCACACCGTAACCATTGAGACGGGCGAACTAGCCCGCCAGGCCGACGGCGCGGTGCTCGTCACCATGAGCGACACGGTGGTGTTGGTCACCGCGGTTGGCCTGAAGAAGGCGACCCCGGGACGCGATTTCTTCCCGCTCACGGTGAACTATCAGGAAAAGACTTACGCGGCCGGCCGCATCCCCGGCGGATTCTTCAAGCGCGAAGGCCGTCCCACCGAGAAAGAGACGCTGACTTCGCGCCTGATCGACCGGCCGATACGGCCGTTGTTTCCGGAAGGCTTCATCAACGATGTGCAGGTGGTTGCCTCGGTGCTGTCGGTGAACGCCGAAGTCGATCCCGATATTGCCTCGCTGCTGGGCGCCTCCGCCGCACTCGCGATTTCCGGCATGCCGTTCTTAGGGCCGATCGGCGCCGCACGCGTCGGCTACGTGGACGGGAAGTACATCCTCAATCCCACCACGACGCAGCTCGCCGGATCGAAGCTGGATCTGGTGGTCGCGGGCACTGCGGAAGGCGTGCTCATGGTCGAGTCGGAAGCGGATGGCTTGAATGAAGAAATCATGCTGGGCGCGGTCACGTTCGGCCACGAACAGATGCAGGCGGCGATCAAGGTAATCAACGAGCTGGCCGCTGAAGCAGGCAAGGCCAAGTGGTCATGGGTCGCGCCGGAAACGAACAAGGACTTGCAGGCGGCCGTGACCGGATTCGCGGAGACGAATCTGGCGTCGGCCTATACGTTGACCGAGAAGCAGCAGCGTTACGCCAAGATCAAGGAAATCAAAACGTCTGCAGTCGAAGCACTCGCCAAAGGCGACGCCGCGAAATTCACTGCTGAGCAGGTCGGCGCCGAATTCTCGAATCTCGAATATCGATTGGTACGCAGCAAGATCCTCGATGGACATCCGCGCATCGATGGCCGCGACACCAAGACGGTGCGCGGCATCAATATCCGCACCGGAGTGCTGGCTCGAACCCACGGCTCGGCGCTATTCACCCGGGGCGAGACCCAGGCGCTGGTAGTCACGACTTTGGGCACCGGACGCGATGCGCAGGTCATCGACGGGCTCACGGGCGAACGCAAAGAGCCGTTCATGCTGCATTATAATTTCCCGCCGTTCAGCGTCGGCGAAACAGGAATGATGGGATCGCCGAAGCGGCGCGAAATCGGCCACGGCAATCTGGCCAAGCGCGGCGTCAAGGCCGTGATGCCGGGCGTGGACAAATTCCCTTACGTCATTCGCGTGGTGTCGGAAATTCTCGAATCGAATGGCTCTAGCTCCATGGCCTCGGTATGCGGAACCAGCCTCGCGCTGATGGATGCGGGCGTACCGATCAAGGCACCGGTGGCCGGCGTGGCGATGGGCCTCGTCAAAGAGGGCGACCGCTTCAAAGTATTGACGGATATCTTGGGCGACGAGGATCACCTCGGCGACATGGATTTTAAGGTGGCCGGCACGAAGGACGGCATTACTGCGCTGCAGATGGACATCAAGATCACGAGCATCACGCGCGAGATCATGAAGGTGGCGCTGGATCAGGCCCGCGACGGTCGGCTGCACATTTTGAACGAGATGAACAAGGTGCTCTCCAAGCCGCGCGAGAACATGTCGGAGTGGGCGCCGACGATCATTACCATGAAAATCGATCCGGAGAAGATTCGCGAGGTCATTGGCAAGGGTGGCGCTGTCATCCGGCAGATCACCGAAGAGACCGGTACCTCGATCGACATCGAGAACGACGGCACCGTTAAAATCGCTTCCGTCCAGGGCGCGGCGGGCCGGGAGGCACAGCGCCGCATCGAGTTGATTACCGCGGACATCGAGGTCGGCCGCATCTATGAAGGCAAAGTCGCGCGCCTCATGGACTTCGGCGCGTTCGTCACCATTCTTCCGGGCCGCGACGGTCTGGTGCACATTTCGCAGATCTCCGAAGAGCGCGTCGAGCGTGTCGGCGACAAATTGAAGGAAGGCGACGTAGTTCGCGTCAAGGTTCTCGAGGTAGATCGGCAGGGCCGCGTGCGCTTGTCGATGCGCAACGTCGACGCCGCCTAAGCGCGATCGCAGGATTGGGTGGGGAAGGGCTGGCTCCTACGCACGACCGCTCCTCACCCAAACGGCCCGCGATCGCTGCGCCTTTATTCCCTGCAGCGCGCCGAGTTCACTTCGTGTCGAAGTGCTCGTCGCGATCTTTTTCGCCGTCGCGCGTACGGATCGTTGACAGTACTTTGAACGGCTCGTCCGCTACCGGTCGGATGCGCGCCGGGCGCGCCGGGGCTTGCTGCCCCATAACTTGTCTCAGGCTCTGTTCAAGGTGTCCGCTCACCTGGCCTTGGGCGCTGGTACCGTAGGCGCGGATCACGTTGACCATGAAGTCCTGAGTCAATATGGGCTCGGCAAGATGTTCCTGCTCGGCAATCACCTGCAGCAAAATGCTGCGTGTAATGTCGGCATTATTTTTCTTGTCGACGACGACGAACTCAATCCTCTCGACCACCAGACGCCGAACATCCGCCAGAGTGATATAGCGGCTTTCGACCGTGTCATACAGGCGGCGATTCGGATATTTTTTTATCACTCGCGGTTCGCTCATACGGCTCCTCGCTCGTGTTGGCCGACGCGACGCCGGAAGATGCCGGCTCGTGCCTGACCACGCATGACCAATCCTTGGACGGACGGATCAAGGATAGCGCAATGCAGCGCTAAGGCAAAATCGGCATTTTTCCATATGGGTTTTAACCTGTTAGCCGCACATTCAGGCGTTTTGGCACCTGCTGAATGTCCCAATGGGCGATGCCCCAGTCCCAGGCACTGGCGATGGTGCCCCGCCCCAGCGAAGGGGGCGGCGTAAACCCCAGCAGCGAGAAGGCCGCCAACAACTGCTGCAATGCCGTTCCTGCGTCCAATCGTACGCTTCGCCGGGACTTGGCAAGCTTGCTGTCATCATGCTCGGTGAGCACCGGCACATGCGCATACTCAGGAGACGCCAGACTCAAACACCGCTGCAAATAGATTTGGCGCGGCGTGTTATCCAATAGATCGGCGCCGCGCACCACGTGAGTCACTCCCTGTGCCGCATCGTCAACCACCACCGCCAATAGATATGCGTATATCCGATCGCGCCGCCTGAGAATGACATCGCCGACGGCGGCACTCACATCCTGGCGATAAACTCCCTGAATGCGATCGCCGAACTGGATCCGTTCCGGCTCGACCTGCAGCCGGGTTGCGGTCGACACGCCCCGGCTCTGCGGCTGCGTTCGACAGGTGCCAGGATAGCGGCTTTCGTCTTCCAATTGCAGCCGGCTGCAGGAGCACTCGAACGTGCGGCGGCCGACTTGTAATGTTTGCAATGCCGTCGCATAAAGAGCGGCGCGCTCGCTCTGGCGGACGACCTCGCCATCCCATTCAAAACCGAACTCGCGCAGGGTGTGCAAGATGCCGGCAGCGGAACCAGCGACCTCGCGCGGCCGATCCAAGTCCTCGATTCGCAGCAGCCAGCGGCCGCGATGCGCACGCGCATCGAGATAGCTTGCCACCGCCGTATAGAGTGAGCCCAGGTGCAAGTCACCCGAGGGAGTCGGGGCGAATCGGCCTACATAGGCGCCGCATGGCTGCCCGTGAGGCGTATCAGCGGTAGCGGTCGTCGCGGTCGCCGTACTGCTTTTCGCGGCGTTCCCGCCGCTCCTGGGCTTCCACCGACAGGGTTGCGACGGGCCGGGCTTCCAGCCGCTTGATGCCGATCTCCTCGCCGGTCTCAAGGCAGTAGCCGTACGAGCCGTCCTCGATGCGCTTCAGCGCCTCGTCTATTTTGCGAATCAATTTGCGCTCGCGGTCGCGGGTGCGCAACTCTAGGCTGAATTCCTCTTCCTGAGTGGCCCGGTCATTCGGATCGGGAAAATTGGCCGCCTCGTCCTTCATATGCAGCACGGTACGGTCGACCTCGACCATGAGATCGCGCTTCCAGTTCCGCAGGATTCGCGCGAAATGCTCCAACTGCTCCTTATTCATGTACTGCTCGCCGCGGCGGGCGATGTACGGCTTCACATTGCGCGGGCCCGCCAGCAAGCTGGCCGAGACAGAGGATTCGCCGTCGCCATCCTCATCGCTCGGCGCGACGCGGGTCAACACGAGCGGACGAGTATCGAATTTGATGGGCGCGGCGTCGGACTTCACCCGCGACGACTTGTCGACCGCCTGTGTGCCCGCCCCGGGTTTGACGGCGGCAGGTTTGACGACGGCAAGTTTGACGGCTGCAGTCTTGGCGACGGCGGGTTTGCCCGCCACGGGTTTGCCCGCCACGGGTTTGCCCGCCACGGGTTT
>JBDUEQ010000163.1:0-13689 GCA_040002315.1 Gammaproteobacteria bacterium
GACTTAAAATCCGTCGAGTAACCATCTCATCCCGGTTCGATTCCGGGCGAGGGCACCAACAGAATCCGGATAAGCCTTGTTTCGATACTTCGAAAAACTCGTCCAGCCTTATCCGAGCACGCCGCAACCACAGCTGCCGCAGGGATTCTTTGCGTTCCTGTGGGCTTGCGCGCGCGGGGTACGTCGCTACATTGCGGCGATGACGGTGTTGACTGCCGCGATCGGTGTGTTCGAAGCCCTGCTGTTCAGCATTCTGGGCCACGTCGTCGATTGGCTGGCCAAGGTGAAGCCGTCGCAACTGTGGACCGAGGAACGCAGCCACTTGTTGCTGCTGGGCGCCGTGCTCACCGGCAGCACGGTGCTGATCGGACTGCAAAGCCTGTTCAAACAGCAGGCTCTGGCGGGTAACTTCGCCATGCGGTTGCGCTGGAACTTCCACCGCAACATGTTGGCGCAATCCTTGAGCTTTTATCAGGATGAATTTGCCGGCCGCGTCGCGGCCAAGCTCATGCAAACAGCGCTCGCGGTTCGCGACACTTGGATGATATTGGCGGACATCATGGTGTTCGTGCTCATTTACTTCGTCACCATTGCCTTGGTGGTCGGCAATTTTCATATCTGGCTGCTGGCGCCCTTCATGGGCTGGCTGGGGGTTTATTCGCTGGCCATGTGCTACTTCGTGCCGCGCTTAGGTGCGGTCGCCATGGCCCAGGCGGATGCACGATCGATGATGACGGGGCGCATCACCGACGCCTACACCAACATCACCACCGTCAAGCTGTTCTCGCATACTCAGCGCGAGTCGAGTTATGTGCAAACGGCGATGGCCGAGTTCCTGCAAACCGTATATAAGCAATTTCGAATGGTGACTGCTTTTGAGATCGTCAATCATGCGCTCAGCATGGGATTGATCGCGAGCACGGCCGGCGTCACCCTGTGGCTGTGGATCCAAGGACAGGTGGGGGTGGGCGCAGTGGCGGCGGCGACGGCCATGTCGCTTCGGCTGAATGGCATATCGCACTGGGTCATGTGGGAAATGGCATCGCTGTTCGAGCAGATCGGCACCGTGCAGGACGGCATCAGCACACTGGCGCGCTCGCCCACGATCGTCGACCGGCCTGATGCGCAGGCGCTGCGAGTCTCTCGCGGCGACATCCGCTTCGAAGCCGTGAGCTTTAGCTACGGTAAGGCCGTGAGTGCCGCGGGCCCCGTCATCGACCAGCTGAATCTGCACATCCGGCCCGGCGAGAAAATCGGCCTGGTCGGCCGTTCCGGCGCAGGCAAGAGCACCATCGTCAATCTGCTGCTGCGTTTCTACGACCTATCCGATGGACGAGTTCTGATCGACGGGCAGGATATTGCGCTCGCCACCCAGGATAGCCTGCGCGCGCAAATCGGCATGGTGACTCAGGACACCTCGCTGCTGCACCGGTCGGTCAGCGACAACATCCGCTACGGCCGGCCCGATGCCACGGACGCCGACATGGTGGCTGCAGCAAAGCGCGCCGAGGCCCACGATTTCATCGTCAGCTTAAGCGATGCCGGCGGGCGAACGGGCTACGATGCACACGTGGGCGAGCGCGGCGTCAAGTTAAGCGGCGGCCAACGCCAGCGGATCGCGATCGCGCGCGTCATGCTCAAGGACGCTCCCATATTACTGCTCGACGAAGCCACCAGCGCGCTCGACAGTGAAGTCGAGGCGGCGATTCAGCAAAGTCTCAATCGCCTCATGGAAGGCAAGACCGTGGTGGCCATCGCGCATCGACTGTCGACGATTGCAGCCATGGACCGGTTGATCGTCCTCGACAAGGGGCGGGTGGTCGAGGAGGGCAATCACTATGCGTTGCTGGCTCAGGGCGGCCTGTACGCACGCCTCTGGGCCCATCAGAGCGGCGGCTTCCTCGGTGAAGACGCCGAGGACTCGCGATCGCCACGCCGTCAAAGTTCAGCGGCGACTCTGAGTCCTTCGTAAACCGCTTCTTCGGCGGTGCGCGGGGCGGCCGCGTCACCGATGACATGGGTTTCGATGTTCATGCCCTCGAGCGCATCAGAGAGATCGTCCACCGGCGTGTGGCCGGTGCACAGCACCAATGTGTCGATCTTATCGATCACCACTGCCTCGCCGCTGCTGATGTGCTGCAGGTAGACGCTGTCCGAATCGCTGCCATACAGGCGCATATAGGTAAGCACCTTGATGCCGAGCTTGTGCAAGGAAGCTGCGGCCTGGTCTCGTACATAGAGCGGCAGGCTTTCCCCGGCAGCAATCCCACTGACGGCAAGCCGTACCGTTCTACCCTGCTGCGCCAAGTGTTCGGCGATGCCGATGCCGATCCAATCGGCGCGCCAGTCGATGACCAGGATGGATTGCCCGGCCATCTCCGTGCCGCGCAACACCGCCCAAGCATCGACTATTTGCAGCGCACCTTCCTGCGGAAAGGCGGGTCGATAAGGTAGGGCGCCAGTGGCGATGAGCACCGCATCCGGCGCCTCAGCCTGAATTTTCGAGCGGTCGACTCGAGAATTCTTGTGGACGTGCACGCCAGCCAATTCTAATTCACGCTGCAGATTGGTGACGATGCCGCCGAACTCCGCACGTCCGGGCAGCATCTGCGCGAGCAACGCCTGGCCGCCGAGACGCCGCTCAGCCTCGAACAGGGTCACGTGATGACCGCGCTCGGCCGCGATCGCCGCCGCCTTCATACCGGCCGGTCCGCCGCCGATCACCATGACTTTCTTGCGGTGTGCCGCGCGCGGCAGATTTCCGAAGCGCAATTCCCGCCCGCTGACGGGATTTTGTATGCAGGAAATCGGGAATCCCTTGTGAAAGTGTCCGATGCAGGCTTGATTGCAGGCAATGCAAGCGCGAATGTCCTCGAGCGCGCCGCGCATGGTCTTGTTGGGCATTTCCGGATCGCTGATCAGCGCCCGTGTCATACCGCACACATCGGCGTGATTGCTGGCAAGCACCGCTTCCGCGTCCTGCGGCTGATTGATACGGCCGGTTACGAACACCGGTATCGTCGATTGCCGCTTGATACGGGCGGCATAGGGCACCACATAGGCGGTCTTGATTGCCATGGGGGGCACGATATGCACGGCGCCGCCGAGGCTGGCCGAAGTGCCGAGCGTGACATGCACATAGTCGACGCTATCGCCGAGGACGGCCACCGATTCCAGGGACTCATCTTCCGTCAGCCCTTGTTCGTCGGCCTCAGTGCCTGAAATTCGCAATCCCACCACAAAGCCGTCGCTCACTTTGGCACGAATATTCGCAATCACTTCGCGCAGGAAGCGCAGGCGCCCCTCCACGTCACCGCCGTAGGCATCGGTACGCAGGTTGACCCGCGGATTCAAGAACTGCGCCGGCAAGTAGCCGTGACTGGCGACTATTTCCACGCCGTCCAGTCCCGCGGTCTGCATGCGCCGCGCCGCGTCGCCGTAGCCATTCACGATCGCGTCGATCAATGGCTTCTTCAACGCACGAGGCATGACATGAAAGCGCTCGTTCGGCACCGACGAGGGTGCGTAGGCCACGTTCAGAAGTCCGCCGTCCGCTTCCGCCATTTCACGGCCGGGGTGAAACAGCTGCGCGAACAGGACCGTGCCGTGGCGATGCACAGCTTCGGCGACACTGCGGTATCCGGCAATGGACGCATCGTCGGTGGCCATCAATACATGATTGGTGTAGCGCGCTGTTTCATGCACGCCCGACACCTGCAGTACGATCAAGCCCGCGCCGCCGCGGGCCCGCGCCTCCTGGTAGGCGACCAACGGTGCATTCACCGTCCCGTCCACCGGCAGGGTCGTATCATGGCCGCTCGACATGATGCGGTTCTTGAGCGTGCTGCCGCGGATGCGCAGCGGCCGGAAGAGATGCGTGAATTCCGTCATTCGCCGATTGTAATCGAAGTGCCCGACACGTCTCGACGCGTCTCGCCTCGCCGCGCGTTTTCGACTAACATGAGACCACACCCCGGCACCATGACTCGAGCAACACTTCGTACCTGGCTACCGGAACGGTGGCTGAATCGGTTTACGCTTGCCCCCACAGATCTGCTGCGCGATGCGATCTACCGGCGGCTGTGGACTTCGATTTTGATCTCATCCTTCGGCGGCCAAGTCACCTTGTTGGCACTGCCGCTGACGGCCGCGGTGCTGCTGCATGCAACTCCTACGCAGATGGGCCTGCTCACGGCGATGGAAATCCTGCCCTTCGCCCTGTTCTCGCTGCCGGTGGGTGTGTGGTTGGACCGTATTCGCAAGCTGCCGGTGTACATAGTCGGTGAATTGTCCATATCGGTGGCGGTGGCGACGGTTCCGGTGGCGTGGTGGTTCGGCTGGCTGTCGATCCACTGGCTGTACTTTGTCGGCTTCTTGATCGGTGCCGTCAACACCAGCGCCGGCAGCGCGGCGCAAATCGTGCTGACGCAAATTGTGCCGCGCGAACGCTTGGTTGAGGCGCATGCCAAGAACGCACTGGCCAACTCGGCCGCGGAGGTGACCGGCCCTGGTGCCGCGGGCGCGCTGATCAAGCTCACGGGTGCGCCGCTGGCGTTGTTGGCGGATGCCATGCTGCTGCTGATCTCGGCATCGATTCTGCGCGGCGTGCCTGTCAAGGAAATCCCGACGGTCAGCCCCAAGGCGTTCTGGCCGGCTATGCGCGAAGGCCTGAGCTTCGTGCGCGGTCACAAATTGCTGATGACCATGGCGGTCTGCGTCGGCTCATGGCAATTGTGCAATCAGGCGGCGATGGTGGTGCAGATTTTGTTCGCCACCCGCCAGCTGGGCCTATCGGAACGGGGCGTGGGCTTGAGTTACGTCATGCTGGGAGTCGGTACCGTTCTTGCCAGTGCGAACGGCAACCGCGTGGTGCGACACTTGGGCCCCGGCCCAACCATGGTGTTGGGATTCGCCATCTCTGGTGCGGGCTGGCTGCTGCTGAGTGTGGCGCCCCTCGATACCATCGGGGTGGTGGCCTACGCGGCGATGCTGTTCATGTTCGGAGTCGGCGCAGTATTTGTATTCATTAATTTCCTGTCGCTGCGTCAATCGGTCACACCGGGGCCGATGTTGGGCCGCATGACGAGCACCATGCGCTGGCTGATACTGGTACCCGCGGGACCGGGCGCTTTGCTTGGAGGTTGGCTGGGCGAGCACCTAGGTCTGCGCGTTGCGCTGGGTTTCGCCGGCTCGACGGCGTTGCTGCTGGCGCTGATTGCATGGCGCAGTCCCGTGATCCGCAGCGTCACAACATTACCGACTCTTAAGGCGGAGGCAGTAACGCCATATTCTGCTGACTGATCAATGGGTTAGGACTTTACAGCCGTGTGACGAAAGAGGTGTAGTCCTACAGACCGGCGGGCGCGGTCAACCGACCATATACGTAGACCGTTTGGGCACAAGGTTCGACTGCAAGTCGGTCGGACGTAACTTCAAAGGAGTATGTAAATGAAAGGTTCTCGTAAGGCTTTGCTGTTGGGCTTGATGATGGCCGCAGGTGCCGTTGCCGCACCCACGATTGCCTCCGCCGGGGTTTCCATCGACATCGATGTGGCACCGCCGCCCATTCGTGTAGAAACCGTGCCGGCGCCGCGTGTCGGCTACGTTTGGGCACCCGGATACTGGGAGTGGCGTCACCGTGCCCATGTTTGGGTGCCCGGCCGCTATATGCATGAGCGTCGCGGCTACCACTGGGTTGCCTCCCGCTGGGATCAGCGGGGCCCGCATTGGCACCATGAACCGGGCCACTGGGAGCGCTGAGGCGCACATTAACGATTGATGGTTCGCGAGCGGGGGGGGCGATCATTGTTCCACCACCCCCCGCCGAGCGTTACGAACCGGTTCGCTGTGTGTAACGATCAGGCATGGAAAATGATCTGCGAGTCGGTGTGATTTCCGATACTCATGGGCTGCTCAGGCCTGAAGCGCGCGCTTTTCTCATCGGCTGCGACTACATCGTGCACGGCGGCGATGTGGGTGGCGCCGACATTCTCGATCAACTGGCGGCGATGGCACCGCTGATTGCGGTCAGAGGCAACAATGATTCGCAGCCGTGGGCGGCGCGCCTGCGGGAGACGGAGTTGATCCGGATCGGTGGTTTATTCGCCTATGTGATTCACGATCTGGCCGAACTCGACATCGATCCCGGCGCGGCGGATGTCAGAGTGGTGATTAGCGGCCATTCGCACAAACCTAAGATTGCCGAGCGCGACGGCGTTTTGTACGTCAATCCGGGAAGCTGCGGACCGCGGCGATTCAAGCTGCCGGTCTCGGTCGCAGAACTCATCGTCTCCGGCAGCGACGCACGCGCGCGATCCGTCGACTTGGAGGTCGACCCGTAGAGCAGGCGCCGTCCGGGCTGTGGCGCTGCCCGGTTAAGTGCCCGGACCGCCCGGATCTCCGGGGCCTTGCGACCATCCGGGAGTCACGAATCGATAGATCAAAGCGCCGATCGCTCCGCCCAATAGCGGGGCGGCCCAGAACAGCCATAGCTGCGCGAGTGCCCAACCTTGGATGAACACCGCAGGCCCGGTGCTGCGCGCCGGGTTCACCGAGGTATTGGTCACCGGAATGCTGATCAGATGGATCAAGGTGAGCGCCAGACCGATCGCCAGGGGCGCGAAGCCGACGGGAGCCCGCTTGTCGGTGGCACCCATGATGACGAACAGGAATCCCGCCGTCATGACCACCTCGCACACAAATCCGGCAGCCATACTGTAGTGGCCGGGCGAATGGTCGCCGAACCCATTGGCGGCCAAACCGCCGGCCAGTGCGTCGGTGCCATTGCCGCCGGCAATGAACACCAGTACCCATGCTGCCGCAATGGCTCCCAATACCTGAACAATCCAATAGGGAAGCATTTCCTTTGCGGGATGACGGCCTCCGACCACCAATCCCAAGGTGACGGCGGGATTCAAATGACAGCCCGACACGTGGCCAATGGCAAAGGCCATGGTGACCAAGGTGAGGCCGAAAGCCAGCGACACGCCGAGCAAGCCTATGCCCACATGCGGAAAAGCGGCGGCCAACACGGCGCTGCCGCAACCCCCTAGTACCAACCAGAATGTGCCGATGAACTCAGCGGCTAGCTTTCTCACGAGAGACATTCTCGACTCCTGTCGCTTTTTTTGGGTTTTATTCGGGGCAGGGACGCCCTTCCGCAAAAATACCAGAATCCCCCTCCTAAGTTAAACCCAGATGTCCGTGGCAAGACTCACTCACAGATGAAGCGTTTCTGATCTCGCAATCTGCAATTCGCGATTCGAGTCGCTAGTCCGGCATGAAAAGGTAGCTTCAACTATTTGATTTAGTTAAGCTTGCCGACTCATGAAAATGACAGCGGATGGTCTTAGCGTCGAAAATGTCCACGTCTGGCGCGGCGATCGTCATGTGCTGAAGGGAGTGAGCCTTACACTTGAGTCCCGGCAGCTGCTGCACGTCGCGGGTCCGAACGGCGCCGGCAAAACCACCTTGCTACGCGTCGCCTGCGGCTTGTTGCGCCCTGAACAGGGGCAGGTGTCATGGCAGCGCAAGCCGATCTCGAGCACTCGGCTTGAATATCAGGCCGCGCTTGCCTACGCCTCACATGAGCCGGCGCTAAAGGCCGACTTGACGGCCCTGGAGAATCTACGCTTCAGCGTTGGTCTCAAGCGTCGGGTCAGCACGCAGGAGTTGCGCGCCAGCATGCAGCGCACCGGTGTCGCGGAGTGTGCCGATCTGCCGGCTCGCGTGCTATCGGCCGGTCAGCGGCGGCGGGTCGCGATGGCGCGAGTGTTGGCCATGGACGCATCTTTATGGCTGTTGGATGAGCCTTTCGCCAATCTGGATGCCGCCGGTTCCGAGCTGATGTCGGCCTTGCTTGAATCTCAGCTCGAGCGAGGTGGGTCCGCGCTGGTGGTGGCACACCATGAGCTGACACTAGACGTGGATATGCGTCGTCTGGACTTAGGACTATGAGCGTCGGCCCAGTTGAGGCCTTCTTCCTCGTCGTGCGTCGAGAACTGCGTCTTAGTTTCCGGCGTCCCGACCAATTATTGCAACCTTTGGTGTTCTTTTTGATCGTAACTACATTGTTTCCCTTGGGTTTGAGTCTGCAGTTGTCGCTGCTGCGAGACATGGCGCCGGGTGTGCTATGGGTGGCGGCCCTGTTATCGTCTTTGCTGTCCATGGATGCCTTGTTCAAGAGCGACGCGGACGACGGCACGTTGGAGCAGTTGGCACTGAGCGGACAGGGATTGACGCTGGTTGTGGTCGCCAAAACCCTCGCACATTGGCTGGTCAGCGGTGCGGCGCTGGTGCTGGTGTCGCCGCTGGTCGGGACCGCTCTAGGCATTCCCAGCGGCGCATTTGCAACCATGATGCTGAGTCTCGGCTTGGGTACGCTCACTTTGAGTTGGTTGGGAGCCATCGGCGCGGGGCTCACGGTAGGTCTGAAACGCGGCAATGTCCTGCTGTCGCTGATTGTGCTGCCGCTGGCCATGCCGCTATTGATTTTCGGTGCCGGCGCCACCGATCGGGCCATTTCGGGTACCAATGTCGCGGGGGCCCTGTATTTTTTGGCCGCGCTTTGCGTGTTCACGTGCACACTGGCGCCGTTTGCCGCAACCGCGGCGTTGCGCATCACGCTCGAATGAGGTTTGAGTAACGATAATGTGGACCTGGTTTTACAAGCTCGCCTCTCCGCCCTATGTGTATGGCGCCGCGGCTGCACTCATTCCATGGTTCCTCGGCCTGGCGGTAATCACCATCGGCTATGGTCTGGTGGCGGGGTTGGTGTTTGCGCCCCCCGACTATCAGCAGGGCGATGCCTTTCGAATCATCTATGTCCACGCGCCCAGTGCATGGATGTCCTTATCTGCCTATACCGTCATGGCGGTGGCGGGAGCCATTGCCCTCATCTGGCGCATCAAGATTGGTCATGCCGTGGCAGCTGCCTCGGCACCCATCGGCGCCTCGTTCACCTTGCTGGCTTTGGTCACCGGATCGTTGTGGGGCCGGCCGATGTGGGGCACGTATTGGGCGTGGGACCCACGGCTCACCTCGGAATTGATTCTGCTGTTTCTCTACGTGGGCGTGATGTCGCTGCGGACCGCGTTCGAAGACCCTGCGCGCGGCGATCGAGCGGCCGCACTCTTGAGCATCGTAGGTGTGGTGAACGTGCCCATCATCCATTATTCGGTGCTGTGGTGGAACTCCCTCCATCAGGGAGCCACAGTGGCTAAACTAGGCAAACCGGCAATGCCGGGCAGCATGCTGTGGCCGTTGCTGTCGATGCTGCTGGGTTTCATGTTGTTCTACGGCGCGGTGTTATGTATGCGCTTGCAGGGCGAGGTGCTGAATCGCGAGCGGCAGGCCAAATGGGTGCGGGAGGCAATCAAATCGTGAGCGCCGGGTTCTGGTCAATGGGTGGTTATGCACGATTCGTGTGGCCATGTTTCGTGTTGGCGTTGTTGGTTCTTGCCTGGAACTTGTGGTCGGCCCGCAGCTATCAGCTGGCGGCGCGGGTGAAGGCACGGCGTGCGCTCGAGGCCGTGGCAACCTCGGCCGGCGGGAAATCATGACTCCGCGCCGCAAACGCTTGTATGTGGTGCTGGCGATTCTGGGCGGTGTCGCCGCCTCCGTGTCGCTTGCGGTGATGGCTTCGCGCGAGAACATCATGTTTTATTTCGACCCCAGCCAGGTTGTCGAAGGCAAGGCGCCGCTGGCCAAGCGCTTTCGTATCGGCGGCATGGTGGTCAAAGGCAGCGTGACACGCAAGCCCGGCGATCTGGAAGTACGTTTCGTATTGACCGACTTCGCACACGAAGTTCCGGTGGAATACACCGGCGTGCTCCCCGATCTGTTTCGCGAGGGGCAGGGTATCATCGCGCACGGCACGATGAATGCCAGCGGCGCCTTCGTCGCCGATGAGGTTCTCGCCAAGCACGACGAGAAATACATGCCGCCCGAAGTGGCGGCATCGCTGAAGAACAAGGCTGCCGCCAATCCGACGGTAAAAGGCCCCGGCAGCTAGGCTTAGGAGTATCGCAATGACACCGGAATTAGGAATGTTTTCGCTCATCCTGGCTTTTGTGCTGTCCCTGTCGAACGCCTTTTTCGGCCTCGTGGGCGCCTGGAAGGCCAAGCCGGTGTGGATGGCGGTCGCGCGTCCGGCGGTGACCGGGCAATTCGTATTCGTCGCGCTTGCGTTTGCCTGCCTGGTGTACAGCTTCGTCAACAATGACTTTTCGGTCTTGTATGTGGCACGCAATTCGAATTCGCAGCTGCCGCTGTTCTACAAGGTCGCGGCCTTGTGGGGCGCGCACGAAGGTTCGCTGCTGCTGTGGATCATGATTCTGTCGATCTGGAGCCTGGCCGTTGCGGTCTTCAGCCGCGGGTTGCCGGTGGGCTTTTCGAGCCGCGTGCTCGGCGTGATGGGACTGATCAGCGCCGGCTTCATGCTGTTCACGCTGTGGACCTCGAATCCGTTTCTGCGCTTGATACCCGCGGCGTCAGATGGCGCAGACTTGAATCCGGTGCTGCAGGATTTTGCACTCGCAATCCACCCGCCCATGCTCTATACCGGCTATGTGGGCTTCTCGGTGGCCTTCGCCTTTGCCATCGCCGCCATGCTGGAAGGGCGGCTCGATCAGGCCTGGGCGAAGTGGACTCGGCCCTGGACTATTTTTGCCTGGCTGTTTCAGACCATCGGCATTGCACTTGGCAGCTGGTGGGCCTATTACGAGCTGGGCTGGGGCGGATGGTGGTTCTGGGATCCTGTGGAGAACGCCTCCTTCATGCCCTGGCTGGTGGGCACGGCGTTGATTCACTCGCTCAGCGTGACGGAGAAGCGCGGCATCTTTAAGAGCTGGACATTGCTGCTGGCAATATTTGCATTCTCCTTGAGTCTCGTCGGCACTTTCCTGGTGCGATCCGGCGTGCTGGTGTCGGTGCACTCCTTTGCCACTGACCCGACCCGCGGACTCTATATCCTTGCGTTCCTGATAGTGACCATCGGCGGCTCGTTGACCCTGTACGCGTGGCGCGCGCCCAAATTGTACGCTGCGGGCGGCTTTGAACTGTTCTCGCGAGAGTTCTTCCTGCTGGTCAACAACGTCATTCTGGTCAGCGTCGCTGGGCTGGTGCTGTGGGGCACGCTGTCGCCGTTGGTCTACGAATTGTTGGGCATCGGCAAGATCTCAGTGGGGCCGCCGGTATTTGCCGTGATGTTCTTGGTGCCGGTGCTGCCGTTGATGGTGTTCCTCGCCATCGGCATGCACTCCGCCTGGAGGCGCGGCAAACTGACGGTCACCGCCGAACCGCTGTGGTGGTTGCTGGGAGTCGCGGCGGCACTGGCCGTGGCCATTCAGGGCTTGGTGTTCAGGGAATTCCATCCTGTGGGCTTGCTCGGGTTCACCTTCGGTTTCTGGGTCATTTTTTCCGCCCTGCTCGAGCCGCTGCGCCGCTTGCGTCAGAAGCAGACCGTGACCGCCGCGTTGCTTGGCATGTGCATCGCTCATTTCGGCGTCGGCATGTTCGCGATCGGCGCCAGCGGAGTCGAGAGCTACAAGATCGAAAAAGACGTAGCGCTGAAGCCGGGCGGCAGCTTCGCCATCGCTGGATACGACTTCAACTTTCTCAATACTAAGAACGTTCGCGGACCGAATTACGATGCGGTCGAGGCGCTGGTATCGGTCACGCGCGGCGGTAAGCCGGTGGCGATCTTGAAGCCGCAGAAGCGTCACTACTGGGTGCAGCAGACTGATAATAGCCAGGCCGCTATTTCAGTGAATTGGGCGCGCGACTTGTTCGTTGCCATGGGCAACCCTCTCGGCGAGAGCGCCTGGAGCATGCGCATCCAGTACAAGCCGCTGGTTCGCTATATCTGGCTTGGCGCGTTGGTGATGGCCATCGGCGGCTTCATCGCCGCGACCGATCGCCGTTACCGGGTCAAAGTGACGGTCAGCACAGCAGCTGCGGCTGCGGCGCCGCCGCCGCCGCCGAGTTCGAAGCCTCAGGTTGGTATTGCCTGATGTGGAAATTCCTGCTTCCCTTTGCGGCATTCGTCGCGCTCGCCGTGCTGTTTGCCTTTGGGCTGAACCCCAGCCGCGACATCCACGCCTTGCCCTCGCCGCTGATCGGCAAGACGGCACCGATCTTCGCGCTGACGGACGTGCTCGATCCTTCGCGCGTGGTGAGCAATTCCGCGCTGAAAGGGCAGGTCTACGTGCTCAACGTGTGGGCCACTTGGTGCGTCGCCTGCCGGGAAGAGCAGGAGGCATTGCTGGCGATTTCGCAGTCACATGTAGTACCCATTCTTGGTCTTGACTGGAAGGACGACCGCGAAAAATCAAGGCAATGGCTGCAGCAACTGGGCAACCCTTACCAGGCAGTCGCCTACGATGCCGACGGCCGGGCCGCCATTGATTGGGGAGTGTATGGTGCTCCGGAGACATACTTGGTCGACGTCAACGGTCTCATTGTCTACAAGTACATTTCGCCCATCACCGAAGCCGTCTGGCAGCGCGAATTTCTGCCGCGCATCGCCGCGGCCCGCCGAGGCGGCGCGTGAATCGGCGCCCCTTTGCCGGCGCACTCGCCGTGGCGCTGCTCGGCCTGCTGACCGCCGCAGCCACCGCCGCAGCCACCGCGGCGCCCGCCGCCGCGCCTGCGGCGCTGGATGCGCACGGCCAACTCCAAGATCCCGCCCTGCAGGCACGCTTCGAGCAGATAACCAAGGAGCTTCGCTGTCTGGTGTGCCAGAACGAGTCCATTGCCGATTCGAACGCTGAATTGGCCGCCGATCTCCGTGGTCAGGTCCAGGAATTGCTGGTGGCTGGTAAAAGCGATGACGCCATATTCAAATACATGACGGACCGCTATGGCGAGTTCGTGCGTTTCAGCCCGCCGCTGGAGCCGAAAACCCTGTTCATTTGGGGCGCTCCATTTCTCATGCTCGTGCTGGGCGGTGTCATCGTCTTTCGCATCGTGCGCAAGCGCGCGTCAATGCCGCTGGACGATGAGGCCGTCAACGGGCCTGACCTAAGATAAGAACAATGAATTCATTTCTCATTATCGCAGCCGCCATGGCCGCGATCGCTGCTGCAGTGGTCGCCTTGCCGCTGCTGCGCGATCGGCAAAGTCGGACAGCCGGTGCGGTTCTGGCGGTGCTCGTGATCGGCGCGGCCGCCGGTTTATATCCGCTGTGGTCCAATTGGAATTGGCACCCGTCACCACAGGCGGCGGGTGCGGCGGGCGGGCCCGACGTTGCCGCCATGGTTGCGAAGCTGGAAAAGCATCTGCGCGATGAGCCCACTGACTTCAAGGGCTGGTTGATGCTGGGGCGATCCTATTTGGCGTTGAATCGGCTGGACGACGCCGTCGTCGCGTACGATCGTGCGCATCGGCTGGATGCCAAGAACGCGGAAGCCGCCATGGGCCTCGGCGAGGCCATGAGCCTGCAGGCGGGCGGCGAGATCACGCCGCCGGCGGCGCAATTGTTTGAACAGGCTTTGGCGCTGGCGCCCGGCAACCCGAAGGCGCTGTTATACGGCGGTTTCGCCGCTGCGGCGCGCGGTGAGCGTGCACTTGCGCGCAGCCGATGGCTGGAACTCAAGGATCTGCATCCGCCGGAAAAGATCGATCAAATGCTCGATGCGCGCATCGCAGAGCTGGGAGCCCCGTCGGGACCCCCGTCGGGACCCCCGTCGG